>CABURR010000026.1 GCA_902493985.1 uncultured Collinsella sp. | reverse complement strand
GTTATGGCCGACTGCGAAAACCGCGGGCGGCGCGGCCTAGCCTGCTACAAATGCGAATACTGCGGCGGCTGGCACCTGACGTCGCACCCTTGGAAATAGGCTCTCCATTGGCGCAATGCCGGCCATTGCGCACGGGCTATGGACGCGGCGGCACCAACACATCGTAACGAACGGCCTTGCCCGCAAGCTGATAGCTCGGCTTAACGCCGGCAAGCAGTGGCCCCTTCACCGGCCGCTTGATAACGACCTTGCGCGGGTGCACCGCAAGCGCGGCTTCGACCAGCGTCTCCTCATCGGCGCACGGCTGTTCCAGATGATGCAAGAGTTGGAACTTCTTTTTCACCGCCGCGCTCTTGGTGCGCCCGGGAAACATGGGGTCCAGATATACCACGTCGGGAGCGGTGAGCTCACCCTGCTCGATCAGCTCAGCTGTATGGCGAAGGCCGGCAATGCTGTCCTCGCCCGCATGTAAGCGCATGCGGGCCACGGCTGTCGCAAGAGCCGGATCATCTGCCGCGCGATCCAGGGCATCCTTGAGGAGCGCCGCGATTACGCAATCCTGCTCATACAGATCGACGGTAAAACCCGCGGCCGCCAGCAACAGCGAATCCTCGCCAAAGCCTGCCGTGGCGTCAATCGCCCATGGGCTCTCGATGCCTTTTGCGCGCGCAGCCTTTACCAGCAGCTCTTGCTGCAGACGGCCCTGCTTGAGCCGCGGAAGCATGCGGGTAAAATCGGCACGCAGCTCCATCGCGCCGTCGGTGAGCGTGAGGCCCTCGGGCTTCCCGATCAGCTCAAGCCCCGCGGCCCGAGCAACAGAAAAGGGATCGACGACGCCCATGGGTACTCCTTAACAAGCAAAACGAATACGTGAGCGCCGTTTATGTCGGCACCCAACCGTCCGCTATTGTCCCACATGCGACATGGCCCACAGCATCCCAATGCAAAGCACCGCCATCAATCCCGTGCACACGGCAGCGATCACAGAATCACCCATGCGCCTTCCCAACGACCGCGGCTCATGCACTTGCCCTGCTCCGTACATCATGGCTCCTCCTTCGGTCCAGCTCTTACCATGGACCCATCATCGCAGCGCCGCGCATACGCTGCCATCGATTTGACTTACGCCCAGCTTTCCTTTTTGAAAGGTTGGGTTTGGCTGCGCGGGCTCAATGCGCTTTCAAACGCATGCATCGCCGCGTTGAACTACAATGTGCTTCACCATATGTGCAGTACATTGGGTGCGCCAAGTTGGCGTACTCGTATCGAAAGGACCAGCCATGAGCTTCACTCGCAAGACTCTCAAAATCCTTGCTCTCATCTACTTTGTTTTGGGCATCGCCAGCCTCGTCACCGCCGGCGTCGGTATCGCCACGGGCGGTCTCGATTCCACGTACGGTTCGTACGCCACGCTCGCAGCGGTCGTGCTTATCGCCAAGGGTCTCGTCGACCTTGCCGCAGGCGTCGCCGGTATCAAGGGCGCCAACAAGCCTTCGCAGGTGGACGGCGCGTTTAAGCTCGGTATTGTTGCCTCGGTCGCCACGCTTGCCCAAGCGGTGCTCACGCTTCCCGCGTTTGGCGGCGACGCCATCAACTTTGGCGCCTTTGTCATCGTGGTGTACGACCTGTTCTTTGTTCAGCAGGCACACGCCGTTAAGGCCGAGAACAAGGACCGCCTATAAGCGCTCGCTTCTCATAACCTCTGCAGCCAAGCAACTAAAAAGGGCCGATCGCGCATCTCCGCGGTCGGCCCTTTACGTTTGCCCAGATAAAACCTGCCAAAATAAACCTGTCCCTTTTTGGCAGGTTGTTAGCTGTGGCGGTACTCGGCGATGATGAAGTCGATGTCGGTTTGAAGGGTATCCAAATTTGCCAGACGCTCTTTGTCGGCGGGTCGCGTGCGGTAGTAGTACGGCGTCATCTGGAACACCGCCTCGATGTCGGCCTGGGTCTGGAGCGTAATATTCGCAGATACCCGCTGCGTTCCGACTAACTCGAGCTCGGTGGTCTTCGGCAGCTTCTCATCGTTAAGGTACGGCGTGTCGTAGAGCACCTCCTTGAGCCCAAAGAGATGACGGGCGCCCGGCACCACGGTGTAGAGCGAGCCCTCGGGCGCCAGCACGCGGGCAAATTCGCGCTCGTTAAAGGGAGCAAAGAGTTCGGTCACCATATCGAAGGCGCCATCGGCCACGGGGATATCCTTCATGTTGGCCACGAAATAGGTCGCATCGCCGCGCTTGGCGGCCAGACGTACCATTTCTTTGCCCAGGTCAAAGCCATAAGCGTCCACGCCCGGCACCGCGCCCATGGCGCTGGTGTAGTAACCCTCGCCGCAGCAAATATCGAGCAACGTCATGGGGCCGTTCGTAGACGCAGCACGCCCAGACACCTGCTTGCGCACCAGCTCTACCATCGCATCGCGCAACGGCGCATAGTAACCGCGGTTCAGAAAGTCGCGACGGCTGCGCGCCTGCGACTTGGGATCACCCATGGAGTCGCCGCTCTTGGACGAGCACAGCAGATATAGATAGCCCTCGCGCGCACGGTCAAACCGGTGTCCGCCCGCGCATGCGGCCCCACGCTCATTGTCCACCAACGGCTCATGGCAAACGGGACACAACAACATGGCAACTCCTTAGCGCGAACAACACAACGCCCACTATTGTCGCACGCCTTCCCCGCCTAGTCATTGGGGACGTTCTTGAATGACTAGTCGTTTAAGAACGCCCCCAACGACTAGTCGATTAGGAGTATCATCGTCTGCGCAAATAAGCACGATATAGCACGTTAGAGATTGAGAGCGTATGGCTGATACCGTATCTAAGCATATTGACATGACCACCGGATCGCTGTGGCGCAATATTCCCCTGTTCGCCTTCCCCGTGGCCGCCACGAGCATCTTGGAGCAGCTGTCGAACCTCATCGCCACGGTCATTATCGGTAACTTCTCGGGCGACCAGGGAACCCTCGCCATGGCGGCGGTCGGCTCCAATGTTCCGCTTACCAGTCTTATGCTCAACCTGTTTATCGGCATGTCGCTTGGCTCCAACGTGGTCATCGCCAACGCTATCGGCCGCAACGATCAGAACATGGTCAAACGCGCCGTCCATACCTCGATTTTAATGGCGCTCGTGGGCTTTGTCGTCATCGCTCTGGGCGAGATCTTTGCCGAGCCCATGCTCGCCGCGCTCAACGTTCCCGCCGAAACCATGCCGCTCGCTTCGCTCTACCTGCGCGTCTTTTTGCTCAGCCTGCCCTCGATCTTGCTCTACAACTTTGAGGCCGCGATCTTCCGCTCCGTCGGCATCACCCGCATGCCGCTGCAGGCGCTTGCCGTGTCCACCGTCCTCAACATTGGCCTAGACCTCATCTTTGTCCCCGTACTCCACTGGGGCGTCGCGGGCGTCGCCATCGCCACCGCCATCGCCTACACCGTCAGCGCCGCTACGCTCTTCATCCGCCTGCTCAAGACCGACTCCGTCGTCCGCGTCACCCTACGCGACCTGGCTATCGACCCCGTCGCCCTCAAGCGCATCGTCAAGATCGGCCTGCCCGCCGGCATCCAAAGCGCCGTCTTTGCCGTCGCCAACATCATCATCCAGTCTGCCATCAACAGCCTGGGCACCGAGGTCATGGCGGCTTCGAGCGCCGCCATGAGCCTGGAGTACGTGTGCTACAACCTGCTCAACAGCTTTAGCCAGGCTTGCACCACCTTTGTAGGACAAAATCACGGCGCCCGCCAGATCGACCGCTGCACCAAGACGCTCAAGGTCTGCCTGGTCGAAGGCGGTATCGTTGCACTCACCACGATCATCGTTATTGTCGGCCTAGGGCGCGAGATCTTGTCGCTCTTTAACAGCGATCCCAACATCGTCTCGATCGGCTATATCCGCGTGTGCTCAATCTTTCCGGCGTACGCCTTTAGCATGTTCTACGAAAACATGTCAGGCTACCTGCGCGGCTTTGGTATCTCGCTCACGCCCGCCCTCATCACCATGATCTGCGTCTGCGGCATCCGCTTCTATTGGGTGTTCTGTGTGTTCCCGCACTTCCGCACCTTTGCGAACATCATGATGGTCTACCCCATCAGCCTGGGCACCACGGCGTTCTTTATGGTCGTGGCGGTACTACTTTGCCACCCGGCACGCACCTATCGCGCCACCCAAGCCAAAGCGACAGCCCGCTAAACACCGCACTCAACGCCACGCCAGTCATTAATTGACAATATGCGAGCTCATATAGTCGATAAAGCGCCTCGTGGCGATGGGCATGGTGTCCCAGCTGCGCCAGGCGGCCACCACGTCACGCGAGGGGGCATGCACGATGGGCCGCACATGAATATCGGCTTGCATGCCCTCTACAGTACGACGGTAGAGCATGCTCACGCCCAGGCCCTCCTCCACCATCGCCATGATGGTGTAGTCGTCGGTCACCTCACTCGTCACGTGCGGCGACAGGCCATACGCCGCGAATGCATCGAGCACCAGGCTCTGTTCGCCCTCATCCAGCAGCACAAACGGCTCGGACGCTAGGTCGGCAAGTGTCACCTTTTCCTTTGCCGTCAGCGGATGCGCGGTCGGCAACAATGCCACCAACTCGTCGTGATAGACCACGCGCTTCTCGAGCCCAGCGGTAAACCCGCGCGCCGTAAAGCAAAAGTCAACCACGCCATCGTGCACCCATTGAGCGTTGCGCGTGTAATCGCCCTGCTTGAGGGTAAAGCGTACGCCCGGGTGCAGCGCACCAAAGTCGCGGATCACACGCGGCAGCACGGTACGACTCACGTTGGTAAACGTCGCGATACGAATATCAGTCGAGGAGAGTCCCAGCAACTCCTGACGTTTGCCCTCAAGCTCGGCCTCGGCAGTTACGATCTGTCGCAGATACGGCAGATACTGCTTGCCATCGCGCGTAAGCGACACACCCTGCTTACCGCGCTCGATAAGCGTGGTACCCAGCTCGCGCTCGAGCGCCTTGACGGCCTGGCTCACCGCACTTTGCGTATAGCCCAGCTCGTCCGCCGCACGTTTCAGACTGCCGCAATCGACCACCATACATACAATCTGATACCGCGATGCCATCGTGCCTCCCCATCGATGTTGCCGTAAAACGTTTTGCCAGGGCTTTTTCTGTCAACATTAGCATTTCTTAATCATACTGAAGATACATTCGCTTTACTACATCCACATCTGGGAGCAGAATCCTTTTTGCGAAACCGTTCCGTAACAAAAGGAGTCCCATGGATCGCAAAAAAGCAATCGCGCTCTCATTTTCCGTTCCCGTCGCATGGGGCTTTTCGTATCCCCTTATGAAGATCGGCATGGACAGCATGAACGCCACGAGCATCGTCGCGCTGCGCTGCATCATCGCCTTTGCGGCTTGCCTGCTGCTCTTCCACAAGCGCGCTTTCCGCATCAACCGCGACCTTATGGTCCGTGCCGCCATCATCGGCGCCATCATGGCAACCGAGCTCACCTGCATGTGCCTGGGCTCCAGCCTCACCTCTGCCTCCACTGCCGGCTTTTTGCAGAGCCTGACGGTCGTGATCGTGCCGTTTGCCAACGCCGCCCTGCTGCGTCGCGCCCCCGAGCGCAAAGTGCTCGTCGGCACCGCCATCGTCACCTGCGGCATGCTGCTGCTCTCGGGCGCCGACTTTACCAGCCTGAACCCGGGCGCGATCATCATGCTGCTCTCCGCCTTTGTCTACGCCGGACACATCATTGTGGCGAAGCGCTTTGTCGAAGATGTCGACCCGCTGGCTCTGGGCGTTTGGCAGCTGGGCTTTGGCGGTTTGTTCTCGGGCATCGCGGCATTCACCTTTGGCGGTTTCACGCTTCCCGGCACACCCAGCGAGATCGTGGTCGTCGTCGCGCTCGCACTCATCTGCTCTGCCTACGGCTTTATCACCCAGACGCTCGTGCAGCCCCACGTGCCTGCCGAGACCACCGGCTTCGCTTTCTCGCTCGAGCCGGTCTGCTCCGCTGTCTTCTCGTTCTTCCTGGTCGGCGAGGTCCTGAGCCCCATCGCATTCTTTGGCGCCGCCCTCATCCTCACCGGCGTCATGGTGGCAACCGTCGAGCTTCCGCGCCTTCGCGCACATGGACAGGCTCGCATGGCAGGAGCGCCCGAGCAAGTCTCGTAGACCCCGCTCTTCATACAGCCGTGGCATAAAGGCAACCGGTGCGCCTTTACAATAGATGCCAACAGAGCATCTGCCATAAAGGAGCCCCATGGACACCGCAACCCGCGACCGCAACATAGCAACTTGGTTGGGCGATGCGCCGCAGCCGGTACGTGACACTACGAACCAGCTGCTCGAGCGCATCGCCCTTTTGCGTGTCGAGCAAACCATCTACCCGGCACAAGACGACATCCTCAATGCCCTCGCCTACACGCCGGCCGACCAGGTCAAGGTTGTCATCTTGGGTCAAGACCCCTATCACGGGCCCAACCAGGCCATGGGGCTGTCGTTCTCGGTCCCCGCAACGCAAACCAAGTTGCCGCCGAGCCTGCGCAACATTTACAAGGAGCTCAATGCCGATCTAGGCTGCCCCATTCCCGCCACGGGAGACCTAACCCCATGGGCACAACAGGGCGTCCTGCTTCTCAACACCACGCTCACCGTGCGCGAGCATGCCGCCAACTCGCACGCCAAACTGGGCTGGAGCACGCTCACCGACTACGTTATCGAACGCTGCTGTCAGCTGTCCCAGCCGGTAGTCTTTTTGGCATGGGGCCGCTTTGCCCAGCAGATGGTCGAAGGCAAGCTCGCCGCTACCGGCGCGGACAAGGCAACCGGCAAGTTATGCCTGGCCTCTACGCACCCCTCGCCGCTTTCGGCCAACCGTGCCACGGCAGAACTCCCCGCTTTTATGGGGTCGCGCCCCTTCTCTGCCGCCAATCGGCTACTTGAACAGCACGGCTCGACCCCCGTCAACTGGACTTGCCTCGGCTAAAAATCGATACATCAAAAACGCGCCCGACAGCTTTCCATCGGGCGCGTTTCCTATTCGGGCCAAATAAATTGTGTGCGGCCGGCCTCGCCGCCATCGATCAGCAGGCTCTGCCCGGTCATAAACCGGTTGGTCACGCCCACAAAGTAGATCCACTCGGCGATCTCTTGGGCAGTGGCCCAGCGCTTAAGCGGCGTGAGCTCCATAATCTGGTTCCACAGGTGCTCGTCTTCCATCACGCAACGGTTGAGCGGTGTGATAACGCCGCCCGGGTCCACACTGTTGGCGATGGCCTGCGGTGCCAGGCGGTTTGCAAGGTTCTTGGTGTAGGCGATAACGCCGCCCTTGCTGGCGGCATAGGCGGGAAACTCCGATCCCGTATGCCCGCTCGCCGACCCCACATTGACCACGGATTTGATAGCCGGCGCAGGCTTGGCGGCGAGCCCCTCCCCCACAAAGGCGTAGCGCTCGGTCACGTTGATGGTGCCACACAGGTTGGCGGCGATGTCGTCAGTCGAATCCTGCACACCGGCAACGTTCACGATTACCTGGGGTTCAAGGTCGTCCGGAAACGCGTCCGGCTTGCGGACATCAACGATCAGATGGCGGTAGCGCTCGTGTTCGATCGCCGCCGGCAGCAGATCAAAGCCCACGACCTCGTGGCCCTCGTCCAAAAAGCGCTGCACGCACGCGGCTCCGATACCGCCCGAAGCGCCCGTGATCAAAACCCGCATACTTGCTCCTTAGGCGGTTGCGTGGCGCTCGAGGTACTCGGAACCCACATTCTCGCGCTCCCAGCCGCGCACGACCTTGTAGCCCACGGGGCTCAGGAAGACCTCGCACAGCAGCTCAGCAACAGCGCCGGTCAGCGAGCACATGAGGACCTGCACCCAGGTCCAACCAAAGAACGTGTGGCTCACCACGATGGCAAAGACCAGGTTGTCGATAAACTGGCCAACACCCGTGGACACATAGGAACGGAAGGCAAAGCTCGCAAAGTTATTCTTCTTGAGCATGCGGCCGAGCGACTGGTTGAGCGTGGAGTTAACCACGGCAGAAACGAGCATTGCCAGCGAAGAGCCCAGCACCACGTACCAGGTGCCGCCGATGGTGGCGTTAAGGGCGGTGTTGACCTCAATCATGCCCGTGTCGTAGTAGGCGCCCCACATGCCGGGCGTGAGCGAACATGCCCAAAAGCACAGGCTCACGGCCAGGTTGACCAGCAGCGCGAGGATAGAGATTTTGATGGATGCCTTGGCGCCAAAGCGCTTGCAGATCATGTCCTGGCACAAAAACGAAACCCAGCTCACCACAAAGCCGCAATCGAGTGCCAGATACGGCAGGCTGATGAGCTCTTTGTTGGCCAGCAGGTTCATCATGATGACACTCACGAAAAACAGCGAAACCGTTGCCGCGGGAATGCTCCGCAACAGGACCTTATAGTCCTCCATGACCTTCTTGATCATTATGTACTCCTTTGGTTTTAGGTTTAACGAGCAGGATATCGGACCCGAACTGCTCGGACGCCCCGGTCTTGAGACGACGGTGGGTATGATAGCCGCTCACACGGCATCAGGCAAGCAAGCGGCGCGGCAGCCCCACAGGGCCACCGCGCGATGCGTTAAAAGGCTACGTTGCCAAACTCCGACAGGATAAGATCGGGGTTGTGATCGGTTGCCCAATCCACGTTCCACGGACTCGTGAACAGCAGCAGCTTACCGCCGCGCATGTCCTCGACGCGCAGCGTGTCGCGCGTGAGCGAAAGGCCCGGGATATCGATGGTATCGGGGTCGTTCTGGATCCAGCGAATGTCCGTATAGGGCAGCGGCTGGCGACGAACCTCAACACGGTACTCGGCCTTGAGGCGGCGCTCGAGCACCTCAAACTGCAGCACGCCGACCACGCCCACGATGACGCTCTCCATGCCAGCGCCCAGCTCGCGGAAGATCTGGATGGCACCCTCCTGGGCAAGCTCCTCCATACCCTTGACGAACTGTTTGCGCTTGAGCGTATCGACCTGCGTAATGCGAGCGAACATCTCGGGGGCAAACGTCGGGATCTGCGGGTACTGCACGTGGCGCTTGCCGGAGCACACGGTATCACCGATGCTAAAGATACCCGGATCAAACAGGCCCACGATATCGCCCGCGTACGCCTCGTCCACGATGGCGCGGTCATCGGCCATCATCGAGGTACCCGTGGCAAGCTTAAGCTTGCGGTTGCCCTGCACGTGGAAGGCATCCATGCCGCGCTCGAACTTGCCCGAGCAAATGCGCACAAAGGCGATGCGGTCGCGGTGGTTCTTGTCCATGTTGGCCTGGATCTTAAACACGAAGCCGCTAAAGTCGTCGCGGCAGGGATCGACCGGCTCGCTGGTGAGCGTATCGGTATAGGCACGCGGCGTCGGGGCCAGACGCAGGAACTCCTTGAGGAAGGGCTCCACGCCAAAGTTGGTAAGCGCCGAGCCAAAGAACGCCGGGCTCAGCTTGCCGCAGGCCACGGCATCCAAATCGAGCTCGTCGCCGGCACCATCGAGCAGCTCGATATCGTCCATCAGGTTCTTATGGTTCTCCTCGCCGATGAGCTCGTCCATGGCGGGGTCGCCCAGCTCGGCCTCGACCTCGGCGACCTTCTTGGTGGCGTTGGCGTGGCCATCGCCCTCAAAGGCAATGACGCGACGGGTCTGACGATCGAACACGCCGCGGAAGTTGCGGCCGCTGCCGATCGGCCAGTTCATGGGATAGGTGTTGATGCCCAGAACATTCTCGATCTCTTCCATGAGCTCAAACGGATCGCGGGCCTCGTGGTCGAGCTTGTTCACAAAGGTGAAGATGGGAATGTGGCGCAGCGTACAGACCTTAAAGAGCTTTTTGGTCTGGGCCTCGACGCCCTTGGCGCCGTCGATGACCATGACTGCGGCGTCGGCGGCCATAAGCGTACGGTAGGTATCCTCCGAGAAGTCCTGGTGGCCGGGGGTATCGAGGATGTTGACGCAGGCGCCGTTATAGGTGAACTGCAGCACCGAGGAGGTAACGGAAATGCCGCGCTCCTTCTCGATATCCATCCAGTCCGAGACGGCGTGCTTGGCCGAGCTCTTGCCCTTGACCGAACCGGCGGTCTGGATGCTGCCGGTATAGAGCAGCAGCTTCTCGGTAAGCGTGGTCTTACCGGCGTCCGGGTGGCTGATGATCGCGAATGTGCGGCGCGACGAGATTTCATCCGACAGGCTTGCCATGCGGATCCTTTCTTGCATTGAGTGCATTACGTCGATGTAACCGCCCTATTGTAGCCGCGAAATCCCGCTCTAGGGCGCCTATCAGGACAAATTCATCAGTTGGGGCCTGGGTAGCCGGCCCAATCCACATTTGCCTCTTGCATAACTGTGCATAGTGTATATATACTGTGCTTACCGGTTATATACACGTGTAGCCCAACAGCTAAGGAGCCGCTGTGGACATCATCCTATCCAATTCGAGCGATAAGCCCATCTACGAGCAGATAACCTCGCAAGTCAAAGCTCAGATCTTATCGGGCACGCTCGCTGCGGGAGCCAAACTCCCCAGCATCCGTGCACTCGCGAGCGATCTTGGCGTGAGCGTCATCACCACCAAGCGCGCCTACGCCGACCTGGAGCAGCTCGGGTTTATCTGCACCGTGCAGGGCAAGGGCTGTTTTGTCGCCGAGGGCAACCAGGAGCTCTTGCGCGAAAACCAGCTCTGCCATATCGAAGAGCTGCTTGCGAAAGCGGCAAGCCAAGCCGAAGCCTTGGGCGTCACGCGCGACAAACTGCACGAGATGCTCGACCTGGTAGCCCCCGAAACCATGCAGTAGCCATCTGCAAGAAAGGCTATACCATGCAAAACTTGCTAGAACTCAAAGGTGTCTCACGCCGCGTGAGCGACTGTTTTTCGCTGCGTGATGTCACGCTCGCCGTGGAGCCCGGCCAGATTGTTGGCTTTGTGGGCGCTAACGGTGCCGGCAAGACAACGACCATTCGCGCCGTGCTCGGGCTTATCAAGCTCGATGCCGGCGAGGTGCGCCTGTTTGGGCAGCGCTGTGGCGCCGACGCGCCCGATGAGACACAGCGCTGCCTGCGCTCCCGCGTCGGTCTTGTCCTGGACACATGCCCCTTCCCCTCCACGCTCAAGGTGGGCCAGATCGAGTCGCTCGTAGGCCCGGCGTACCCCACGTGGGACCGCGAAACGTTCGCCGGATTCATCAACCGGTTTGGCCTCGATCCCAAGACAAAAGTCAAGGACCTCTCCCGCGGCATGGGCATGAAACTGCAGCTTGCCTGTGCACTCAGCCACAATGCCAAGCTGCTCGTTTTGGACGAAGCCACCGCGGGCCTCGATCCCATGGCACGCGAGGAACTGCTTGATGAGCTGCTTGCCTTTGTCGCCGACGGCCAGCACAGCGTGCTGCTCTCGAGCCACATTACATCCGACCTCGATCGCGCCGCCGACCGCGTCATCTGCATCGATAACGGCTCGATTATTTTTGACCTACCGCGCGAGGATATTACCGACCGCGCCGGCATCGCCCACTGTACCCAAGCGCAGGCTGCCGAGCTTATGGCTTGCGTCGAAGGCGCCCGTGCCGTCCACCACGTCTACAGCGTGGACGTCCTCGTACCCAACCGTCGCGAAACGCTCGAGGCCTTTCCCGAGATTCCCTGCGATCGGGCAACCATTGATGACTATCTGCGCCTCACGCTGAAAGGGGCTTCGAAATGAAACGCGCCTTTATATCCGAGCTCGCCATCGTTCGCACGCTCGTCCCGAGCATCGCGGGCGTCAGCCTGTTTATATTCGTCGTGTTGACCCTCGCCAACGCATCGGACGGTGATTCCGGCATAAGCGCCGGCGCCTGCGCCGTCAGTGCCATGTCACCCATCATATTCATGAACTCACTGGCTGGCTACGATAACCAAAACGGCTGGGAGCGCTATCGGGCAACGCTGCCGTTCTCGCGCAAAGACATCATCTGCGCACGCTACCTGTGCATTATTGCTTTCTCGGCCGTCATGGCATGCGCCGCCGTGCTTTTGAACATCATCGCCCTTCCGTTCTTCGATCACACGGGCATTCCTTCGACGGGACAGACCGTCTTTGAGATCACAATAGCCTCCGCCGCATCGATGCTCATCTCCCTCATGATGGTGTTTTTGGCACAGCCGCTGTTCTTTCGATTTGGACACATGGAGGCGCTGCGCCTTTCCGTCGGCCTGTTTGCCCTGATGGGCTGCGGTACCATGGCAATGCTGAGCTCTTCCAACCCCATTAGCAACTGGCTCATGTCGATTGCCGGAGCGAATCCCGATCCTGCCGTCCTTGGCGGTCTGTGCGCAGGAATTGCCGTACTGGCCCTCGCGCTATGTGCAATCAGCTGCACCGTCAGCACCAAGGTCTATCGAGCACGCGATCTGTAATCGACAGCTAAAGGACTTGGGCGGCACCCCACCTCATTTACTAGATAAGACGAAGCAGCAACAACGCCGCCGCCCTTCGAAGCATGCCGTTTAGATCTTGGAAACCAAAGAGAAGTCGACAGCATATCGACAATTCGAGCCTTCACCAAATGGCTCCCCGGAACATAACCCCCGTCTCGCCGCGGCCATATCAAACCTTCATGGCGGGGCGGTATCCTCATGTCCATAAAACTCGCAGGATAAACCCATTATCCAAGGAGGCACCGCACCCGTGTCGTGGGTTGTCGCAGCATTTGCGTCAGCATTCTTTGCCGGCATCACATCCATCTTGGCCAAATGCGGCATCAAGCAGACCGACTCCGATGTCGCGACGGCCATTCGCACCTGCGTGGTGCTCGTTTTCGCCTGGGTAATGGCGGGCATTTCTGGATCCATTGGAACCATTGGCAGCATCGAACCCAGATCCTGGCTCTTTCTCGTCCTCTCGGGACTCGCTACCGGTGCTTCGTGGATCTGTTACTTTAAGGCGTTGAGCATCGGAAATGTCAATAAGGTCGTACCGGTCGACAAGATGAGCACCGTGCTCGCCGCGCTGGTCGCCATCGCGCTTTTTGACGAGACGAGCAACCTTGCGGTTAAGCTCGTGGGAACCGCTGTCATCACCCTCGGCACGTTTTTAATGATCGAGAAGAAGCAGTCCGCCGAACCCGAGCAGCAGCAAGACCGAACCTGGCTCGCTTACGCCCTCGGCGCCGCCGTGTTCGCGGCACTCACCTCCGTCCTCGCCAAGATCGGCATCGAAGGCGTCGAGTCAAACCTGGCCACGGCAATCCGCACCTGCGTGGTACTGGTTATGGCATGGGCAATCGTGGCAGCCAAGGGAAAACTGGAGCAGGTCGCGCACGTTGACCGGCGCGAACTCACATTTCTCGCAACATCGGGCATCGCGACTGGAGCATCGTGGCTGCTCTATTACTATGCCATCGCTGCAGGCCAGGTGAGTGTCGTGGTGCAGATCGACAAACTATCGATTGTCGTATCGGTGCTATTTGCGCGCCTGGCATTCAACGAAAAACTCTCCCGCCGCAGCGCCATCGGTCTCGTCCTCATCGTACTGGGCACCGCCGCGCTTGCAATTTGGAAGTAGCGCCGATACCGAACGAAATCCAGTCCACCCGCAAATCCGTGACACAGCGCCCGCACCGGACTTGAGATGTTTGTACTGACCGCGCGCTGCCGCGCTACTTGCGCAGCGGCTTGGGCAGTGGAATGCCAGCGGCAATGGCTGCGGCGATGATCATGCAGACGATACCCTTGAGTGGGAAACACATAAGCAGCAGGCCCACAACCATGACAGGCTGGCGCATGACGGCGCCCATCGTCGATGCCGTGCAGACGGCGACGCAAAAGACCGGATCTGCGCCGGTGAGGATGGCAAGGCCATAGCCCAGGCTTACGCCCGAGAAGATAACGGGGAAGAAGTGGCCGCCGCGCCAACCAAGGTTGATGAGGGCGGGCGTCAGCATGGCCTTAACAAGACCGGTCGCGATAAGCACGCCGGCGGGAATGGTGAGGTAGGTCTCCATAAGTACATCGGCCTGGGTCTCGCCGGCAAACATGGTGTAGGGCAAGACCGTGCCGCAGATGGCGAGCGCCAGACCGGCCAGCATGGCCTTGACGACAGGACGCTCCCCTATTGCATGGGACAGCGCCTCGCTCGCGTGCTCCGAGACAAAGTACAGCCAGCCGCGAACGGTGCCAACCAACGCCAGCGGGATGAGCCAGGCAAGCTCCAGGTTGCCCACCTCGGCGGCCTCGAACCTGGGCATGCCCATGCCGCCGCCCATAACCTGGCCGAGCAGCAGGTAGGTGCCCAGACCGCCAGCGATCGCGATACCGTAGACCACCGTCTTCTGTGCCTTGGGCAGCTTGATGGTGATCTCGCCGGACGCGGACCCATCGCCGGCGTCTTCGCCCTGGCCGTCGGCGCTACCGGCGAGCGGCGCCACAAAGCCAAAGACGGGCGCGGTAAAGAGCGCCGTCAGCGCGGCCTGGGTGCCCAACAGCGTGAGCTCCCTGAACTCGGCGCCAAAGCGGCGCATGCGGTCGCCGACCCAGCTGCACAGACCCGCGATAACGCCGGTCAGGCCGGCCTCCGGTCCAATACTTCCGCCAAACAGCAGCGGCAGCAATGCCGCGAGCGAAAGCTTGCCCAGGTTGTCGTACGGGTAGCGCCCGTCTTGCTTAACCTTAGCCATCACCTGGTTGAGGTCGTCGGTCTTGGTGCCCGTAAGCTTTTCGTACAGGCCGATCAGCAGGCCGCCCAGCAGGCAGACGAAAAACGGATACGGCAGAAAACCGAACGGGCCGCTGGCGAGTTCGGGCGACGCCGCGCCCAGCATGTGGGGGATCTCGGTCCACAGATAGTCGATACCGTGCTCCATCGCAAAAAAGAACAGCCAGACCGCGGCACCTGCGAACGCACCGGTCACGGCAACGCTAACTAAAAACAGCACGCGGTTTGTGGGTTTGGCAAGGTTGTCCATCGGGTCCTCCCGCGGTCAAAGTCGACATAGTTATGTTTTATTGTAGAGCGAGCGTTGCCCAGACAAGCCAACCATCTGCGCCACAAACGGCACCATTGGGAGTCATAGTGGGGCAGGCTCAAGACTTATCCGTTGATAATCGAGACAATCTCGCGCAAATCGTCGGCAAAGTAGATGCCGTGCTGGCGCCTCGGGCTCGAAAGCCCCTTATCAATCATGTGCCCGAGCAGCGCCTTGAGGTCGTTGTAGTAACCGTCAAGGTTATACAGGATGCACGGAGCACTCAGGTGCCCCAACGACACCGCGGACATGACCTCGGCAATCTCCTCGAGCGTGCCCGTCCCGCCGGGAAAGGCGATGAACGCATCACCGAGCTCAATCATCTTGGCTTTGCGCTCGGCCATATCGCTCGTCACGATGAGGTCATCGATGCCGTCGTGCTGAAACTCGGCCTCTATAAAAAAGCTCGGCTCAACGCCCGTCACGTGTCCACCTGCCTCGAGTACGCTATCGGCGAGCGCGCCCATCAGGCCCGATTTGGACCCGCCGTATACCAGCGCGTGCCCGTTGGAGCCAATCCAGTTGCCCAGCTCTTGCACCGCAGGCAGAAACGCCGGGTCATTGCCGACGCTGGCGCCCAGGTATACCGTGATATTCATATTCAGTCCCCCTCGTCGTGACGCGCGGCGCCCGTTCTAGCGTTGGCGTCGGCGATATTCGCGCACACGGCGCGACAGGTCGGCGAGCTCGTCACGATCGAGCTCTTCCAAATGCTCCAGATCGTCCATAAAGCGCGCCATGGTGTCCTTTTGGCGCAGCTTGATGAGCGTATTGCAGTAGTTCACCGCCACACCCGTGAGCATGGCAATGTAGAAGATGCTGATGACGCTCAGGACGACGGTAATAGCACGGGCGACCGGCGTTTCGGCCGGGATATCGCCAAAGCCGATGGTCGAGACGGTCTCAAAGCTAAACCAGAGACCATCGCCAAACGTAAGGGTCGTGGGCTCGGACAGCCAGACAGCCGTCGAGCACAGCAGATAGAAGACGAGGAACAGGCCCGTGATACGCACGAAACCGGCCTGGCGCAAAACATCGGCAAGCGTCCTCAGCTTTTTCATCGCGACCCCTTTTCCCCAGACGCCCAATCACGTTTGCTCGGTATTGTCCCACAACCGGCAGTTAGGCAACCGGCAGTTAGGGACGTTCCTTTTGTGCCGGCAGAAAGGGACTGTCCCCAACTGCCGGACGGGACCGTTTAGCGGTGCGGCGGCCGACTGGGCAGGCTGAGCTGGTATCCTTATGCGGTATTGTCTCGATTCGTTAGGATTGCACGTGAGAGCTTCCGCTGTCCTTCGTTCAGTTATATGTCGCACCCTGGCCGTCGCGCTTGCTGCGTTCGCCGTGCTGAGCGCCGTCATACCCGTCCCCGCCTTTGCCGCCGACTCTGACCAGCAGGTCAAGACGGTCCGCGTTGGCTGGCTTATCAACAACGAAGGCTTCCAGGACGGCACCCCCGGCGAGCGTCTCTCGGGCTGGGGTTATGACTACCTGCAGACGCTGTCATACTACACGCCGGGCTGGCAATACGAATACGTCTCCGGCACCTTCACCGAGCTTATGGACATGCTCGAGGCGGGCGAAATCGACCTCATGCCCAACATCTCCTACTCCGAGGAACGCGCCCAAAAGCTGCTCTTCTCCTCGAACCCCGAGGGCGCCGAGCGCTACTACATCTACGCCAAGCCCGATCGCGACGACCTGGCCAAGGGTGACCCCCAAGCGCTCCAGGGCCTTACCATCGGTTGCAACTCCGGTGTTATGCAAACCTTCGTTGGCCAGCAGTGGCTCGCCAACGAAGGAATCACCTGCACATACAGGGAGTATGACGGAGGCTCCATGCTCTTTGACGCACTCGCAAACGACGAAGTCGACGCCGTCATCATGAACGACACCATCTCGTCGCCCGATGCGTCGCCCATGTTCTACGTTGGCTCGAGTGACTACTATTTTGCCGTCCCCAAAAGCCGCCCCGACCTGATGAACGATATCAATGCCGCCATGACGGCAATCGCCCGCGTCAACCCACGCTATAACGACGAGGTCAAGGCGAATTACTCGGCCCAAAACAGCGGCTCATCATCGCTCACCGGCCCCGAGCGCTCCTGGCTCAAAGCAAACGACAACACCATCACGATCGGCTATCTTAAAAACAAACTCCCCTACTGCACGCAAAATGACGACGGCGAAATGGAAGGGTCGCTCGCCTCGCTTGCAACGACGTTGCACGACAAGTTTGGCATTACGGTTGCAACAGTAGCGTTCTCGAACAACGAGCAAATGACCAAAGCCCTTTCCACAGGGACCATCGATGTCGCCCTACCGTTGTTTCGCGACTACTGGCTTGCCGAGCAGGCAGGGGTCATCCTGTCAAACCCGATGGGAACGGTTTCCCTAGCCGCCATTCACAGCAGCAGCAACCTGAACAGTGACCTTAAGAACATCGCTTGCACAGCAGACGCGATCGTCAACCGTTTTGAGCTCGCAAACCTATTCCCCGACGCAAAGGTAACCGAGTATCCGAATGACAACGAGGCACGCGAAGCCCTCAATAAGGGGGAGGCAAGTTGCATCATTGTCCCCAGCACGCGCTTGAAAACCATCCGCGACACCTACGATATCGAGGATTTCCAAACACAGGAGCTCACCGACACGGCACAGCTATCGTGTTTGATTTCGCGCGGCAAGCCCGTGCTGTTGGGAATCATTAATAAGGGCATCGTCAATGCTGGCGAATCGCTCTCTGCAAGCAGTTATTCCCCCACATCGTACTCGGCGCAAGAATCGGATGCGTTTCGACTTCTCTACCGCAACCGCATCGTCATTGCGGCAGTCGTCATCTGCATTTTGCTCACCGGCATCGTCATCCTTGTCTGGTCGCTTCACCGCGCGCAGAAAGAACAGCAGAAAGCCGATGCCGCCAACGCCGCTAAGACGGCATTCCTCACGCGCATGAGCCACGACATCCGTACGCCACTCAACGGCATCCTGGGTCTTATCGAAATTGAGGAATTGAAAGACGGCGACATGCAGGCCGCCCGCGAAAGCCGCGCCAAGGCGCGTGTTGCCGCCAATCACCTACTCTCGCTGATCAACGACATCCTCGAGATGGGCAAAATCGAAGACCGCAAGCTAACTCTGGAACATGCGCCTTTTAACCTCAAAGAGCTCTGTGACGATACGCTGGTGCTGTGCAAGCTCCGCGCATCCGATAACGGCATCACAATGCAGGACAATAGTCTGCCGTACGCCACGGGGCCATACATGATCGGCAGTCCCACCCATATCCGACAGATCATAATCAACCTGTTAGACAACAGCATCAAGTACAACAAGCGCGGCGGCTCCGTCACCTTTAGTTCAAAGACCAAGCCACTCGATGATGGGCGCGCGCTCTTTTGCTTTAGCGTTTCGGATACCGGCATTGGCATGGCTCCCGAGTTTTTAAAGCATATCTATGAACCGTTTGCCCAAGAAGGTGACGATGCGCGCAGTAAGTTCCAAGGAACCGGCATGGGCATGCCAATCGTCAAGTCGCTTATTGAACTGATGGGCGGTACGATTGAGATTTCGAGTGAGATTGGCGTGGGGAGTACGTTCAACGTCCAGATTCCGCTCGATATCGACAAGAACCCTCAGGCTAGAGAGGATGCGAGCAGGCAGACAAACAGCTGCTCGCTTGCCGGCATGAACGTCCTTTTGGCAGAAGACAACGAGCTCAATGCCGAGATTGCCCAGACTCTACTCGAAAGCGAGGGCATCGTCGTAACTCGCGCCGCCGACGGCAACGAAACGGTCGACCTATACGCTGGTCGTCCCGCCGGCAGCTTCGATGCGATTCTGATGGACATCATGATGCCGGGCATGGACGGCTATGAGGCAACCCGCGCGATTCGTCTGAGCGAGAAGGTCGATGCAGCCGATATCCCCATCATCGCGCTCACCGCCAACGCCTTTGCCGAGGACGCCAAGGCGGCACACGATGCCGGCATGAACGCCCATCTGTCCAAACCGCTCGACTTTAACAAGCTCAAAAACATACTCGCGCGCATCAAGAAAAACGGATCCGTTTCGCTATAGTTTGTGCTCAACCACCACGCACGACCAGAAAGGAAGCCAACGATGTTTAGGCCCTTACGTCGAAAGAAACGCGCCATCACCGACGAGGAAGCGCGCGAACTGCTCGCTACCTGCAAGCGCGGCGTCTTTGCCGTCAACGGCGACGATGGCTACCCGTACGCCATTCCCGTCAACTACTTCTTTGACGCCGAGCACGACAAGATTTATTTCCATGGCGCCAAGGCTGGCCACAAGGTCGATTCACTCAAGCGCGATGACAAGGTCTGCTTTACCGTTTACGGCAACGAGTGGTACCAGGACGGTGACTGGGCTCCCTACGTTATGAGTACCGTGGTCTTTGGCCGCTGTCGCCTGGCGAATGACACCCCTGCTTTTATCGAAGATAAAGTTCGCCAGCTCGCGCTTAAGTACTACCCTTCTGCCGAAGAAGTCGAAGAGGAAATCGCCAAGGACATTAAGGGCGTCCAGCTCTACGAGATTACAATTGAGCATCTTTGCGGCAAGCAGATTCAAGAAAAGTAAGCCTCAAGAACAGGCGTCACAAATGGCAATATGGCCCGGTTCCAACCCACCTTGGAACCGGGCCATATGCTTATGAAGCGTCGGCGGCTATGTGCGCAAGCGCCTCAACGAGCTCCTGCGAGCTCACGGGTTTACTCAGGTGCGCGTCCATGCCCGCCTCGCGCGAAAGTCTGCGGTCGTCGGCAAAGGCATTGGCACTCACGGCGATAATCGGCGTGGTCGCGGCATCCTCGCGATCGAGCGCTCGAATCTGACGCGTGGCCTCAAGGCCATCGATGCCAGGCATCATGATGTCCATCAACACCACGTCGTACTCGTGCGGTGCGCTCGCGGCAAACGCCTCAACGGCAGACTCGCCATCCTTAGCATGCGTCACGACGGCACCGGCACGGCTGAGCGTAAACTGCGCGATCTCGGCATTCAGATCGTTATCCTCTACGAGCAAAACGCGCAAGCCCTGGAGCGCATCGCCATCGCCCGCATCCGCGCGAACTGCCTGAGGAATCTCGGAGCGCTTGCATTTCTCGAACGGCAGGCGGATGGTAAACGTCGTCCCCTGCCCCAAGACGCTCGTAAAGCTCATGGTTCCGTCCATAAGCTCCACCAGCTGTTTTGCGATAGGCGCGCCCAGGCCAGTTCCCGATGAAGCGCCTTCCACCTGCTGCTCCTCGCGGCAAAACGGCTCGTAGAGGTGCTGTTGGAACTCCTCGCTCATGCCAATACCGTTGTCGGCGATCGTGTATTCATAGACGGGGACGCCATCCGCTGGCTCCACCTCGCGGCACACCAGGCGAACATATCCGCCCTGGCGGTTGTACTTGACGGCATTACCGGCAATATTGAGCAACAAGCGCTTGAGGTGCGTCACGCTCACCCGCGCATAGGGATGATTAAGCGTCTGCTGGTCGCAGATAATTGTCACCAGACGCTCCTCGGCCTGGCGCTCCAGAATATCGCGCACTTCACAGTTGAGGGCCACCAAATTTATGGGCACGAGGTTCAGGTCGACCTGCCCGCTCTCCAGGCGACTCATATCGAGCGCCTCGTTGGCAAGGTCGAGCAGCAATCCCGATGCCGTCCAGATTTTTGAGCGGCACTCAGTCTGCTTTTGCAGATCGTCCGCATTGGCATCGCCAACCTCGACCATGCCGCGAATGCCGTTGATGGGCGTGCGCAGATCGTGGCTCATGCGACGCAGAAACTCCGTCTTTGCCGAGTTGGCAGACGAGGCCTCACGCGCCGCCTTTGCCAGCTTGTCGCCATAGTCGCGCTCCTGCTGCAGCAAGTCCGTCAAACGTCGACGATCAGCGCGGCGACGCACCGTCACAACAACGGCTATAACACCGCCGTAGAGCACCAGCACGCCGGCGGCAACAGCCGCGGCGACCTCAAAGTAGCGCTGCGCCGAGGCATAGGTGTACACATAGAATTTGTGCGCTTTTCCAAATGTGCCCAAATACCACTCGCCGTCGGCGTTAACCAATCTGACCTTACCAGCCAGGCATCGATCCTTAATACCGTCGACAATAAAGACATCCGTCGCAGGCAGATCGAACACGCCCAATACGGTGGGTTCAACGGCATTGGTCGCAACGACCTTGCCGTCGCTTTCGATCACGATATTGCCGCTATCGATGGTTTCATAGCCATCAAGCAAGCTCTGCAGTTTGAGTGTATTGCTTGCAACCGCTTTCGTACTCTGATGCCTTACCGCGATAACGATGCCCTCGCCATCCTGCCGAGTCACGCAGCCAATGTCTGCGACCGAATCATCCGCAAGCGTGATGCGGGCGGTATAGGACTTAAGCGGATGAGTTGCCACCTCCAGCACGGGTGATTCTTTGAGATACGTAGCGAGCGACCCGTAGTCCACATCGCCCGTCGAGGACTCGGACACCAAATTGCCCGATGCGTCCGTCACGATCAGCGCGCTCACGTTGAACTGGTCGACGTATTGCTCCAGCATGGCGTTATCCACCGAACCGTCGCGCTCCATATCGCGGGCAGCCTCTCCGGCGATCTCCATAACGCGAATCAGGTTTTTGGTCGTATAGGCGCTGTTGAATGCATCGTAGGAAAGGCTCTGCGTCGCCACGTAATCGACAACGTCGGCAAAGCGCTGCTCGGCTTGGGCCGTCGTGTAACCGTAGCTCATCATGCCGGCAACAACCGAGAGCGCTATCCCCAGCAGAGCGACAAGGAGCCATGCCCCTGCCGAACGATTGCCCCGCTCCTGAGCAGCGTGGTCGGGCGCATCGATCATGACAGGCCCTCCATATTCAAAAATGGCGAAGGGTCATCGAAGTACTTTGACACCAGGCGTTCCATGGTGCCATCGGCAAGCATTTCTTGGTAGGCATGAGTGAGCTTGACGTCGATGCCACGCGTATCGTTGATATCGAAAGCGGTGCCCAAACCGACCTCTAGCAGCGGCTCATCCAAAATGCGATATGTCACACCATAGTCTTTTTCGTAGGTGAGGAACGAGGACTCATGCGCGGCGATAGCGTCGACCAGGCCCTCGACGAGCGCCGGGTTCAGGTATGAACCGTCCGAAAAGCTGTAGAGTTCCTTGATCTGCGGAACGTTTTCATTTGTATGATTGAGCAAAATGTCCTCGGGCTTGGTGGTGGACTGGACCGCCACGACCTTATCCTCAAGATCGGCAAGCGTGTAGATATCGCTCTGGGGATCGACCGCGACCACCTGGCGGCTCGCAAGGTACGGGCCGGCCCAACGATACTCGTTTTCGCGACCCGTCATACTAAAGCTGCCCATGACGCAATCGAGTTCGCCGCTCGCCAGCAGCTCCTTCTTCTTTTCCCAGTCGATCAGCTGGTATTTTGGCTTGTAACCAATGCGAGCCAAAGCCTCGGTCAATATCTCGACATCCAGGCCAACGATATCGCCGTACTCGTCGGTATACACAAACGGTGGATAGAGGTCGCTTCCGACGTTGAGCGTCTTAAGGTCGTCGTCTTTGACTTGCGAGGCGTCCAGACCTTCTAATGCAGACGTCGAGGCTCCGTCATTCGACCCGGAGCAGCCAGCTATCGCTACGACAAAGACGCTCGCCACTGCAAGCGCAACAAACAACGAAATGGCAACCGAGCGACGGGATCTTTTCATCGAGCTCCATACGATCCTGTTTACAGACTTAAATGGTTAAAGATAATAGCAAACAAAACCACACGAGTGCCCAATTGTTACAGGCGCTTTACCGTGTGGGACCTTCCAGCCGACTTGGCAGAAGGCCCCGCATGCAGTGCTCACTTACCGTGCATTAAAAACGTAGCGGTCCAGGCGGTCGCACGCCTCCCTTACGCGCGAAAGCGGCAGCGCCAGATTCACGCGAATGTGGCAGGGTCCGTGGAACGGGCGGCCGTCCTGATACCCCACGCCCACGCGTGCCCCCTCATCGAGCAACCACTGAATATCGCGGCCATGCTCTCGGCACCACTCGGTGCAGTCCAGAAACACCATGTACGTGCCCTGCGGACGTGAATAGGACACGCCCTCAAAATGCTCGTCCACGTAATTGCAGAAGTACTCGATATTGCCGGCAAGCACCTGGTTGAGCTCGTCCACCCACTCGTAGCCTTGCGGCTGGTAGGCACCGATAAGCGCGTGCATGGAGAGGACGTTCATCTCGTTGTAGTGGGTCTTGTTGGACACGGCGCACACGCGGTCGCGCAGTGTCTCGTTATAGATGATGTGGTAGCTGCCGACCAAGCCCGCCAGGTTGAACGTCTTGCTCGGCGCATAGAGGGCAACCGTGCGCATGCGGGCATCCTCGCTCACCGACTGCGTCGGGATGTGCTTGTGCCCCGGCAGGATGATATCGGACCAAATCTCATCCGAGATCACCACGCAATCGTGCTGGCGATAGATGTCCATGGCGCACTCGATCTCGTCACGCTCCCATACGCGGCCGCAGGGATTGTGCGGCGAGCAGAATACCGCGGCATGGATGTGGTTTTGAGCGAGCTTGCGCTCCATGTCCTCAAAGTCCATGCGCCACACGCCCTGATCATCGAGCTTAAGCGGGCTGTGGACAATACGATAGCCCGCGGCTTCGATAGACTTGGTAAAGCCGATGTAGGTGGGGCTGTGGACCAGCACCGCATCGCCCGGCTGGACATACGCGCGCAGCGTCGACACGACACCGCCCAGCACGCCGTTTTCGTAACCGATATGTTCAGGGCGCAGACCCTCGACGCCATTGCGGCGGCTCTGCCATTCGATGATGCGGTCGAAGTACTCGGGACGCGGGTTAAAGTAGCCAAACATGGGATGCTGGGCGCGCTGAATGATGTGTTCCTGGACCGTGGGCACCGTGGCAAAGTTCATATCCGCCACCCACATGGGGATGCGGTCGAAACCCTCGTCGGGTGCGTTCGGAGCCATACCGGGGATCTCACCCCAAGAGTCAACGGCGATGGAGTCCATGCCGTGGCGGTCGATAAGCGAGCTAAAGTCGTATTTCATGCTGAGCCCCCGTGCAAAGTGATTGTTTTGGTAGGCGTTATTGTCCACCAGCGTGGGCGGTTTTGGCATGAGGTTTACTGTTGATTTTGACGGATACGGACGGATGGCAGGTTAGCCCCGCGCGTCATTGATGGCGGTTACCGTCAACCTGGCTCCGTCGACCGTAAACGATATGTCGAGTCCGGTGTAGGCCAGATGATAGACGCGGTTTGGCTCGCGCTTGCTGCCCGCGCGGCGCGGGTCTTGGCGAAGGACCTCGACCAAGCCGGGGAGCTTTGCGGGCGGGACCATATCCTGCAGTGCTTGCGGAAACTCAACATCGAGCTCTTGCCACGGAGCATCCTCGATCCAGCCACCCGTCGCATCCGGGTGACAGTCAGCAAACGGAATGTAGGGCTTAATGTCGTAGATGGGCGTGCCGTCGCGCAGGTCGGCCCCCAGCACATGGATGATGGGGCCATCGTCGGTGAGCTCGACACGATCTAGCTTGACGCAGGTAAGCCCAATGGGATTAGGGCGAAACGGACTGCGCGTGGCAAACACTCCCACGCGTTCGGCTCCGCCCAGACGCGGCGGGCGCACGGTCTTCGACCACTTGACGTTGGTGCCGGACCTGTCCTGCGACTTGGCATCGGCAGCTATGTCCTTAGCCGTACCGCCGGGCGTTCCGTTTTCGAAGCGCCACAGCAGCCATAGGTGAGAGAAGGAATCCAGACCCTCAACTGCTGCGTTGGAGGCAAATTCCGGTTCAAAGACGATGCGTCCCTGCAGATGGGGCGCCAAAAAGCTGTTGCGCGGAATGCCGAACTTCTGCGGCAGGTCGGTATGTATGCGTGCAATAGGTTCCATGCCGGTCATTGTACGGCATGAAGGCGTGGGGCGTTGCGCGCAATTCTTCGCCGCGGACTCCTGTCGTGCAACCAACGGTTGCTTGGAAGGGCGCCTGCCGCCGCGTATGCTTAAGCCATCAACCAGCAGAAAGGAGCCGCTATGGCCTTTGCAGAAAAGCTCATTGCCATCCGTCGCGCCCATCACCTTACCCAAGAGCAGCTCGCCGCCAAACTCTTTGTCACGCGCCAAGCCGTCAGCCGTTGGGAGCGCGACGAGGTCACACCGGGCATCGACATGATGAAGCTCATTGCCGCCGTAACCGGCGAGTCACTGTCCCACCTGCTCGAAATGCCCGAGCATTATTGCCAGAGCTGCGGCATGATACTCACGCCCGACGACTGCGGCACCGACGCCACGGGCGCCACGACCGACCATTACTGCAAGTGGTGCTACGACCACGGCAAGTACACCCACGACACCACCATGGAGGCAATGATCGAGGATTGTGCCCCGCGCCTGGCACAAAACACCGGCATGTCGCTCGACGAAGCCGTCTCGCTCATGGGCGCCGTCCTGCCGCAACTGGAGCGCTGGCGCACCGTGCAGGAAAACGAGGAACGCTACGGCGCCGAAGCGCGGGCGCGCTATGGCGATGAGGCTATCGATGCAGCAAATGAAGCGCTGCTGGACATGGACCCCGAGACATGGAACGACATGAAGGAGCTTGAACGCGCTGTTCTGGGCCAACTTTCGATTGCCATGGACATTGGCGATGCGAATGGAAGCGAGGCTCGCAAGCTTGTCGCGATGCATCGTCGTTGGATTGGTCTCAACTGGAGACGCGAACCCCAGAACGAAGCGTACCTGGGCCTCGCCAATGGCTATCTTGCCGACCAGCGCTTTGTTGACTACTACGACAAGCCCTGCGGCGCCGGAGCCACGGCGTTTCTGATTCAGGCCATCGAGTCGTCGTTGACGCGCGCATAGACCGCGGCTGCTTTGGGTATTTCAATCGAAACCTCAACCGATTGGAGACCCGTGGCTACTAATCATGAGCTCACGCTGTACGTTATGACCGGCTGCCCGTATTGCATAAAAGTCAAGCGATTCCTTGCCGATAACAGTGTGACCATCCCCGAGCGCAATATCTCGACCGATACCGAGGCCGAGCAGACGCTCATCGCCGTCGGCGGAAAGCGCCAGGTTCCCTGCCTGTTCATTGACGGCAAGCCGCTCTACGAATCGAGCGACATCATCGCGTGGGTGCAGAAGAACCTGCTCTAGCACGCGCATTGCAACCGGCCTACCCCAACCCATACGGCCGAACATGTACGCCAGTATCCAAAGTCGACATTTTTCGACATCTCTGGATGCTGGCGTACAACTTTTGGGTAGCCATGGACGCTCTTAACCGGCTAATTGTTTGAGGCGACCTTTGGATTATGGCTGTTTGATGCCTCGGGAAAGAGTTTCCGAGGGAGCTATGGTCAAAAAAGGGCAAATATGAGTACTGCTACCTGTTTAGTAGCAGCAATTTTGATCATTTCAGGAACTATTCAACGTTCCACTCGTCCGCAGACGACGTTATTTCTCCTCATATGTTCAATAAACGTAGCTCTTAATGGGAACAAATCTCATCAGGAGCTACTATTTATAGCAAAATAAATGCAACCAAAATGGCAACAGTACTCATATTTGCCCTTTTTTGACCACGACCCTCCAGAATAGTCGCTGAGAACGACACTAAATGACAAAATCCGGCACTTGGACGTTCTTGTATGACTAGCCATTGAAGGACACCCAACGACTACTCCAATTCGCGACACACTGCGCCGCGAATTAAGCTGGTCCCACTATCGAAGACCGGTGAGAGCTCCTGCCCAGAATCTCGATAGCTTAATAAAACGCTCCCCTCCGGAAGTTCAACGAGCATCCAAATTCCAAGCTGAAAAGCAAAGGAGTATCGAAGCCGTCAATGCTCATTTCCTATCGAGCAGGCGGATCAAAACAAGCTAATTAGCCCGATAAACTGCTTGTATTTTTGTCTACAAAACTATATACAAAAAAGGGAATCCGAGAACCAGCGCTCGACATCATGTCGATCGATAGGAGGCGCCATGGATGCTAAGCAGCTCGAAAAGATGATGGGGTTTGCCCCCGGAGAGTTGAAGAACGCCGCGGAAGCCTACGAAAAAGATGAGTGGCCGAAGGGTCGCACCATCAAGCTGGGAAGGCCGTCGATCTCCGATGAGCCGAGCGTCGTTATATCAGCACGTGTGGGCGAATCGATTCTTGAGACGTTTGACGAAAAAGCCAAACGCCATGGGCAAACACGCACGGAGCGGCTCAGAGAGCTCATTACACTTGATGCACTGATTGCCTAGGCCCACTCCCCCGTCGGACCCAAACATGTACACCAGCATCCAAAGTCGACATTTTTCGACATCTTTGGACGCTGGTGTACAGCTTTTTGCTACACAGTCGTTGGGGACGTCCTTAAATGACCAGTCGTTAAAGAACGCCCCCGGTGACTAGTTAGCCGTGGAAGCGAGCTGTGGGTGCAAGCGGCTGTTCGCGAAAGACGCGCTCGACGGCAGCGCGGTATTCGTCAACCTTTTTGGTCTTACGTACGAGCTTGTGAACGGTAGCGGGGTCGGCGAAAGCGCACTTGGCGTAGAACCACCACTCCTTCATACGAAAGACCGCGTTGCCGCCAATCTCTTCTGCATAGGCCGCAAACAGCGTGTCGTGGAAACGTTGCAGTTCGGCTGCCGTGACAGCGGGACCGCCCTTAACCATGCGAGCCAGCGCGGGGTTCGCGAGCAGGCCGCGTCCCAGCATTACATGGCACGTGCCGGGATAGGCCTCCACCAGCGCGTCCATATCCTCAAGATCGAAAATGTCGCCGTTATAGGCCACGGGGAACGGCGCACGCTCCAGCGTCTCGCCATAAAACTCTTTGCGCGGCGAGCCCGTATAACGGTCCTTCTGTACGCGCGGATGCACAATGAGCTCTGCCAACGGCATGCGGCAATACAGATCGAGCACGCGCTCGTATTCGTCGTCATTCTCCAGCCCCAGCCTGGTCTTTACCGACACCGGCAACGGCGACCGCTCGCACACATCGCTTAAGAACGCCTCGAGCTCGTCGAGATTGCGCAAGAAACCCGAGCCCTTGCCCTTGGCGACAACCGTTCCCGAAGGGCAACCCAGGTTGAGATTGACCTCGCGGTAGCCCATGTCGGCGAGCACCTGTGCCGCCCACACAAACTCGTCCGCGTTCTTGGACATCAGCTGAGGCACCACGTTGAGCCCCTGGTTATTGGCAGGATCGATCTCCTTAAACGCCTTGCCGCCAAAGCGGTTTCCCACCCGCGGCGGCGGCAAAAACGGCGTGTAATAGCAATCGAGCGCACCGAAGCACTCCGCATGCACGCGACGGAACACATGCCCGGTAATCCCCTCCATAGGGGCCAGCGAAAGGATCATCTACTCTTCTCTCATATCAACACAACAAAGGGGCCGTCCCTTTGTCACATGCATTATGCCTTGCGCTTCAGGCGATTCACAAGGAAGAGGTAGCTACTGAACGATGACCACCCTCCAGCCGCACCCCATACAACGAGGTCTAATACTTTTCCCGAGAAGTGAACGAGTGAAAACGGGCCCCCGAAGCATCGGCACTTTCGAGATGCAATTTCCTGCGGTTTTGCCAGCTGTTAGCGCCGGAATAATTTAGCCAAATATAGTCGGCCGAGATTGACCAATCCCGGCCGACCCATTTTAGCCAACACGCCCGCATCTATGACTTTCCTATCGCATTCCTACATCCCC
>CABURR010000025.1 GCA_902493985.1 uncultured Collinsella sp. | reverse complement strand
TGCAGGTGTTCTCGCTGCTCGCCAACGTGGCCGACGTCAAGTCGCTCGTCGTGCACCCGGCTACCACCACGCACTCCCAGCTCTCTGCCGAGGAGCTCGCCGAGCAGAACATCACGCCCTCCACGATCCGTCTTTCCATCGGTACCGAGAACGCCGAGGATATCATTTGGGATCTGAAGCAGGCCTTCGCCGCGCTGGACGAGTAAGGCGACTTGTGCAAGGACCCCTTGCGACTCGATAGGTATAACTGCATAAAATGCCTGCTCAAGGCGCCTGTGCGAACGATGGTTGCACAGGCGCCTTATTTGCATAGGAAGGGCGCTGTTACAGGGTTTTTGGCATGCTTTATGCAATCGAGATGTGGAAAACTCCTGTTGAGTGGATGTGAGTTTTACGCAATTGACGTGCGCCTTTTGAGTAAAACCGCAGGTCGCGATTTGCTCGGGGTACTATGCAGCGCGATCGAATCACACGCAGCCCAAACGCAGCAAAAACGCACTACGGAGGTTTCCAGCTACATGAGGATCGATTCACGAAAACCGAAAGCCGCCGCCCTTTCCGCCGCTCTGACCGTGGCACTTTTGGCGGGCGTCGGCGCAACTGATGCCCACGCGGCAACACTATCCGATACGGTCGGATCTACGCCGTCCGAGGCGACGCTGGTGCAGCCCGTCGACTACCGCGGTGACGGTTATGGCTCTATGCAGGAGTGGAACGCCTCGATGGGGGCGAAGCGCGATTCCCTGGAGATGCGCGCTCAGATCATTATGAATATGTATGGCGACTATGCCACCGATGACGAGCGCGCTGTGTTGCAGCGTTGCATCGACGGTGCGGGCAGCCTGTTGACGATGGGGGAGGTCGACGCCAAGTCGACCGAGCTCGATGAGCTCCGCTCCACGCTTGAGGATGCCAAGCGCGAGGCGCTCGAGGCTGCTGCAGCCGAAGCCGAGGCTGCTGAGGCCGTTCAGGCTTCGTATTACAACGCCGGCTCCGGCTCGTCTTACGCGTCTGCTGTGTATTACGCGAACGGCTCGGGCCTGACGCGTTCGAGCGGCGTCAATAACTATAACGGCCGCCGCGAGACTTATTACAGCAGCAACGTGTTGTATCACCACCGCACGGGCGAATGGACGCAGGATTCCGAGGGCTTTTGGCGCGATTCCGATGGTTACTACGTCGTGGCCGCGGGCGATAAGGCTCAGGGCTCCACGTTTACCGGATCCAAGGGCGAGTGCAAGGTCTATGACTCCGGCTGCGCAGCCGGAACCACCGACTACTATACCGGTTGGTAATCTGCCATAAGCCGATAGGACATGACGGGCGGGCGTCTTTACCGAGCCTTTGGGCAACGTAAGGGCGCCCGTTTTTTGTGCGTGCTTGAGTTAACAGAGCGCTTACCGTGGCAGTACGCCGCGCATATGGGCGCGGGGCACACTAAGTCACGAGAAACAAAGTCTTTCTCGTGGAGGAAGTGGTCTTGTGAACGCTCGAGATATCGCCGTTGCCGCCGTTGCATTGACGCTTGGTTGCCTTGGTCCTACGGCCGCGCTCGTCGCGGGTATGCAGGGGTCTTGTGGGGCTGCCTCTATCGTGGTCGGTGCGTTGATCGCGGCTGCGCTGCTGGGAAGTGCGGGTGTAGTTCTTTGCCGCGATGGCGAGGACGAGGTGCCTGAGTCGCAACGCTAACTGTTGTGAGGTTGCCGCCGGTCATAGACGAAGATGAAAGCCGCCGCAGGGGAAAGGTTCCCTTGCGGCGGCTTTGCTGTTAAGGCTGTTGAATGCGGCGCGTTGGCGCTACCAGCTTGCCTCGATATCGCGGATGCGCCGATAGAGCCACTCGTTTTGCGGTGCCTGGATATCGTGCTTGGCCGCCAGACGGCAGATGGTGCCCGCGAACTCCTCAACTTCGGTTTTTCGTTGTGCGATGCGGTCTTGAGCCATCGAGGGCATACCGGCGGGGTCGATTCCCTCGATGAGGTGCACCATTTGCGTCAGGTCTGCCTCGGTCAGCTCAACGCCCTCGGCGTTGGCGACTGCAAGCGTCTCGCGCATGGCGGAAACAAAGCAGCGACGCTGCTCGGAGCCCGGCTCCGTGGCGCTTCCGTAGGTCCCGCCGTAGGCCATACAGGTCTGGTTGATGCCGTCGTTGAGCATGAGTTTGGCCCACATGCGGTGCGCAATGTCGCTCTCGACGGTATGGGCGATGCCGCAGCGTGTGTAGAGCTCGTCGATGGCGGCGACGGTCGCGGGGTTGGTGCCGGCTGCCGCACCAAAGCGGATTTCGCCAGTGTTGGTAAAGGTGAGCGCGCCGTCGAGGAATACGGCGTCCATGCCCTGGCAGATACCCAGGACGGTGTGCTTCCAGCCAAAGCGTTCGGCAATCTTCTGCTCGCTCGTAATGCCGTTACACAGCGAGGCGATGAGCGTATTGGGTCCCACGATGCGCTCCATGGTCTTGAGTGCTTGGTTGAGTCCAGTCGTCTTGACCGTGAGAATGACCAGATCGGCGGGCGTTGCCTCGCTGGCGCGGACGGACTTGAGCGCACAGGGCTTGCCATTGACGGTGAGCGCATCGCCCGCGTGACGCTCAAAACGGGCGTCATCCATAACGTATTCGACGGCGTCGTTGCCGAGTGCCTGGGCGATCATACTGCCGTAGAGTAGCCCGACGCCGCCCTTGCCGATAAAGGTGACCTTGTTGATCTGCATGTGAATTATCTCCCCATATAAAAGGCGCCCGCGTAAGGGGCGCCTGATGGATTGTATGCCGCCAGCGCACCTTGTGCATGCAGGGTGGCGATTTTTAAATGAATGGACGCGTGGAGCTTACGCTGCGGGGCAGACCGCGAAAACGCGTGCGGGATATCCAACGCCATCGCGCACCTTGGGGAAGGTGCAGAAGATGACGGCGCCTGTGGCGGGAAGCTCGTCCAGATGGTCCATGACCTCGATCTGATAGCGGTCGACCGAGAGGATGTACTGCTCGCCGGGGCAGGGGTAGGCGTCCTCACGTGTGGTCACGGTCGCCTCCTTTCATCGGGCTTTTTGCTGATGTTAAAGCGGTGCCGTGACAGCTCGATTTCTGCTGCGTTACGATACGTTCTCGATTGCGATTCCACGATGTTTCGGCCGCGTGACCATTGTGTTTCGCCTTGCCGGGGCGCTGATGGCGAAGGGAGGGGCCGTGCAATACCGCGTTGACCCCAAAAGCGGCAACCGTATCTCGGCGTTGGGGCTGGGCTGCATGAGGTTTCCCGGTGCGCCGGGACGCCCGGATGCGAAGACCGCCGACGCCATCATCTCCCGTGCGGTGGAGCAGGGGATTAACTACCTGGACACGGCCTATCTCTATCCCGGCAACGAGGCTTGTGTGGGCGCTTCGCTTGAGCGCCTGGGCTTGCGCGACCAGGTTTTGCTCGCGACCAAGCTGCCACATGCTTCGTGCAAATGCGCGGAGGATTTCGATCGGTTCTTCGACGAGCAGCTGCGCCGCCTGCAGACCGACCATATCGACTATTACCTTATGCACAACATCACCTCGCCTGCGCAGTGGGAGCGCGTGGTGGCGTTGGGTATCGAGGACTGGATCGCGCGTCAAAAGGCGGCGGGGCGCATTCGCCAGATTGGTTTTTCGTACCACGGCAGCGCGGCTGATTTCCTGACGATGCTTGACGCATATGACTGGGATTTTTGCCAGATACAGTACAACTATGCCGGCGAGCGTTACCAAGCGGGAACGGCAGGACTCATGGCGGCTGCGGAGCGCGGGCTCGCGGTGTTTGTGATGGAGCCGCTGCTGGGCGGGCGTCTGGCAGGCAAGCTGCCGCCGCGGGCCCGCGCCGTGCTCGATGGCGCTCGTGACCCGCATTTGCGCACTCCTGCCGCTTGGGGGCTTTCGTGGGTGTGGAACCATCCTCAGGTGACGATGCTGCTTTCGGGTATGACCAATACCGCGCAAGTGGATGAGAACGCGGCGTTGGCCGATCGGGCCCTGCCGGATTCGATGACAGTTACTCAGCTTGATGCCATCGCACGCGTGCTGACGGAGTTTGAAAAATCGAATCGCGTGCCCTGCACGGGATGCGGCTACTGCATGCCATGTCCCAAGGGTATCAACATTCCCGCCTGCTTTGCCGCCTACAACGCGAGCTATGCGCACAGCTGGTTTACGGGGCTGTCGCAATACTTTACGGCGAGTGCGGTGCGCACGAGCGAGCCCAAGCTGGTGAGCAATTGCGTCAAGTGCGGCAAATGCGCGCGCCACTGCCCGCAGCATATCGATATCCCCGAGCGTCTCGATGACGTGCGCCGACGCTTCCAGCCGGGCCCCGTAACGGCCGCGCTTAAAGCCTTCGGCAAAACGCGCTCCTCGTGACCCTTTTATAACTTGCGCTGGAATAGTTCCTGCTTGCGGCAGAATAGGGCTTAAACAGGGACTATTCCACCGCAACTGAAGGGGGCTGTCGTGGGCCATCGGGATTCATGTAATGATTCGCGCGAGGTTCGTTGGGGCATTTTGGGCGCTGGGTACATTTCTCATCGATTTGCATCGTCGCTCAAGAAGGTCGACGGGGCACGGCTGGTGGCTGCGGCCGGCCGCACTCCTGCACATGTCGAGGAATTTTGCCGAGCGTTTTCGATCGATGCTGCGCATGGCCATGCCTCGGTCGACGATAACGGCGATGCGGCTTATGACGCGCTGATTGCCGACCCCGATGTCGACGCAATCTACTTGGCTCTTCCGCATGGCATGCATACGCGTTGGGCCTGTCGCGCGCTGCGTGCCGGAAAGGCCGTGCTGTGCGAAAAGCCGGCCGTTTTGAGTGAGGAAGAGGCTCTCTCGATTGCCTCCACCTCTCGCGAGCGCGGCGTGCTGTTTATGGAGGCAATGAAGAATCGGTTTTGCCCGATGCGCACTCGCGTGAAGGACTTGTTTGCGTCGGGTGAGCTTGGCCGTATTGTCTCGATTGAAAGCGTGCAAAAGCTCGATTACGGCGAGTCTCCTTCGGGCTATCTGCTTGATCCGTTGCAGGGCGGCTGTCTATATGACATGGGCTGCTATGCGGTCGGTTGGTTTGAGGATTTGCTCGCGGGCGCTTGCGAGGTTTCGTCCCGTGAAGTTCGCTGGCGTGACGTATCGGGCGGTCGCGTCGATTGGGCCGACGAGATCCATATGAGCGTCGGCGGTATACCCATTCATATGGTGTGCGACGGCGAAGCAATATATGAAAGCCGCTTAACGATTGCCTGCGAGCGGGGCTCGTTGGAAATCGAGCGGCTCCATCGCCCCGCGCTCGCTCATGTGAAGTATTCCGACGGTCGAGTACTCGAAATCGATGCACCATTTGAAGTCGATGATTTTTACGGTGAGGCGTCGCATGCGACGCAGCTCATTCAGGCGGGGAAACTCGAAAGCCCCATCATGTCCCTAGCCGCCACACAGCGCTGTGCGCACATCATCGATGCGATTCGCTTGAAACTTTAGGGCGTGGGGGCATGGCGCCAGCGCTTGGAATGCCTGGAGGCCTTTGCTCTTGATGCCCCTTTTATAACTTGCGGTGGAATACGGTCTGATTGCGCCAAAATAAGGCACCAATAGACCGTATTTTTCCGCAACTGATGAGGAGGGAGCTGGAGATGCTGACGATCGGGTGTCATCTTTCGACGACGAAGGGCTATCGGGCAATGGGGGAGACAGCGTTGTCCATTGGCGCCAATACCTTTGCATTCTTTACGCGCAACCCGCGCGGCGGCAAGGCGAAAGACCTTGACATGGATGACGTGGCGGCCCTGCGCGAGCTTATGGAGCAAAACGACTTTGGCCCGCTCGTGGCTCATGCCCCGTATACCTATAACCCCTGCTCAGCCAAAGAGCGGGCGCGCGAGTTTGCCCTGGAGGCCATGGCAGAGGATCTGCGGCGCATGGAAGCGCTGCCCGGCAACTACTACAACTTCCATCCCGGTGCGCATGTGGGGCAGGGCTCCGACGCCGGCATTCAGATGATTGTCGACACCCTGTGCCAGGTGATGTTTGAGGGCCAGCAGACGACGGTGCTGCTCGAGACCATGGCTGGCAAGGGTACCGAGGTGGGCCGCAGCTTTGAGGAACTGGCGTGCATTATCGAGGGCGTTGCCGCCAAGTGCCCAGAGCTGTCCGATAAGCTGGGCGTTTGTTTGGACACCTGCCATGTGAGCGATGCCGGCTACGACATCATCCATGATCTGGACGGCGTACTCGACGAGTTCGACCGCGTGGTGGGTATCGATCGCTTGCATGCCGTACACATCAACGATTCGAAGAACTCTTGTGGCGCCCATAAAGATCGTCACGAGTGCATCGGCAAGGGATACCTTGGCAGCGAGGAATTTGGTGGCGGTATGCAGGTTATGCAGAATATTGTATCGAATGGCCGTTTGCGTTCGCTGCCGTTTATTTTGGAGACTCCGAACGAACTTGCAGGTTATGCAGCTGAAATTAGACTATTAAGGTCATTGCAGCAGTAATGACTGTCATAAAGTAGAGTATTCCATTCACGTTATGGGTTTGTTTCAATCAGTTTTCTCATTGCAGATTCGTAATTCCGGGTGCATAATAGCCAACAGTTTTTGCAGACCTCTGAATCAAACGAGGTCACCGGAAGGAGACTGATTATGAAGCTGAAGAAGCTTGGCGCATTTGCCGCCACGGGTGCTATGGCGCTCGCCCTTGCTCTGACGGGCTGCGGCTCGTCCAACGCCACCTCTGGTTCTGATGCCGGTTCCAGCAGCTCTGACGACGCTAAGGTCGAGAAGGTCGACGGCTCCAAGGAGTACGCGCTCGTCAAGGACGGTACACTGACCGTCGGCACCTCTGCCGAGTACGCTCCGTTTGAGTACAAGGATGACAACGGCGATTATCAGGGCTTTGACCTTGAGCTCATCAAGGCTATCGGCGACAAGCTGGGCCTGGATGTCGAGTATGTCAACAATGACTTTGACACGCTGGTTCCGGGCGTCGCTTCGGGCGCCAAGTATGACGTTTCCATCGCGGCTATCACCGACACGCCCGAGCGTGAGAAGGAAGTCACTTTCTCTGATTCCTACTACATGGACGATCAGGCTATCGTGACCAAGGTCGATAACACCGACATCACGGCCGATAACTTCAGCGAGAAGCTCAACAACGCCGACGCTACCATCATCGTCCAGTCTGGCTCGACCGCCGAGGCCTTTGCCCAGGAGAACTTCCCGAAGGCCAAGATCGTCCCCTACAAGGACGCCACTGAGTGCTTCAGCGCTCTGCAGTCCGATAAGGGCGACGCCGTAGTCACCAACCGCTCCGTTGCCAGCCAGCTGACCGCCGAGCAGTTCAACACCTGCCAGACCATCAAGCAGATCAGCACCGGCGAGGAGTACGCCATCGCCATCAACCAGGGCAACACCAAGCTCAAGGACGACATCAACCAGGCTATCAAGGACCTGACCGACGACGGTACCGTCGACGCCCTCATGGCTAAGTACAATATCAAGTAAAATAACTACTTGATTGCGCGCGGGCCCTTTCCGTTTTGGCGGAAAGGGCCTTTGCGCTTCTCTTGACGGAGAGCGTTTCCGTCTCGTTTTGCCGGCAACTTCTACGATAGGAGCCACCTTGTCTCGACTGAACAAAGGGGCCGCGGAGCAGCGTTTTCCACTGTCCGCCTTGCTCCAAAAGCTAGCCTGCGTCATGGCCGTGGCGCTCGCGCTGGTGTGCGCGGGGGCATATGCGCCCACGACCGCTCAGGCGCTTGAGACCGCAAAGATTACCGCCCGACCCAACACCGGTTCGGGCAGCGATGTGGTCGGCGGCACCGAGACGCGCATTACCTGGGAAGTTCAGGCCGATGCCGACGAGGAGCTGAGCGGTCTTTCGCTGACGTTTGTCGACGGCACGACGTTTGGTACCGATGACACGCGATTGACGATGCTCTCGGGCGAGGACCTCATGGATCGTACGCCCATGAAGCCCACGTGCAAGGCTGACGGCCAGACGCTCAAGATTGACTTTGGCGAGACGGCGCCTGCCGGTGGCTTTTTCCGTGTCGAGGTTTACGGCGTGACCTTCCCCGTCGAGGGCGGCGATGAGGCCTTTAGCGGCACCTATACGCTCGTCGACGGGTCGACTAAGAAGATCTCCAAGATTCCGTCGGTGGAGATCAAGGGCGTGACGGCCTTCGATAACTTCCTGGCTGACCTTAAAGAGCAGCCGTGGGTCGAGGCGTGGAACTCCAATATGTTCCTGCGCCTGTTCCTGAACCCGGTCATTTTGGTCCAGAGCCTGCCGATCGTCTTCAAGGGCTTCCTTATGTCGCTCTCGATCGTGCTCGTGGCATTTCCGTTGGCCATTCCCTTTGGCTTTGCGCTGTCGCTCATGCGCATTTCCAAGTCGCGCATCCTTCGCTGCCTTGCCGGCATCTATGTGAATATCATCCGCGGCACGCCGGCGTTCTTGCAGATCTACATTGCGTTCTTTGGCTTGCCGCTGGCCGGTGTCAAAGTGGACGACTATGTGCTGGGTGTTATCGTCATGGCCATGAACTCGTCTGCGTACCTGTGCGAGATCTTCCGTGCCGGTATTCAGTCGATCCCCAAGGGCCAAAACGAGGCTGCTCGCTCGCTGGGCATGAATGCCTTCCAGACGCTGCTCTATGTCATGATTCCGCAGACGTTCCGCAATGTCCTGCCTACGCTGACCAGCGAGTTCATCCTGCTCTACAAGGACACGTCGCTGCTTGCCGCCGTGGGTGTCGTCGAGATCGTCATGAACGCCCGCACCATCGTGGCCACGACGGGCTCCATCACGCCGTATGTGGTTGCCGCTCTGTTCTATCTGGTCATTACCCTGCCGCTTGCGCGCTTGGTGAGCGGTCTTGAGGCGAGACTTCTGGGGACGGCCGAAACCAAAAAGAAGCGTCCCACCAAGAGCGCCGGACAGGTTGTCGCGACGCCCGCCGATCATATCGCCGGTCTGTAAGGAGGTCCTGTCATGAGTGAAACGAATTCCAACGAGGTCGTTGTCAGCATCAAGAACCTCCAAAAGGCTTTTGGCGATAACGTGGTTCTGCGTGATATCGATCTGGACGTGCACAAGGGTGAGGTCGTTGTGGTCCTGGGCCCCTCGGGCTCGGGCAAGTCGACGATGCTTCGCTGCATCAATCGCCTGGAGCATCCCACGAGCGGCTCGATTGTCGTCGAGGGCGTGGATGTGTGTGCCAAGGGCGTCGACCTCAATAAGGTACGTACGCACTTGGGCATGGTGTTTCAGCAGTTCAACCTGTTCCCGCACCTGTCGGTCAAAAAGAACGTCATGCTTGCGCAGCAAAAGGTGCTCAAGCGCAGTAAGGAAGAGGCCGAGAAGATCGCCATCGAGGAGCTGACCAAGGTCGGCCTGGCCGAGCGCATCGATTTTATGCCGAGTCAGCTTTCGGGCGGCCAGCAGCAGCGCGTGGCCATCGCCCGCGCCCTGTCGATGAACCCGCACGTGATGCTCTTTGACGAGGCCACGTCGGCGCTCGACCCCGAGCTCGTCCGCGATGTATTGGGCGTCATGCGCGACTTGGCACGTGACGGTATGACCATGATCGTGGTGACCCACGAGATGGGCTTTGCTCGCGACGTCGCCGATCGCGTCGTCTTTATGGACGGCGGCGTTATCGTGGAAGAGGGCACGCCGAGCGAGGTCTTCGACCACCCCAAGAGCGAGCGCACCAAGGCGTTCTTGGGCAATATCTCGTAGCGGCGCGTCGAAGTTGTCGATATAACAAACGGGGACCGGATAGTATCCGGCCCCCGTTTTTGTTTGGGCGTGAACGACTGTTGTTGTGCGGTGCTCGGCTGTCAGTTGCTTTGCGACTTTCTGACGGCTTCGTTAGGCCAGCTCTGCTCCCAGGGCCTTGCAGGCCGCCTCGTCCTCATCGTCGGGCGCGTCGTAGCAGATGACGGAATCGACGACGTTGACGCCCGCCTCGTCGGCGTCTGCCTTCCAGTTGTCCATCCATTCGCCCTCGGCCCACGAATAAGAGCCAAAGAGGACGACCTTCTTGTCGCCGAGGGTCTCCTTGACCTCATCCCACATGGGCTGGAACTCATCGTATTCAAGCTCCTCGGAACCCATGGCGGGGCAGCCGAAGGCGAAGGCATCATATTCGGCGGCCTTGTCGGCAGAGAAGTCGGCGCAGGAGATGACCTCTGCCTCGGCGCCGGCACCGGTTGCGCCCTCGGCAACGAAGTTTGCCATGGCCTCGGTGTTGCCTGTACCGCTCCAGTAGACGACTGCGATCTTGCTCATATGTCTTCCTTTCGGTTGTGCGGCGTGCGGCCGCGTTTTGTATGCTCTATCGGGTTGCCTGGACAAGTTGTCCCAGAGTGCGGCCCTGTTGATAGATGTAGGTAAGGTATTGTGTGCATGCGCGATAGGAATCGAAGGTCGTGAGCGCCTGCTCAACGTTTGTGTATACCTTCCATGCGCCAAAGACCTTATAGTTTTCGCCGTGCTGGACGATAAACTGATGGACATCTTCGTAGGGATAGCCCAAAAAATAGCCAATTTCGTGGGGGAACTCGCACATGCACCCCGTATCGCAGTGCCTATTTCGCGCGAGCGCGCAGACGCTGCCGTTATAGGCGCTCTCTGCGGCATTGCTGCTTGCCAGCGTGATGCGCGCGGCGAGATGCACCAGGGACGCGGGCAGGTTGTGGACATCGTAACCTTCGGCGGCAAGCGCCGTCGTGGCGCGGGGGTCGGAGAGGTATCGCATGAGGTCTGCAGGGCGGTACACATAGATGAGCGCTCCGCAGGGGCGCCAGACCAAAACGCTCATATGGATCCCGAGTGGCTGGAGCTCGCGGTTGCATTGGGCTATGACGGCGAGCAGGCGAGAGCGTCGCTCTTCGATATGGGTGGCGCTGGGTTTTCCGTTTTGGTTGGCGTAAACGCCGGGATAGGTAAAGAGCGATGCCGGCTTGATTCCCGCGAGCGTGGGGGAGCAGTTGCGCACGACTGCTGCCTGAAACGTTGGGATGTCTATGGTTCGAGTCACGGTGCTCCTTACGGATCTAAACTGTTAGCCTAGGAAAACTTATACACGAAAGTAAGCCATGGTCAACAAAAAAGTTTGAAGAGGGAAACTAATTGACCGAACAGACATGATTTTGGGTTAAGATGGGGACACCCCATGGGGGTATCTAGATAGGGCTACTTGAAAGGGGAACGCATGAGTGACTTGCTCAGCCCTGCGAATCTCATCGTGCTGGCCGTCATTGCCGTCGGCATGTTTTTTGGACTGCGTCGCATTGCCGCTTCGACACATGGGAAGAGTTGTTGCAGCGATGGTGCGAGCGGCAAGAAGGCCAAAAAGGTTGTTGTGGTGGATACCGATGCGTCACACTATCCCTATAGCGATGAGCTGCTCATCGGCGGCATGAGCTGTGACGGCTGCGCTCAGAACGTAGCCAATGCCCTCAATGCACTGGATGGCGTGTGGGCAACGGTGACGTATGCGGACCACACGGCACGCGTGCGCTCTAAGCAGCCGGTTGATCGTGATGTCCTCGAGACGGCCGTGAAAGACGCGGGCTACTACGTCATGACGCTGTAAGCGTCGCTCTGGATGCGCTTCCTTGGCTAAGCTCGTCCGCGCAGTTCGATGTCTTGGATGCCGTCGAAGTCGATGGCGATGTCTCGGAGCTTGAGGAGCTTGAAGGCGGGGAGCGCCTCGTCGAGGATGCCGGTGCGGCTGCGATAGCCGTATGTATCGTAATAGGTGACACGAACCAAGTCGCCACGTTTGAGACCCTCGAGTTTTTTAGAAAGCACGAGGGCTTTTTCTTCCGTGAGCTCACGTTTTGGCTCGATGGTGATTTCCTGCTTGCGCACGAGTTCGTAGTATCCCGTGAGGGCGGCAAAGGGCATAAACTGTGCGGCGCGGTTGGCGCGCACGGCACCGTTGGCAGTGAGGTTGGGGTCGGCGGCGCGGCGTCTGCCCTCGGGGTCCGCCAAGCGCTCGAAGGCGGTCGGCGGGCGCACGGGCTGTTGTTTGGGTTTAGGCACGGTGTCCTCCAACTTGTTCGTTGCGTTCGCGCGCGGTGGCGCCGGCGGTAAAGCTTAATCCCTTGACGAGCGCGTTCTTGCCGTACTTGCCTTTCACGGCCAGGACGGTGCGCGCCAGGTCGCGCTCGCGCTCATCGGCCTCGATATCGCTGAATAGATCGATGGTGGCAAATTCCTCGGGCATGAGGTTGCCAAATCCCAGGTTGATGCGCTTGACCGGTCGTTTGGGATCGACAGTCTGCGCCCAGAGCTCATCGAAATAGCCCATGATCTTCTTAAACGAATTGGTACGCTCGGGCAGCTTTCGCGAGGCGTTAGAGTGCGCAAAGAGTGCGGCATAGCCACCGCGCGGTTTGCCGCCATGCTCTCCCACAAAGATGCCATCGATTGCCTGCGCTTCGCGCACCAGGCGACGCCGTTCGTCATCGCGCTGGACGGGCTTGGGCGCACGGGGCGCGAGCTCGGGGCCGGCGGTTGCGGTGGGTTCGATACTCGATGTGCTCGAGCGCAGGTGCCCGCATCCGTCCACATACTGCGCTGTACCGCTGGCGTCGAGGCGGCGTATGTCGGCGCGTTCGCTCGCGTAGCCCACAAAGAGCGAGATGCTGTCGCAGACCACGTGCTTATCGACCAAGTCTAAAACGGCGTTGTCGACCATCTCGCGCAAGACGGTATAGGCCTGTTCGTAGGCATAACCCTTCGAGAGCACCTGTCCTGTGGTGGTCGAAGTTGCTTGCGGGCGATAGGCTTGGATATCGGCGATGGTTGTCGGCTCGCGCCCGAAGGCATGGTCGATGAGATATTCGGCATTGACGCCGAGCTCGTCGTAAAGCAGGTTTTCGCCGAGCGCCGCGACGCCCATCAGATCGTAGACGCCGTATTTCTCGAGGCGGGCTGCCACGCCGGGACCGATGCCCCAGATATCGGTGATGGGACGATGGGGCCAGATCTCCTTGCGAAAGGTCTCGTCGTCGAGTATGCCGATGCGGCTGGGTACGTGCTTGGCGGTAATGTCGAGCGCTACCTTGGCCTGGAATAGGTTGGGGCCGATGCCGACCGTCGCCGTGATGCCGGTGCGCGCGAGGACCTCGTCGCGCAGCGTGCAGGCGAACCCTTCCGCATCTGTGTGATAGAGGTCCAGATAGGGCGTCACGTCGATAAAGCATTCATCGATTGAATAGACGTGAATGTCTTGCGGACTTACGTATTCCAGATAGATGCCGTAGATTTGCGCCGACACCTCCATATAGTGCTGCATGCGCGGTACGGCCGTGATGTAGTCGATGCCATCGGGAATCTCGAATAGGCGGCAGCGATTGTGAATCCCTAAGTCCTTCATGGCCTGCGTGATGGCGAGGCAGATGGTCGTGCGCCCGCGCGATTCGTCGGCAACGACCAGGTTGGTGGTGAGCGGATCGAGCCCACGGTCGACGCACTCGACGCTGGCATAAAACGTCTTGAGGTCGATGCAGATATAGGTGTGCTGCTCGTGCGCCATCCGTGTCCCTTCATCAAACACATGTTCTTATCGAATACCTGTTCGATAATACCCGCTCGTCCGGACATCGTCAAAACCTGTCAAAAAGGGACTGGTTTGTTTTGGTAGGTATGGTCGTGCGGTTGGATCGGGTTTTAACGCAGCTCTAAAGAGTGCGAAACAGCTCGGAAAACCTCGCTTCGTAGCATGAGCCTAACGATTAATACCGCCTATACGCACGGAAGGGTTGTGGAAAAGATGGTCAATTATGGGTTTGGTATGCCGACGCGCCTTGTTGCGGATGGAGACGTGGCTCGCTGGTGCGGACGATTGGTCGCTCACTACGGTGGCACCAAGGCGCTGGTCGTGTTGGGCGGTGACAAACATACGCACGATGAGCTCGTCTCGGCGGCGCTCGGCTCGCTTGATCGAGCTCTGCTCGAACGCGTGCTTTTTCGCTGCGGCTTGGTCGGGGGCGATGGGGGAGACGATTTGGTCGATGAGGCCGTAGCCCTGGCGACCGACGAAGGCGTGGACTTTGTCCTGGCGATTGGCGATGCCGATACTGCCGGCTTTGCGCGCGAGCTCGCGCGTCGCATGGCGGCGCTCGATGCCGGCGAAGACGGCTTTGTGCCTTATGGATGCATTGTCTCGGAGGGCAAGGTGCCTGCTGTCGTGGGCACCGGCGAGGTTCCCGTTTTTGCCATTATCGCGCCCGAACTGCTGGAGGGCATCGGGTCTCCTCTGCGTGAGTTACTCGGTAGCGTCTGCGCCGCGGCCTAATATTTGCCATAAAAGGACGGGTTATTTTTGGTTGGTAAAGCGTTTGACCTGCCAAAATAAGCCTGTCCCTTTTTGATCGGTGCCGTTTGGGGGCCGATTGGCAACGCTCGCTGATTGTAGTCTTGACCTGCGCTAGAATAGTGGCATCTGAATGTCCGGGCGCATGGAGGCGTGCGCCCGTATGCTGAGGAGGACTCTATGGCAACTGTTGCCGCACCTATCGATGCTACGTCGACTGCCGCTTGGAAGGCACTCGAGGCTCATCAGGAGAAGCTCGAGGCCGATGGTATCGACCTCAAGGCCTGGTTCGCTGCCGATGCCGAGCGCGTGAACAAGCTGAGCTTTGACGCCGGTGACCTGCACTTCGATCTGTCGAAGAACCTGGTGACCGATGAGACCGTCAAGCTGCTGTGCGATCTTGCCCGCGAGGTGAAGCTCGAGGAGCGCCGCGACGCCATGTTCTCCGGCGAGCACATTAACACCACCGAGGACCGCGCCGTCCTGCACACCGCGCTTCGCCGCCCCGCAACCGAGAGGGGCCAGCTCATCGTCGACGGCCAGGACGTCGTCGCCGACGTGCACGAGGTCCTCGACCGCATGTATGCCTTCGCCGAGCGCGTGCGCTCCGGTGAGTGGAAGGGCGTTACCGGCAAGAAGATCGAGCACCTGGTGTCCATCGGCATCGGTGGCTCCGATCTGGGCCCGGTCATGGCCTACGAGGCTCTGCGTCCCTATGCCGACGCCGGTATCGACTGCCGCTATATCTCCAACATCGACCCCAACGACCAGGCCGAGAAGCTTAAGGGCCTGGATCCCGAGACCACGCTCGTGATCATCGTCTCCAAGACCTTCACCACGCTCGAGACCCTCACCAACGCTCGTGAGGTCAAGACCTGGATGCTCGAGCAGCTCAAGGCTCAGGGCGCCATCGACGGCTCCGATGAGCAGAACGCCGAGGCCGTGGCAAAGCACTTCGTCGCCGTTTCCACCGCACTCGAGAAAGTTGAGGCCTTCGGTATCGACCCCGCCAACGCTTTCGGCTTCTGGAACTGGGTCGGCGGCCGCTACTCCGTCGACTCCGCCGTGGGCCTGTCGCTGATCGTCGTGCTCGGTCCCGAGCGCTTCCAGCAGTTCCTCGAGGGCTTCCACGCTATCGACGAGTACTTCTGCAACACGCCGCTCGAGAACAATGCCGTTGCGCTGATGGGCCTGCTCAACGTCTGGTACGTCAACTTCTTCGGTTCCAAGAGCCACGCCGTGCTGCCGTACTGCCAGTACCTGCATCGTTTCCCGGCCTACCTGCAGCAGCTCACCATGGAGTCCAACGGCAAGCATGTCCGCTGGGACGGCAGCGCCGTGACCTCCGACACCGGTGAGATCTTCTGGGGCGAGCCCGGCACCAACGGTCAGCACGCCTTCTACCAGCTGCTGCACCAGGGCACCGTGGTGGTCCCGGCCGATTTCATTGCCTTCGCCAATACCGCCAACCCTGCGACCGACAGCGGCCAGGACGTGCACGAGCTGTTCCTGGGCAACTTCCTGGCCCAGACCAAGGCGCTCGCCTTTGGTAAGACGGCCGATGAGGTGCGCGCCGAGGGCACGCCCGAGCAGATCGTCCCGGCCCGCTGCTTTGAGGGTAACCGTCCGACGACCTCGATCTTCGGCGACACGCTGACCCCGTTCGCACTCGGCGAGCTCATCGCCCTGTACGAGCACATCACGTTTGTCGAGGGCACGGTCTGGGGCATCGACTCCTACGACCAGTGGGGCGTCGAGCTGGGCAAGCAGCTTGCCAAGCAGATCACTCCAGCCTTCCATGACGACGCCGCCAAGGCCGAGCAGGACGCTTCGACCCAGGCGCTCATCGAGTTCTACCGCGCTCACCGCAAGTAGTCGCTGCTGTTAACGCATCGCGCCTTATAGTCAGGGGCCCGTATCCCATCGGATGCGGGCCCCTTTGCTTTGCCATGGCCCCGGGGCGCACGGCCTTTAAGGATCTTCGCCGGAGCGTCGCGTACTGCGAGGGCCCTGCGTCTAGAGCTCGGCCTCCGCATGGCCTCGCTGCGCCTCGGGCAGCTCCCCGTAGAGCGGATGGTCTTCGAGCCTAAAGCGCTCGACCTGTTCGGGAGTGCAGCCGCGCACAAAGAGCCACGAGCGATCGATCGGCGTCGCCATGAGCGTGCTGGGCAGCGCGTCGGCGCGGTCGGAAAACACCCGGGCACTCTCGGGATCCTGGAACGCCAGCACCAGATGCGTGTCGCAGTTGCCCATGATGGAGCGTGCGCGTGCCTCGCCATAGAGCGCATCGAGCTGGTTGGTCGACTGCAGCAGCAGCGTTGCCCAGATGTTGCGGCTTCGGATAATCGAGAGCACGTTGTCGATCTGGGGGATCTGCAGATTTGCGAAGTCATCGAGCATAAAGCGCACGGGCACGGGCAGGCTGCCGTCGGGCTGCCTATCGGCCTCACGAATGAGGCCCATAAACGCCTGCGAAATAAAGAGGCCGGTCAGCGGATCGAGATTGCGGTCAATATCGCTCACGGTTACAAACAGGGCGCAGGGGGTGTGTCCCATGGAAGCGAAGTCCGCCTGATGGCACTCACGATAGAGCTGTGCCGCACCGTCGAATCCCAGACACATGACCTTTTCGGCAAGGATGCCGACGATGCTCGCGTGCATGCGCTCGGCATTTTGCGTAATGGCGTAGCGCCGCCATAGCGAGAGGGCATAGCTTTGGGGGTCGGTCGTGATCAGGTCGTCAAACAATCGACCCGTGGCACCGTCCTGCAGGTGCTCGATCAGCTTGATGACCGAGCTGATCGTCTGCTCGTCGGCGGGTAGCTGTTCGGTGACGTAGGCGATAAGACACGACAGCAGGTTTGCCGCCGCATGATCCCAAAAAGGCTGGTTGTTGTCCTCGATGGGGCAGATGGCCTTTGCCACCGAGAGGATGTCCTGCTGGTTGGGCCTGCCGTCCGCCTTGCGGCGAATGTGCCTCAGGGGGTTGTAGCCGCAGCGCTCGATGCCGGGCGCAAGGGCCGGGACGGTGTTGAGGTCGGCGAAGTTGAGACATTGCACGCGGTAACCGTGGGCTGCCAGCACGGGTCCCACTTCGCGACAGAGCGTGCCTTTGGTGTCGAGCACGATGTAGCTTGCGTTCATTTGCAGCAGGTTGGGCTTGAGGACGTTTCGGGTCTTGCCGGCTCCCGAGGGGCCGATCACAAGTGCATTGTTGTTGAGTCCCGTTTGGCGGGTGTCGCAGGAAAGCGTTCGATCCTTGGCGAGGATGGTGGACGATGCGGACTCAGATGCGGCGAGACGGCTGGCGAGGTTAGACATGGGCGACCTCCTTGGTGGTCGAGAGGATTTCGTGGGCAAAGCCGAGCTCGACGGCGCGCTCGGCCGAAAGGTAGGTGTCTTTTGCAGTGAGGGACTGGATGCGCTTGGGCGTGAGGCCGCTGCGGTCCGAGAGGATTTGCGTGAGGGTCTTGCGGGTCTGCATGAGACGCCGGCTGGTTTCCTGCAGCGCAAGTGCCGAGCCGCCTGCCCCCTGGGGGATCAGCGGGTCGTGAATCATGAGCTCTGCATGGGGCGCCATACGGCGATCGTCGCCGCCCATAAAGATCACGGCGCCCATGGACGCGGCGAATTCCAGGCAGACGGTGCGGATGGGGCACGATGCGAGGCGCATGGCGTCATAGATCGCAAGGCCCGATCGCACGCTTCCGCCGGCGCTGGCGACAAATATGGTGATGGGGCGGCTGGGGTCGGTGGCATCGAGCAGGCGGATCTGCTGGCATAGGTCGTGGGCCATCGGGGTTTCGATGTTTCCCATGACGGAGAGCTCGCGACGGGCGAGCATCTCATCGTAAATGCTGGTGAGCGTGATGCCTCGGGCGGATTCACGCATGGTGAGGGGGCTGATGATGGGGGAATGATTGGTGTCCATGAGGACTCCTTTCTGTTGGTTGTGTTGTGGAATAGGATTGTTGCCCGCGGAGGGGCTGGCGGGCTACAGGGTTCGTCCGAGCCTGAGATCGAGCTCGGTTGTGGGGCAGGCTGCCTGTTCGTGCGGCTCGCAAGCGCCAAGGGCTCCAAAGCGATGGAGCGTTGCGGTGGGCGTGGTGTAGGCGAGCCGCAGCTGATGCTCGACAGGGGCACATCCGTCATTTTTGTAATGAGCCGCGTAGTACTGCGCGATGCTGGCGTTCATCTCGCTGCCATTGCGATGGCGCTCAAACTGGCGTCTGCAGGTCTCGATGATCTTTGCTACCGACTTGGGTGCCGTCGCGGGAACAAGGGCGAGATAGCCCTCAAATAGCTCGTTGATGCTCAGGAGGCACAGCAGGTCGATCAGCGTCCTTATGGTTGCTCCCTCGGCAGAAAAGTGCGCGGTCATGCGGTTATATCGGTTGCGGTCGACGATGGCCGCATGGGGTCTTGGAGTTTTCTGCCCCGTGGCCCCGGGCTTTTGCCGCGCCTGTGTATTGAGCTCGACGTTGCAGCGCTTGAGGCCGTCCAACGGAAGGAACAGTGCGGTGCGCAGGGTGTTCCGCTTGCTTTCGAGTTCATGACGCTCGTCGGGTTCCCATTCGAGCTTGAGTTTCGTGTCGAGCGCCGTAAGCATATGGGCTAGGCAGCCTACGGTAAGAACGTACGAATCGTTGTCGCGTTTTGGGGCATAGGGGTCTGTCAGCTTGCGAATGTCGGGGTCGCCCATGATCTTTGTGCAGCGCTTCAGCAGTTGAGGGTGGTCGGCCAAGATCGTCGCGAGCGGTAGCGACGCGTAGTTCTTGATGGTCGCGGCGGCAAAGGCGGCGTCATATTCGTTTGCATATGCTCGCTCAATGCGGGCATCCAGAATGCTTTTCTTATCGCCGTCTTCAGCGTGGTGGTTTGTCATAGCTTCTCCAATCGGTTGATGTTCGTGCTGTTTGTTGATGTGTTGGTTGTCGTGAGTGATGTGCTTGCCGTGGGTGATGTGCTGACGTTGGGGTGCTATGCGGTTTTCAATGAGCCCGTGAGGCAGTTGCTGCAGGGGCGGGATGGAACGGCCCATGCAAGGCGGAAGGCATCGTGCTCAAAATCGAGACAGCAATGCCCTGGGTGCCTCACATGTGGCAGTTACCTCATTAAGTTGTCATTGCGTTTGGGGTTGTACTTTGCCGATCTTCTTTCTCTTACACGCTAAAAACTGAAATTTCATATGCTCGATCTACTTAAAACCGCAACGGCGGTCTTTTATCAACTTATATGTCGGAACGCGTCTTTGCAAGTACTTTTTTGCGTTTGTTTCAAATGGGGTGGTTTTGCAACCGTCACGCGCCACGCTATGCGAACGTGCCCCTTTTCTGTTGTCGGTCGGATACGATGAGTCGCGTGACGTCGTCAGAGGTCGAATTCGACCGCTAACGACGTTGTGCAGCTCATCATTTCTGGTCGCAAACAGTAAAGGGGCGTGAGGGTGTATTGAGGGGGGATGTCTTGCTGTCGGCATCCGCGTGCGGTGCCATTCGCTGTCTGTAAATATACGTTTACAGCTAATTTCATACCACTTGTCGGAATGCGGACGCTGTCCTTGTATGTCGGGCGTACATTGAACGTGGTTTTTCGCGTGAAACCACGAATCGGTTGTCAGTCCTGAACAAGGAGGCCCAGCATGACGCTTGCCAAACCCATCAACAAATACATCGACTATATCGATGCCCCCGAGGACACGTTTGAGCAATATGTCGAGAAGGCGTTAAAGTACAACTTTCGCTGCGTATTTGCGAACCTGCAGGAGTACGAGACGGGCCGCGCCATGCTCGAGGACTCTGACATCATCCTTGCCGGCGCTATCGACTTTCCCCAGGGCACTATGGCGCTTGAGGAGAAGCTTGCGAGGTTTGAGGAATACGCTGCGTGTGGCTTTACCGAGATTGACTACGTTTTGAATCAGAGGTCGATCGAGAACCGCGATTTTGATGCCATCGAGCGCGAGATGACTACCATTGCTGATTTTTGTCGCGCGCATGGCATCACTGACAAGGTAATCGTCGAGATGTGCAAGCTGGACGGCGACGACGCCGCCAAGCGCCGTGTATGCGAGATCGCGCTGGAGGCCAAGCCGGGATTCCTTAAGACATCGACCGGCAGAAGCTTTGGCGGTGCTAAGCTCGAGGACGTGCGGCTGATGCACGAGGTGCTCGGCGATGCCGTGGCAATCAAGGCGGCGGGCGGTATCCATAATTACGAAGAGGCCTGCGCATTCATCGAGGCCGGCGCCAGCGCGTTAGGTGCATCGGCGGGCATCGCGATCGTCGAGGGCGCACCGACGGATGAGCGTCGCTAGCAGACGTATTTGACCTGAGCGATAAAGCTTCACGACCACACGCTGTTCATGTTCGAGACAATATGACTTTTTGCCCGTTGTAAACGGAGTCGCGATGGGTGTTCTGTATGATGGCTCAGACAAGGTTGTTCAATGACAGGGAGGCATATATGGCAATCAAAGCCATCGCGATGGATATCGACGGTACGCTCACCAACGATCAGAAAGTGATTAGCCCGCGTACGCGCGAGAAGCTGCTCGCGGCGCAGGAGTCGGGCATTAAGCTCATTTTGGCTTCGGGCCGTCCCGCATGGGGGCTGCAGGCCTTGGCGCAAGAGCTCGACCTTCAAAACCATGACGGTCTGCTGGTGGCCTTTAACGGCGCACACGTCGTCGATGCCCAGACCGACGAGGTGCTGTTCGATCAGGCTATGCCTGCCGACGAATTGCATCGCCTGATTGATCACCTGCGTAATTTTGACGTGATCCCTATGATTTCGCTCGGTCGCGATTTGCACGTTGAGGACTCGTACCGCTGCATGATCACGCTGCCTGACGGCTCGCAGAAAAACATCGTCAAATACGAGCGCGATGCGTGCGATCTTAAGATCCGCGAGGTCGAGAGCCTGCATGAGGTCGCTGATGCTTATCCCGTGGACAAGCTGCTGACGGCGGGCGATCCGGCCTACCTGCAGGCGCATTACGAGGAGATGTATGCGCCCTTTAAGCAGACGCTTTCGGGCATGTTTACGGCCGACTGGTACTTTGAGTACACGGCGCCCGGTATCGACAAGGCCCGTGCGCTCGAGGGTGCCCTGCCCAAGCTCGGCATCGATGCCAGTGAGGTTGTATCGTTTGGCGACGGCCAGAACGACAAGTCCATGATTGAGTGGGCCGGCACCGGTGTTGCCATGGGCAACGCGGTTGACGAGGTTAAGGCCGTGGCCCAGATGATGACCGCCAATAACAATGAAGACGGTATTGCGGTGGCGCTGGATAAGCTGCTGCGTTAGAATCGCCGATAATGCATGGTTCGGGCGCCTGCTTACAGGCGCCCTTTTGTTAGGGAGGGTGCCGTGTCCGCATTTCCGTTCGACGCCGTTATCTTTGACATGGACGGCGTCATTGTCGATACCGAGTATTACTACCTGGGCGAGACTGCCGCGTTTGCCAAGGAGCTTGGGCTTAACCTGACTCAAGAGGAGTTGAATGGGCAGGTCGGTACCTCGCATCAGTTCTTCCTGCATATGTTGGTCGATTGGTTTGAGCGCGCCGGTAAGGGGCATTTCACTGGCGAGGAAGCGTTGGCCCGTTGGGACGAGTGGGCGCATGAGCGTCCGCGCGACTATCAGGCTTTGATTAACCCAGGCGCCGCGGATACGATTCGAGAGCTGCCGCGCCGCGGCGTTCGCGTGGCGCTTGCCAGCTCGTCTCCCATGGATAGCATCGAGGAAGTGCTCAACGCATGCGGGCTGTCGGATGCCTTTGAGTATGTGGTGAGCGGCGAGCAGTTTAAGGAGAGCAAGCCCGAGCCCGACATCTACCTGCATGCGCTGGACCTGCTGGGGCTGCCCGCGAATCGCTGCTGCTGCGTTGAGGATTCGGTGCCTGGCATCACTGCCGGCAAGCGAGCCGGCCTGACAGTCATTGCCAAGCGCGAGGAGCGCTTTGGCTTTAGCCAGGATGCCGCGGACAAGATTATCGACCAGCTGCCGGAGCTGCTCACGCTTTCTTAGGAGCGCGGTAGTTGCGCGTTTTTCGGGTCAGATGAGTAAATACCCGACATTTTGGTGCGGCAGCAAGCATACTTTATGCTAATGCGGGCTTAAGGGCTTGTTGAATGCCCTTGAGCCCGCTTTTGACTTAATTGTGCTGGGAGAGGGTATATGCCACCGACTGAAGGGCTAACTGACGGTAAAGCAGCGATACCGCTGTACCAACAGGTCATTGATATCATTAAAAACGAAATCAACTCCGGCGCCTACAAGGCAGGCGCGCGGATACCCAACGAATTCGAATTGGCTGAGAGCTATAAAGTTGGCCGCGTTACCGTGCGACGCGCTATTGAGGAGCTCGTCCAGCAGGGCTATCTAACGAAGCGACAGGGGAAAGGCACGTTCGTCAATGCCCCCAAGCTCAAGCGCAAGATTCGCCAGAAGGATGACGTCCAGAGTTTTTCGGACGCATGCCGCGTTAACGGAATGGAACCGGGGGCGTGTGTCATTTCGAGAAAGATACTGCCGGCGGATTCTACCGAAGCACAGTTCTTTGGTGTTCCCGTTGGAACTGACTTGATTTGCGTCGAGCGTGTGCGTACTGCCGATGGCGTCCCCGTCATGCTTGAGAACAACATATACGTTTACGAGGACAACGCCTATCTATCAACGGCGCCTCTATCTAACCAATCCATTTTTGAGTTCGTGCGCAACCAGACTGGCCGCATGCCCGCGTTTACCGACCCGTGCACGCTCGAGATCGCGTGCGCATCGCCCGAGGTCGCTCGGTTGCTGGCGGTTCCCGTTGGCGAACCCTTGTTTTATATGGAAGCCTTCTTTTTCGATGAGCAACGGCGGCCGTTTATCATCGGTCGTCAGCGGATCGTTGGGTCTCGCTACGTTTTTGACATCTAGGACATTGCGAATGGAAACGCCTGGTGGATCATCTCACCGGGCGCTTCCATACCGTTCACGGCGCGAACGCGACCGTTCAACCGCGTTGCGGCAATCAGTTTGAAATTATCTTGATGACGGGAAAAGCTGCTGGTAATCTATGGAACGTCATAGAACGTTTGCCTTGCACAAGCGTTGAGGCGAGATGCGATGCAGTCTCGAGTTCTTTGGAGGTATCTATGTCAGATACGAAGGCGAAGAAGACAAACAGACGTTTTAAGTTCAAATTACCGCATGTCTATACGATCATGTTCTTGCTGATCGTTGTCTTTGCGGTCCTGACTTGGATCATTCCTTCTGGTCGGTATCAGCGCAAGACGATTTCGACAGCGGCGGGTGAGCGTGAAGTCGCCGTTGCTGGAACCTATGAACAGGTCGATAAGAACAACACCGATTCCGAGACCGGCGAGACCATCAATCTGGGCCAGGATATCTTTGCGGTCCTGCAAGCGCCTACTAAGGGCATCCAGGAGGCTGCCGACGTCGTTGCGTTCGTCTTATTGATTGGCGGATCGTTCGCAGTCATCACCAAGACCAACGCTTTGAATGCCGGCATGAGCCGTGTGATTAAAAAGCTCAAGAACAAGGACATCCTCATCATTCCCATCACGATGACGTTGCTGTCCATTTGCGGCACTACGTTTGGTATGTCTGAGGAAGCCCTGCCGTTCTATGCCATCTTCATTCCCATCATGATGGGTATCGGTTATGACTCGATGACGGCATTCATCATCTGCTTCCTTGGTCCTAACCTGGGTTATTGTGCCTCGACCATCGACCCGTTTAATGTTTTGATCGCCCAGGGCATCATTGGCATCGAGGGCAATCCTCAGCTGTGGCTGCGCGCCATTTCTTGGGTCATCTTTACCGCCGTTGGCATCGCATGGGCCATGCGCTATGCCATGCGCGTCAAGAAAAACCCCGAGTCGTCCATTACGTACGAGGACGACAAGCTCAAGCGTGTTGAGTTTTCCGTGACCGATGCCTCCATCGAGGAAGAGTTCACTACCCGTCAGAAGCTCGTGCTTATCGATTTTGCTTGCGGTATGGGCATTATCGTCTGGGGTCTTGTTACTCAGGGCTGGTACATGAATGAGATTTCCGCCGTGTTCCTTGGTATGGGCTTGCTTGCCGGTATCCTGGGCGGCCTTGACCAGCAGACGATCGCCGAGGAGTTCGTTAAAGGCATTGCCGACTTTGCGTATGCCGCTATCGTCATCGGCATCGCTCGCGGTATCTTGGTCATCGCAGAGGGCGGCATGATCATCGACACCATTCTCCAGGCGCTCGCTACTGCGCTCGCCGGTGCACCCGCCGCCGTCTATACCACGTTTATGTATATCGTCCTTGGCCTGCTCTCTTTGCTGGTTCCCTCGAGCTCTGGACTTGCGGCGCTCACCATGTCCGTCATGGGTCCGCTGACCGAGCTTATGGGCCTCAATCCCGAGGCGGCCGTCACCGCGCTCCAGTTTGCCAACCAGACCATCAACACCATCAGCCCCGTGGCGGGCATGACGGTTGCCGGCCTTGCCGTGGCAAAGATCTCGTTTGGCCAATGGTGGAAGACCATTTGGAAGTTCTTCATTTTCATGGTCGTCTTTGGCCTGATCGTAACGGCAATCTCTGGCATGCTTCCTGCGTAGGTGGTTATAATGTCCGATCGTTTGACGGTCCTGAAGTCTAAGAGCGTCTTTACCGGTACGGGGGACCTGCCGTTTGAAGGTTTCGTAGCGGTCCGTGGCAATCGAATTGAGGCTGTTGGCACCAAGTGCGAGGTGGCTTCGTATTTGACCCAGGCGGACGAGGTAGTTGACCTGGGCGACCGCACCGTCATGCCTGGCCTGATCGATGTGCATACCTTCTATACGGGCTGGGCGCTGCGGACGTTGGGGTCTGATCTGTCCGGCGTCGCTGATGCCAAAGAGGCCGTGTCGCTCTTGCGTGCATGGAAAGAAGATCATCCGGATTGCGCGGCGGCTTTTGGCCACAACCTTCCCGAAACGTTGGCATCGGATGCCGAGAACGCAAATACGGCAGCTGTGTTTGACGATTGTTTTGGCGATATCCCTGTCGTCTGCTTTACACCGGGTGCGGAGACCTGCGTTCTCAATGCTGCCGCCAGTGTGCGATACGGCTTTACACCCCAGGCGTGCTATGCCGAGAAGATCTGGCGCATGATGAGCGATTTCCTCGCGCTACCCGAGGTGCGCGCCGGGTATTCGGACTACATGGGCATGCTTAACGAGCGCGGCGTTACCGCCATCAAGGAGATGGCGTTTGATGACTACTACGGCTTTGCCGACGAAATGGCTCGCCGTGAGGAATCTGGTGAGCTGACGGTTCGCGTCTCTATGATGTCGCAGCCGGTGGGTGCCGGTGCAAATCTGGCATATGCCCGCGAGGCGCGAGAGCGCTTCCGGGGACCGTTCGTTCGCTTTTCTGGCTTCAACCGTATGACCGATCGCGGCGTATGGGCGGGGCTTGCCGAGATGATTGACCCCTATGAGGACACGGCCGATGCGGGAGCTGCCGGCAAGACGGTTGTCGAAGAGCCCGAGTGGGATCTGATTGAGAACGAGCTGCGTGCAATTGATGCTGACGGCTTCCGATATTCCTTGCATTGCCAGGGCGATGGCGCCGTTCGCCGCACCGTGGCGCTCTATGCCTCGCTGCCTCGAGACGAGCATGGACGGATGCTTCGCCGCCATGCGATTACCGATCTCGAGAACTCTGACCCGACCGATCTTGTCGAGTTTGGCAAGTTAGGTGGAATTTGCGAGGTCTATCCGCAGATTTTGACGCTGGACAGGCGCGAGGACTGCCTGTCGATGATGCGTCGACAAATTGGCGAGACGCGACTTTTGCATAGCTGGAATCGCCGCGGAATGGAAGATTCCGGATGCACAGTGTGCTGTGGCACGGATTTACCGCTGTTGATTCCGAGCCTGGGCGAGTCAATCTACAGTGCATGCGGCGGATACTTCGACGACGGACTGCCCGTGAATGAGGTCAACGCGCTGACGCTTGTCGAGCTCTTGCGCGCTTGGACTGCCGGGGGCGCGCACGATCTGATGCGCGAAGACGAGCTGGGTACGCTTGAGGTTGGCAAGCTTGCCGATATCTGCGTGCTCGATCGGGATGTATTCGACCTCGATTATCGCGACGCACGCAATCTTTCGGTTGATATGACGATGTCGGACGGACAAATCGTGTTCGATCGAAATAAGGAGGCATAAGATGTCTGAATTCAAACCGACGCTGCGCCGCGAACAGATTGCGGGCATGAATATCCATTACATCATGTGGTCGCTCGATTACTTCCTTGATGTGCAGCAGCGCTTGGGCTTTGAGTCCATTGAGCTGTGGTGTGCGGAGCCGCATGTGACGCTCGACCACACGGGCTACTTTGAGGCTGAGGCCCTGGCGAAAAAGGCTGTAGATCGTGGGCTTAGGTATCGTACTCTGTGCCCCGAGAATGTTATCTATCCTTGGCAGTACTGCGCACGCAAACCGCTGCATGAACAGCGCAGCCTGGCGTACTTTAAGCACGGCATTGAGCTTGCCGAGGTGCTTGGGTGCGACCGTATGTCCGTCAACTCGGGCTGGGGCGACTGGGATGAGGACCGCGAGGAAGCCTGGAAGCGCAGCCGCGAGCACTTGTCCATTCTGGCGGAGTATGCCGGCGAGCACGGTCTGGTGCTTACGATGGAAAGCCTGCGCCCCGAGGAGAGCAACCTTGTGACGACGGTTTCCGATGCGAAGCGCATGATTGACGAGGTCGCGAGCCCGTACTTACAGCCCATGGTTGATACAACTGCGATGGGCGTTGCGGGCGAGACGCTCGAGGACTGGTTTGCCGCCTTTGGTGATGGGGCAATTCACGAGATGCACTTTATCGACGGCGACCCGTATGGCCATCTGGTGTGGGGCGATGGCAAGCACGATATGGACGCCTTCGTCGCCACACTTAACGCCCATGGTTTCGACGGCATGCTGGGCCAGGAAATCACGGACGGTCGTTACTACGATGACCCGGCGGCGGCAGATGCCAAGAACATGGCCGCATTCGAGAAATATCTGATTGACTAAAACAACTATCGGCCACGCAGTCAACGTCATTGGTTGCGGCCCAAATAAGAAAGGAACTGGATATGAACGCACACGATTTGATCAAAGAGGCAATTGCCGAGAAGGGCAAGTTCGACAGCGTCTACTGGATTGCTTGCGGTGGCTCCATGATCGATTTGATCCCGGCTCATGAGCTTCTGCAGCGCGAGGCAACCACCTTCACTTCGTATATCTATACGGCTCGCGAGTTCGATATCATGCGTCCGCGTCGTCTGGGCGAGAAGTCCCTGGTCATCGCTTGTAGCCACAGTGGCAACACCCCCGAGGTCGTCGAGGGCTGCGAGATTGCCCTTGCCGCCGGCGCTACGGTGATCGCCCAGACCGACAACGCTGGATCCAAGATTGACTCCGGCAAGTGGATCACGTGGGTCTACCCGTGGGGCGAGGGCGTGCCGCAGGCCGAGGTCCCCGCTGGTATTTCGCTGTCGCTTGCGGCAGAGCTGCTCGATCAGCAGGAGGGCTACGCCGATCTTGCCGATATGTATGCCGGTATTGCCGAGATGGATAAGATTCTTCCCCCGGCACGCGAGAAGGTAAATGCCGAGCTGGGCGATCGCTTTGCCAAGCTTTGCCAGGAGCACGAGTTCTTCTATATTCTGGGCAGCGGTCCCAACTTTAGCCAGACCTACGGTTTCGCTATCTGCTCTCTTATGGAGATGCAGTGGCAGCACTGCAGCTACATCCACTCTGCCGAGTACTTCCATGGCCCCTTCGAGGCTACTCAGGATGGCGTTTTTTACTTCCTGCAGATGGGCTCCAGCGAGTGCCGTGCTATGGACGAGCGCGCCCTGGCGTTCCTTAAGACGCATACCGATACGCTGATGGTGCTCGATGCCAAGGAGTACGGTATGGAAGCCGTGCCGGCGAGCGTCCGTGCCTATTTGGACCCGGTGCTGTTCTACGCCATGAACTGCGAGCTGCGTGCTGCACGCGGCAAGGTGTTTGATCACGATCCCGATTTCCGCCGCTATATGGGTGTTGTCGAGTACTAGAAGGGACAAGGGCCGTGGCATTTAACGTTAACGCGCTCGGATTTGGCGACAACGTCGTCGATCGCTACGAGCATATCCACACCATGTATCCCGGCGGCAACGCGGTGAACTTCGCCGTTTATGCCAAGAAATGCGGTGCCGCACGCTCCGCTTACATGGGCATTTTTGGCAATGATGTCGCTGCCGAGCATGTCATTGCAAGCCTCGAGGATGAGGGTATCGAGCTTGACAAGTGCGAGCAGATGATTGGCGAGAACGGAGCGGCTCGTGTGACCGTCGTTGACGGTGACCGTGTCTTCCTTGGCTCCAACGAGGGCGGTATCCGTGGCGATGCGCGCTATGTCCTCGATCGCTTTGACCTTGCGTACATAAAGCAGTTCGATGTGGTTCATTCGGGCAACTATTGTTTTACCGAGCGCGAGCTGCCCAAGTTGAAGGCTGCGGGCGTCACGGTCTCTTTTGACTTTTCGGACGACTCCACCGACGAGTACTACGAGCAGATTGCGCCCTACGTCGATTTCGCTTTCTTTAGTGCGGCGGATGCCGCGAGTGAGGACGAGATTCGCGAGCGTCTGGCATGGGTGAAGGGCTTGGGTCCGCGTTTTGTGTCGGCTACGGCGGGCGCCGAGGGCTGCATTGCTTACGACGGCGAGCGTTATTACCGCCAGCTGGCTAAACCGGTAACGGACATGAAGGACACCATGGGGGCGGGCGACTCGTTCCTCACCTCGTTTTTAATGTGCTATCTCGATTCCGCCAAGCGTGGTGAGGATGGCGCCGAGGCCATCGAGCGCGCGCTCGACTTTGCTGCCGGGTTTGCCTCGACCGTGTGCGGCATGGAAGGTTCTTGGGGCCACGGAGCGCCGATTTTTGAATAGTTGAGCAGTCCCGGGGAGTCGAATTGTCGCCTCCCCGGGACTCCGTGGGTAGCGCGCAGAGATGTGGTGTAAGAGGCGGGGCATGCCCCGCCCCCGCCCTTCCTTGAAAGGGCGGGGGCACCGCCTAGAATTCGTCGTTGGAGTAGTGAAGGTGACGAATGAAGGGAAAGGCGATGCCCCAAGAAGAGAGTGTACTGCGCCTCAGCCGCGACGAGGCCCTCGAGGCGGCGCGGCTTTGGCAGGAGTGCGGCGACGCGCGCGAATTCGCGTGCAGGGTGCTGGGCGGCGTGATGAACGCGCTGATGGACTCCGAGGCCCAGCAGATGTGCGGCGCGGGCCGCAACGAGCGCGGCGGCGGCAGGGAGAACAGTCGCAACGGCTACCGCACCAGGTCGCTCAGGACCGCCGTGGGCGACGTGGAGCTCTAGATACCCAAGCTCAGGCACGGCACCTACTACCCCGAGGGCATGCTCGCGCGCTGGTCGCG
>CABURR010000024.1 GCA_902493985.1 uncultured Collinsella sp. | reverse complement strand
TGGGCGCGGAGCTCCTCCTCGGTCATCTTCTCAAACTGGGGCTCAAGACCGTTGATCTGGTCGACGATCTTGTAGTAGCGCTTAAGGTCCTTATCGGATCCAAAGGACAGCAGCTTTGACATGAATCCCATGTTGTTTCCTTTTTGGCCATCGCCCGTGCCATGCAGCTCCGAGCGAGTTAAACACAGATAGTTGTACTTTAGCCAAACAGGACGCACCCTATGCGGTCGACCTCAACCGCCACGTAATAACTACGACCAACCTGCCAAAAAGGGACTGGTTTATTTTGGCAGCTTTTATCTGGGAAAACGCCGTCTCTCTGCCATTTGGTGCAAACCAACCTGTCCCCTCCGCACCAATCTGGTGCAATGGGGACGAGCTAGCTTGCACCAATAAAAAAAAGGGCCGCGCACCCGAACGGATGCACGGCCCTTATGCCATGAATGCGAGCGATTCCGCGGCGAGCTATTTACTCAGCAGCCTCGGTGGTCTCGGCCTCGGCAGCGGCCTCCTCGACGGGAGCCTCTGCGGGAGCCTCGGCGGCCTGCTTGGCAGCCTCCTCGGCAAACTTAGCGGCACGCTTAGCCTTCTCGGCAGCCTTAGCCTCAGCGGCGGCCTTGCGAGCGGCCTCGGCCTCAGCAGCCTTGGCGGCCTTGGCAGCCTTGGCCTCCTCAGCCTTCTTGAGCTGGGCGGCAGCGGCGCCACCGAACTTGTCGGCGAAGCGCTGGACGCGTCCACCGGTGTCGACGAACTTCTGCTGGCCGGTGTAGAACGGGTGGCACTCGTTGCAAAGCTCGACCTTCATCTCGGACACGGTAGCGTGCGTCTTGAAGGTGTTGCCGCAGGAGCACGTCACCGTGCACTCGACATACTGGGGATGGATACCCTGCTTCATGGTAGGACTCCTTATTGGTCAGGCGCTGGTTACCGATCAGCGCATAAGGCGTCTTGGTTTCCGACCAAGACAACAAACTCGGCTATGGTACCACGGCGCCGCGTGTCCCACAAAAGGTTCACGGTCTTTGTGCAACGCGGCGCGACCAACCGCAGCGGACACGCACCCTGTTGCCCCTTCTCCCATGTTGCAGACGTGTAACGCCGCAGTAAGCACACCCCTTTTGGCGCCAGACAGGTACAATGATGAACACTGTACCGTAGCGGAGCGCCCCGCGCGCGCCGCAATCACGCGAAAGGGTTTCCCATGGCCGAGATCTCGTCCTCCCGTATCGTCATCACCGTCCTTGGCAAGAACCGCCCCGGCATCGTCGCCGGCGTCACCCGTGTCCTAGGCGAGGCCAACGTCGACATCCGCGACATCACGCAGTCCATTATCGAGGACATCTTCACCATGACCATGCTGGCCGATACCGCCGAGTCCAAGCTCGACTTCGCCGAGCTGCAGAAGGCGCTGGCCGAGGCCGGCGAGCTTTCGGGCGTCAACGTGTCCATCCAGCGCGAGGACGTCTTCAACTTTATGTACCGCCTGTAGCGAGCAAGCCGCTGGGGATAGCCTGACGCGCGCATGCCCATGCAAGTCACCCCGATGCGGCCCGGAGAGGAGCGCGCATGGCCTACGACGCCAAGAAAATCTATTACCGCTTCGACGACCACCTGAGCCGCCTGGTCTTGGATTACGAAGCGAGCCGCCAGATTTCGCCCGAAAGCGAAAATCTCTACTATGGCCTGCCGACTGACCCTTATGACGAGGGCCTATTTGTTGAGCACAATGTCAAGCGCGGCCTGCGCAATGCCGACGGCTCGGGCGTGGTCGCGGGCCTCACTCGCATCTCGGATGTGCACGGCTACAACAAGGTCGACGGAAAGGTCGTGCCCGACCAAGGCAAGCTCACGCTTCGCGGCTACAGCATCGAAGACCTGGTCAACAACGCCCAGGCCGAGGATCGCTATGGCTACGAAGAGGTCGCCTACCTGCTCATCACGGGCTCGCTGCCCACCAAAGAGGAACTCGACGGTTTTTGCGAACGCCTGGGTGCTTTTAGGCATCTGAGCGACGAATACGTCCGCGAGTTCCCCATGACCACGGTGTCGTCGAGCATCATGAATGTGCTTCAGCGCGCCGTGCTGCTGCTCTACGCCTTCGACGCCGAGCCCGACGCCATTACACCCGAGCACGAAATCGACGTCGCCATCTCCATGCTCGCCCGTCTCCCGCGCATCGCCGCCTTCGCACACATGGCCTCGATCGCTAAGCTTCGCGGCTCCGAGGTTCACGTGCCGCACCCCACGCCCGGTCTCTCCACCGCCGAGACCATCCTACAGGTCCTGCGCGGCGGCATGGCGTTCACCCGCGATGAGGCGATGCTGCTCGACGTTATGCTCATGCTGCATGCCGAGCACGGCGGCGGCAACAACTCCACCTTCGCCTGCCGTGTGCTGTCCTCCTCGGCCACCGACCCGTATTCCGCCTACGCCGCGGCCATCGGCTCGCTCAAGGGCCCGCGCCACGGCGGCGCCAACGCCAAGGTCGTGTCCATGCACGAGGACATCCGTGCGCATGTTTCCAATTGGGAGGACGAGGACGAGGTCGCAGCCTACCTGGGCAAGATCCTCGACAAGCAGGCCTTCGACGGCACGGGCCTCATCTACGGTATGGGCCACGCCGTCTACACGCTGAGCGACCCGCGCGCCGAGGTGTGCCGCCGTTACGCGCGCACGCTTGCCGCCAAGAAGGACCTGGGCGAGGAGTTCGCGCTCATCGAGCGCATCGAGCGTCTAGCCCCGCAGGTGATGCGCGATCACGGCATGACCAAGCCCATCTGCGCCAACATCGACCTGTACACGGGCTTTATCTACAAGATGCTCGGCGTGCCCGAGACGCTCTTTACGCCGCTGTTCGCCGTCGCCCGCATGGCCGGCTGGTCGGCGCACCGCATGGAAGAGCTCTTCTGCGCGCATCGCATCATCCGCCCGGCATACCGTCCGGTGATCGATCCGCTGGAGTACAAGCCGCTCGCCGATCGCTAAGACGCGGACCGTTATAGAACCCGAACGTGGCCAGGGCATCACCGCCCTCGGCCACGCTTTTTATGCCAGTAGAAAGGATCGCAACGAATGATTGTGTTTTCCGATATGGATGGAACACTGCTGACGAGTGATAAGCAGATGAGCGACGCCACCTGGGCGATGCTCGACGAGCTTGCGCACCGCGATATTGAGTTTGTGCCCTGCACGGGGCGCCCGCTGTCGGGTATCTTTGAGCCCATCCTCGCCCACCCCGCCGTACACTACGCGGTCTGCGCCAACGGCGCCAGCGTCTGGCAGCTCGACGACGGTATGCCCACCGATACCTCACGTGCTACGCGCATTTTGAGCCGACCGCTCGACCGCGCCATCGCCCACCGCGTCCATAGCATTGCCGCCGGCCATGACGTCACCTTCGATATCTTCGCGGACGGGCAGTGCTTCCTCCCCCGCTCGCTCTACACGCGCCTGGACGAATTCTGCGGCGGCGACCCCCACATCGCGGCTTCGCTCAAGCGCACACGAACACCGATCGACATGGATATCGACAGCAAGATCGACGAGGTCGAGACACTCGAACGCATCGCCATGTACTGGCACGACCCAGCCGATCGCGACGCCATCGCGGCGGAGCTCGACACGCTCGGAGGCATTGAGGTCACGCGTTCGTACGCCATGAATATCGAGGTCATGGGCGAGGGAGCCACCAAGGGAACGGCACTCACGTGGCTGTGCGAGCACCTGGGCGAGCGTCTCGCCGACGCCTGGGCGTTCGGCGACAACATCAACGACATCCCCATGCTGCAGGCAGCGGGCCACGGCATGGCCATGATCAACGCCGAGCCCGAGGACCGCGAGGCCGCCGACGCCGTGACCGAGTACGACAATGACCACGACGGCGTCGCCCGCACCATCATGGCCGCCCTCGCCTAGCCACACCCGGCAGTTAGAGACGTTCCTATTCTGCCGGCACCCTGGGACACTCCTTGGCGATGGTCATCGGGGACGTTCTTAAACGACTAGTCGCTGGGAGCAGTCTTTACGAATAGCCGCAGGGACTGTCCCCAGGTGCCAGACTAGGAAAGGCTGTCCAGCACGCGGCGCAATTCCTGTTGAACGGCGTGATCGCGGTTACAGCCGATGACGCGGTCGGCGACCGCCTTGAGCGCTGGACGCGCGTTTTGCATGGCGCAGCCCGTGCCCACAAAGCGAATGATCTCGTAGTCGTTCATCGAGTCGCCAAACGCCATGACCTCTTCGCGCTCAACGCCATAATGCTCCATGAGCTGTTCGATACCCGAAGCCTTGGACACACCCGGCTGCATGGCGTCGATCCACGCGTTGCCCGAAGGCGCGAAGGAGAACAGGCCACCAAGCTCGCGCTGCAGCACGTAGGCATTGTCCATCACGTTGCCGTCATCGCAGATAATCGAGGCCTTGATGATGTTCACATGTGGGTCGGGCAAGCCCCAAATGCGCTCGGCATTGGGCAGGTCCTTGTCGATCTCACGGACGAATTTATCCTCGTCGTCGAGCAAGAAGGACTTGGTGCGATCGAAGAGCGCCAGATGCATGTTGGGGAACATCTTGACCGTGCGCGCGAGTTTGCGAATCGCAAGATGCGAGTAGACTTCACGGTCGACCTCGACGCCGTCCGCATAGACCTGGGCGCCGTTGGCCGCGACAAAATCCATCTTGTCGACCACGGGCGCAAAGAACTCGCATAGGCGGTCGTAGCGGCGGCCCGACGACGCGGCAAAATGCACACCGCGCTCGCGCAGGGCGACAATCAGCTCATAGGTCTCGGGCGGGACCTGGCTGTTCTCGTCGAGCAGCGTACCGTCCATATCCGAAGCAATCAGTTTAATCATGAAAAAGCTCCTTTCGGGCTTGATGGAATCAGACATATATCCAAATCCACCGTACCCAAAAGGAGCTCGTCCAAGCCTGGGACAGCAAAAGGATTATCGGAAGCTGGCACGGGGCTCACATGCGTGGCCCAGGCAAGCGTGCCTGCATCACGAGCAATCAGCCAAAGAGTGTCCCGGGCAACTAGTCGTTTAAGAACGTCCCCGATGACTAGTCTCGCGGTGAATTCTCGCGTCGCGTCACAAAGGCAGGAAAAGGACGCCCCCTCTAAGGAAGCGCCCTGGGTTTGAATTCAAAAGGGCTGCCTACTTGCGTTTCCAGAGATCGGCATCACTAGTGGGCATGTCGCCATCCTCGAACTCGCCCAGATAGGTGTAGTGGTGGTAGCGCTCCCCGTCGTACTCATAGCCCGTATAGTCGTAGCCCCTTTGGGTGACGCCTTGGTAGGGTTTGAACTCGGCCTCTGCCTCTTCCTTGGTGTAATCGTCGGCATCGAACCAAATGCCCTCGGTCTTATCGTTGCCCCAGCCGAGCTTCTTAGCCTTGAAAACATGCCTCATAGTGTTCGCTCCTCCATCAACGGCGACCCTCAACAGGCTAATTGTACCTTGAGAATTCCTTGAACAATTCAGTCGAGCACGGCATGGGGGCACAGTTCCCCTGACGGAGCAGGCGCTCCCGCGCTGCTTCTTCGAGCCGCGGCTCCAGAACTCCTGTTGGCTGCGCTCCCTACGACGGCGGCTGTGCAGTAACTCACATCGCAGTGCGGACACTTGACCTTGCCGATGAAGCAGCAGGTGTTGAGCGACTTGTTGGCGAGCGCCCCAGCTCGCTTCAGCGCTGCAGGCGAGCAGCAGCACCTCGAAGTCGGGGTCTTCGGCGTAGCGGTAGGCACCGCATTTGGCGAGGTCTGCGCCGGAGTAGGCCTCTATGTCCATCATCAGCGTCTTCATGCGCGCTCCAAACGAAGAGGAGCGGCGGCTCCTTGGTCGCCGCCGCCCCGTGGGCTCCCTACTTGCCGAGCGCCCTCATGCGCTCGGCGTGGTACTCCTCGTCGCGGTTAGCCGCAGCCTCGCGACGCTTCTCTTCCCTGTGGTCGCGCACGATGGTCTGCACGCCGATGACCGTCCAGGTCAGCACGGACAGGCAGTAGCAGCCGAACAGCACGTCGAGGATAATGGTCGTGATCGCCTCCATGTCCTTCACCTCCCCTCTAGTTCAGGAAGTCGTCGTTATCTGCGGCGGCGAAGTCGGCCTCCGGGCTGGCCTTGCCGCCCAGCGGCTCACCGGGGCGGATCAGCTGCAGGTTGTTCAGGCCGCAGGCGATGCCACGGTTGCCGTTGATGTTGAAAGCGTAGAGGTTGATGCTCGCGCGACCGTAGACGCCCGAGTAGACCTCGGATCGGCTGAGCACCGGGTTGAGGTCGGCGTCGACGATGCCGGGTGCGGTGGCGGAGTTTGCGTTGATGAAGTAGGAGTTGGCGTAGGCCGGGTCGTCCGGGCGCTCCACGTCGCCGTCGCGCAGCGGCGTCTTGATGGAGGACAGCGGCGGCACGCTGCGGCTGCTGCCCTTGAGCTTTGCCTGCCCCTCGGCGTATGCAGCCACGATGGCGGTCTTGACCTTCTCGACGGTGCGCGTGTCGGCCTTGGGGATGATCAGGCTCACGGAGTACTTGGGGGTGCCCCCGTTGATGGACTTGGGCTCCCAGATGTTGGCGTAGCTCCAGCGGGTGTCCGGGCCGGTGATGACCTTCATGGGGTTCTTGGTTGCGTTGTTAGCCATTGTTGGCTCCTTCCGTATCGTTGTCGTTGAAATCGTTCTTTGCGTTGTTTATGGGCGGCCTCTTGTCGGAGAGGGGCACGAGGACGAGCTTGCCCTGCGGCTTCTTTACCAGGCCGCCGAGCACCTCGTCGAAGCGGCGCTTGCCCAGCATCTTCTGCATGGCGGCGATGCCGAGCAGCCTCCTCTCTGAATCCGAATCATGTATGCCCTGGCCGCCCAGCGCCTCGGCCACCTGGTCTACGACCGCGTCAATGCAGCTGGTAGCGCCCTTGATTTCGCGGATGGCTGCGATGATCTCCTCGTTCGTCACCTTCTTGTCCTTTCTCCTCGGATTGGCTTTGCTTTGCCAGGGCTTCGAGCTGCCCTGTCAGACGCGTCGACACTCGGCTTATCGAGGCCGGCACGTCCGCTGCCTCCTGGGCAGGGCTCTTGTTCGTCGTGGGCATGTGGTTCACCTCCTCGGGTCGTGCCCTTCGTCATCCCCTGGAGGCGGGCCACGCCGGTTGACGAAGAAGGACGAAAATTCGTGTAGAAAAAGGGCCCAGCCACCCGTGTGCAGCCGGGGCGAGGGGCTAGAGGACGTCGGGATATTCCTGGGCCAGCCGCTCGCGGGCCTTGGCGAGACGTGAACGCATCGTGGTGCGCGAGATGCCAAGCTCAGCTGCAATGGCGGACTCGGTAAGGCCCTGCTCGCGCAGGATGCCGACCTTGATGGCCTCCGGCATGATCTGGGCGAGATCGTGCAGAAGACCTGACAGCTCGTCGAAATCGGCGACGATGTCCTCGATGTTGGGGGCGGTGTCTTCGAGCGTGTCGAACAGCGAGAGCTCGCTGCTGGTCTCGGCAATCTCCTGGTCGAGCGAAAGAACGTCGCCCGCGCGGCGGAACTCGCAGCTCAGGCAGTCTGCATCACACAGCCAGAAGCGGTTCTTGGGGCAGACGCAGCGCCCGTGGTACTGCATGCGTTTGCGGGTGGCGTCACACTCGCGGATGTAGGGGCGGTAGGTTTCCTCGTCGACTTCCACCCACTGGCAAGTGGACTTGAGGTAGATGCGATGGGTCTTGGAACGGTTGTCTCGGGCTTTCATTGTTTGTCTCCTCTTGGCTCGGAAGCCGAAGCGGAGATCGCCCGAATGAATCTGTCAGACAGATGCGCGGCATGGGTCACCTCGTGCGGATTTCTCCGCCCCGGCTTGGTGACCAGCCATTCGCCGCTGGTGCATTATTGATTTGTCTGCTCGGATAACGCCTGCGAATGCATCGATATGGCCATAGCGATGAGCCGCTATCCGAGCTGTACGATGCAGTGCAAATTGCGAAGTGATATTTTGCGTTCGCAAACATCAAAACCGCGTCCGCAACAAGCGGTGGTAGAATAGAAAGGTCTCTAAAACTCCTGTGACCGCCGTTGTGCTGTGGCGAGCGGTTCGCAACCGCACAGCTCGTATGTTCTGGAGTCTAGGGACGCACGGCCCTCAAAGCGTTACCGAAAGGTTCGGCAGAGGTTCGGCAAAGGTTCGGAGCGCAGGTGGGAGGTGCTAGATGACCGATTTCGTATTCTCGGAGTACGTTCGGGCCATCAAAGCTGTCTGGAAAGGCAAGCCGAAATCCGACCCCCACATCATCACCGTGTTGTACAGCGTCATCTCCCAGACAATGGAGCTAGATGGCAAGGGCGACTATTACATCGAGTGCTCGAAATCTCGGGCCTCAGAGATCATGAATCGCCATGCAAATCCACACGAAGAGATACGGCGTTATTCGCAGGAGCCGCTCGTGCGACAGGAGATAGTGCCGTTTTTCGAGCGCGAAATAATCAGCGAGCTGTTCCCGACGAAGATCCAAGAGCTTCGGGCAGTGATTGCGGACATGATCGCCAACTCCGACATCTTTCCAGAGCGCAAACAGGCGCTTCACGCACTCAGCTCAAACGGCACGCTCGCCCAGTTTCTCTCCGAAGCCTACATCGAGGTTCTCCAACGGAATAACGTCGAAGAACCTGAAACGGCTGGCAAGGCGGCAGAAAGTGAATCTATACGATTCCCGAGGCTCGAGTCGGTGCAGCCACCCGATACTCCATCCGCAGACGAGCATCGCTACATCGATGCTCTGATGGATGCGTATGGAGAGGACGAGGGTGTGGAGGGCTTCACAGTCGAGTCCCTCGCCACTCATGGGAAGCACAAGAAGCACTACGACCGTATGCGACAGGATTATTACGCCGCAGAGTCTGTGAACCGTGGAATGAGGGACGCCTTCGCCGAATGGGAGGACGACGAGTTCCGCGTCTTCGAGGAGGAAATCTACGAGGGGGTCGTCGACACCTATGAAGACGACTACCACAACGGAATGGCGCGTCTTAGAGAGGTGCTCAAACAGGCGTCGCAAGTGTCCGTCCAGAGGAGCTGGTTGAGCCGCGATACCGACTGGATTGGTGCAGCCCAGAAGAAGGGGGTCTGCCACTTCCTCGTCAACGACGGGAGGCTTGAAGGATGGGTCGATAAGGATGAGTAGAATCTTCAACACGCGGTTCGAACTCTCCCTTCGAGTCCTCATCCTCCTCAATGTTTCCAAAATTGCCCTCGATTTGGAGACAACATACGTAGTGGACTTCGTCGCCACGTATGGGAGGACTTTCTCCATCTCCGACATCAACCTCAACGGGGACAACCAATTCAAGTTCAGCGAGTTCGCGGTGCGTCGTGAGATAGTGCGAGCCGCGTTGAAGGAGCTCGTGCTCAAAGGTTATGCGCAGCCCATAGTGGCTGGTGACGGTATCGGGTACGTCCCAACGAAGGCAGGCTCGGCGTACTTCGAGTCCCTCCAGACGGCGTATGCGACGTCGTATGCCGCATGTGCGCACAAGGCTTTCGCTTACGTGGCCGAGCGCGGCCTGCAGCCACTGATTGACGAGATAAACCGGCTCTCGCGGAGGTCGGCGACGGAGGTGCGGAAATGAACGACTTTTATGTCAAAGAGATCAGGGCAACGGGCGATGGCGTGGAGGACTCGTTCGTAGAATTCCAACCGGGCGTCAACATAATCCACGGCCCATCTAACACTGGCAAGACTTACGTCGTCATGTGCATCGACTATATGCTCGGCGCGGACAACCCTCCTATGGATAAGGCGTCGTCCGGCATAGACACCATTTCAATGACGCTCGAGAACCCAGACGGCGATACCTTCTATGCGGAGCGGAAGGTATTGGAAGCCGAAGAAGGTTCGAAGGCAGACACGACCATCACCATACGCACCTCGCTCGATTGCATCGAAAACGGTGTGTGGCGCGTTAAGGGAAGCCCCGGACAGGAAAGCTACAACAGCACTGTTCTGCCTCGCCTGTTAGGTGTGGAGGAACCGGTTCAAATTATTAGCACCCAGCAACTGAGAAAGCAGCAATTCACCTTCCGCACGTTCGTCCACCAGATGTTCCTCGACGAGGAGCACATCTTTACAACCAAGACGATAATCGACAACCCCAAGCACCCGAGCATCACGGCGAGCATCAACGCACTGTCGTTTCTCCTTACCGGGCATGCCGACGACGGGGAGCAAATAGAGACGGTGGAGATGAAACGCGCTAAAAAGGGTGCTGTCGTCAAATACATACGCCACGTCATGGAGAACTTCGAGCATCGCCAGGCCGAGCTTCAGGAAGAACTGGAGAAGATAGGCGGCGAGGACATCGAGGAGCGCATGAGCGAAATCCTCGCCGAAATCGGCGAGGTCGATGCTCTCATGGCTGAGGTCAACAGACAGATGCGGGACTTGCAAATCACGATCACCTCAGATGCCGAAGATTTGGAAGAAACGTCAGTCCTCCTTGACAGATATCGGATGCTCCGTAGCCAATACGAGGCAGACGTCGAACGCCTCATGTTCATAGCCGAAGGCGACGCGCATGACGCCGCGACATATGTCGAGAAGTGTCCGTTCTGCGACCACGAGATAGAGCGTGAGGAAGACAGAGCGTCGTACGCTGAGTCGTCCAGGGCGGAGTTGGAGAAGACTCGCAGGCGATTGGAAGACCTCGAGAGCGCTGAGGCCGAGGCTGCAGAACTCGTCTCTGAGCTGGAATCATCGATAGCAGAGCTCAAGGCGCAACGCGAGAGCCTCGCCGCTCGCATCAATCGCGAGTACAGGCCGAAGTCCCTGGAATTGCACGACGCACTCGGTGCCTATCGGCGCGTCATCGAACTGCGCCGAGAGCTCGATCTGATGGTCAGCCAACTCGAGGTGCTCAGCCAAGACATAGACGAGACCGAGAACGAAGACGAATCGCAGGAGAAGTACGACGCCAAGAAACACTTCGACGAGATACTGTTCACACACCTTAGCGAGGCGGTGAGCGAAGCCATCAAGGACTGCGCATATCCTGGATTCAAGACCGCAAAGATCTCGAAGCAGTCATTCGACATCCTGGTGAACAACAAGCCCAAGAAGAGCGAGGGCAAGGGGTACCGGGCCTACCTCAACACCATCTACGCGTTCACCCTCATGAAATTCATCGAGGCGAACGGCGTTCATCGGCCCAGAATGCTCATCTTGGACTCGCCGAGCCTCTCGCTAACGGAGAGCTCCGAGGTGCTGATAGACAGCAGCATGAAGTCTGCCCTCTACCGTCACATGCTGAGAGACTGCGGTGGCTGCCAGGTAATCATCGCCGAAAACGAGATTCCAACCGGCGTCGACTATGACGGAGCGCGCCTCATCCACTTCACCATGAGCGACGAAGGTCGGTATGGCTTTTTGAGGCACGTTCGCAATGGAGACATGATTGAAGACCCAGAACCGGAAGGGGAAGAGTCCTGATGGCGAGAAAGATTAGCTACAACAGGCTCTGGAAGCTGTTGATTGATAAGAGCATGACGCGTAAAGACCTCCGCACGGTCAGCGGTGTCAGCACTTCTTCCATCGCGAAGCTTGGACGCGGTGACAACATCACAACCGGTGTGCTCATCAAGATTTGCGATGCGCTCGAATGCGAGCTCGAGGACATCATGGAGCTTGTTCCGTGCGAGACCGTGGAGGAAGAGTAATGTCCAAAACACGATTGCAGCTCACTTGGTACAACAAGGACAAGGCACTCATCCCAACGGAGACCGGCCAATATGGCTATACGTGGGTTGAGCCGAGCGATCCCCGCTATTGCGAGACCCATACGCTCGTCGTTGATGAGTTCGTACAGGGCAAGCAGGCTCCGAAGACAAATGAGTTTACCTATTCTGAGCGGGCAGACCTGCCTCCGCAGGATGACAACCTGCTCGTACTGGGCGAGTCGGGCGACGTACTTGAAGCGCTGGCTCGTGTGCCCGAACTGGCCGCCGAAGACGCCTTTGCAAATCAGGCCTGGGGCTACTTAATAGCCTACGAGGACGATATAGCCAAGTCGGATTCGTGGGATGACCTCAAAACACTTGCTCAGCCGGTTAGCAACACGTTGTAGGCGGCCAAGGCAGGAGGAAGGTGACAAAGCCATGGACATGCAATTCACATGGATAGGCTATTACACAGAGCTGGCGGATAAGCTGCTTCCTTACCGTAATGATCGGCAAGCGCTTATTTCCAAGCTGCGGGAGACCTACGTCCAAATCGACATGAAGTTCCCGAAACTTGACAGTACGGACGTGCCTGCGGACATCGACCCGTTCACGGTGTTCGGTCTCTTCAACAAGGGCCTTTCGAATGCAAACCGAATGAAGATCGCCGCTGGCTTTGCGCATTCCTTCGGAATCAAGGCAGACCAGCCTGCCGATTTCGACGGAATCCCTGTGGTGATGGCCCTCAACGCGACGTTTTATGCATTCACCGGCGACAAGCGACGCGGTGAGCATGACATCGACAACCTCTGGCGGGTCTTCGAGGCGCAGCTCGCACTCGCCGACAACGACAATGAGCAGACCAGGGCAGAGTTCGTTTCTGCTTATAACGACGCCGTCACCCAGTTCAGCTTGGGCTGGAAGCTCAGCATGGGCCTCTACTGGGCACGCCCCCTCACGTTCATCAACCTGGATTCACGTAACCGGTGGTTCATGGGCGACATATCGGCAGCTGGCCCCACCGTGGCACAGGTAGCCCCGAAAGAAAAAGACACTCCCATCCACGACGGCGAGGCCTACCTCGCCATATGCGACACCATACGGTCGCAACTCGGCACCGAGGCCTGCCCCTATACCAGCTTCCCGGAGCTTTCTAGTGCCGCCTTCGACGAGTCGGAGCGCGTCAACAAGGAGAAAAAGGCCGCTTCGAAGAAGACGGAGCAGGAGGCACAGGCCAATGCCCTGGGCGATGCCGACGTCGAGACGACCCACTGCTGGCTCTATGCGCCAGGAGAGGGCGCGGGAATGTGGGACGAGTTCTACGAGCACGGCATCATGGGCTTGGGCTGGTACGAGCTCGGCGATCTGACGGACTACGCCTCCAAGGAGGACATGCGCCAGAAACTGCTCGAGGTTCGAGGCGGCGGCACCTCCCAGAAGAACTCGGCGCATGCCGTCTGGCAGTTCGCGCACGACATCAAACCTGGCGATGTAGTCTTCGTCAAGCGGGGGCGCACCGAGATACTGGGGCGCGGCGTCGTGACTGGCGACTACGAGTACGATGCTGACGGTGGGCACTACCCGCATGTGCGTGCGGTCGAGTGGGATGCCAAGGGCTGCTGGCACATGGACGAGATGTTCGCCATGAAGACGCTCACCGACGTCACCGACTATCCGGACTTCGTCGCGAAGATCGAGGCGTTCTTCGAGGACGCTGAGGAGCCAGAGGACGAACCGGAAGAGCGCGCGGTGGAGTACCCGCCCTACAGCCGCGAAGACTTCCTTTCCGAGGTCTACATGGACGAGGGACAGTACGACACGCTCGTGGGCGTGCTCGGTTCCAAGAAGAACATCATCCTGCAGGGCGCTCCGGGCGTGGGCAAGACCTATGTGGCCAAGCGCCTCGCGTACTCCATCATGGGCATGAAGGACGTCCAGCGCGTCCAGATGGTGCAGTTCCACCAGAGCTACTCCTACGAGGACTTCATCGAGGGCTACCGCCCTTCCGCCAGTGGCTTCGAGCTGGTGAAGGGCGCATTCTACACCTTCTGCAAACGAGCCGCCGAGGACGACGGCAACGACTACTTCTTCATCATCGACGAGATAAACCGTGGCAACCTCTCCAAGATATTCGGCGAGCTGTTCATGCTCATCGAGAACGATAAGCGCGGCGTGAAAAACAAGCTGCAGCTGCTGTATTCGCGCGAGCTGTTCCACGTGCCCGCGAACGTCCATATCATTGGCATGATGAACACCGCCGACCGCTCGCTGGCCATGCTCGACTACGCACTGCGCCGCCGCTTCGCCTTCTTCGACCTGAAGCCAGGGCTCGCCACCGAAGGCTTCCGCGAGTACCGCGACTCGCTTTCCAACCCCAAGTTCGACGCACTCGTGCAGCGGGTGGAGCAGCTGAACGGGGCGATTGCCGACGACGAGTCACTTGGCGAGGGCTTCCTCATCGGGCACAGCTACTTCTGCAACATGGAGCCGGACGAGTGCGACGACGCCAAGCTCTCGGCCATCGTTGAGTACGAGCTCATCCCGATGCTGAAGGAGTACTGGTTCGACGAGCCGCTCAAGGTTCGCGACTGGTCTGACCGCTTGAGGCAGGCGCTTCGTTGATACACATCCAGAACATCTACCACATGCTCGCCTATGCCTTCCAGGTGCTCAACGAGCGCGGCTACCGCGACGTGGCGACCGAGGGCTTCGACAACGCGGCGGAGCTCTGCGCCGCTATCCTCGAGCGCGGCATCGCCAGCCAGGTGAAGCGCGGCCTGGGGCGCGAGTACGTGGGGCGCACCGAAGCGCTCAGCTCGCTGCGGGGCAAGATTGAGGTCACCGAGTCGGTGAAGACCCAGGCGTTCCTGAAAAGCCAGATGGTGTGCTCCTACGACGAGTTCTCCGTGGACTCGACGATGAACCGCGTCATCAAGGCGACGGTCGAGCTGCTGCTGCGCGGCGACATCTCCAAGACGCGCAAGAAGGCCCTCAAGAAACTCATGGTCTACTTCGCCGACGTGGAGCCGATCGACCTGCACCTGGTGGACTGGAACATGCGATACGACCGCAACAACCAGACCTACCGCATGCTCATGAGCGTGTGCTGGCTGGTAGTCAAGGGCCTGCTGCAGACGCAGGCCGACGGCAGTTCGCGCCTTATGGACTTCTTCGACGAGCAGCGCATGAGCCGCCTGTACGAGAAGTTCATCCTCGAGTACTACCGCAGGGAGCACCCCAGGCTGCGTGCCGAGGCATCCTACATCAACTGGGCGCTGGACGATGGATTCTCCAACATGCTGCCCGCCATGAAGAGCGACATCACGCTCTCGCGGGGCGGCGACGTGCTCATCATCGACGCGAAGTACTACACGCATACGTTGCAGGAGAACTGGGATACTCGCACCATCCACTCGAACAACCTGTACCAGATCTTCACCTACGTGAAGAACAAGGAGGCCGAGCTTGCGGGCGGGCCGCACGAGGTGAGCGGCATGCTGCTCTATGCCAAGACCGACGAGGACACCCAGCCCGACGGCACCTACCAGATGAGCGGCAACCAGATCAGCGTGCGCACGCTCGACCTGAACCTGCCCTTCGAACAGATCGCGACCCAGCTCGACGCGAAAGCCGAGCAGCACTTCGCCAAGAAGGTGGTTGCAGTATGAAAAGCCGCGAGGACCGTCCCCAACTGCCGGCCCAAAAGAAACGCCCCCCGATTGCCGGTCAAGCAGCGTGCCATCCACATCCGATGCAATCAGCTTAAACATAGAAAAGCCCCCTTTGAGCTTGATGGGATCGGATGTCTATCCGAAACCACCGCACCCAAAGGGAGCTCAAATTAGGCCCCGCAGGCATAAACGTTACAAGGACTTGGCAGACGTCCCACATGCACCAGACGGCTTGTGCCGGCAAGCCAAAGAGTGCCCCCAACGACTAGTCGTTTAAGAACGTCCCCAATGACTAGTCGGCGTAGGTGAATGTGGTGACGTCGAACATGCCCTCGGGGCGAATGCGGAGCGTCGGGATGACCGGTAGGGGCAGGAAGATGATGCCCATGATGGGGTCGAGCGGCGGCTCAATACCCATGGCGCGTGCCTTAACCATAAAGTCGTCGTGCTGCGCGGCAACGTCCTCGGCCGTGCCTTCGCTCATCAGGCCACCGAGCGCCAGCGGAATGCGCGCCACGACCTCGCCGTTGCGCACCAGCACGTGACCGCCCTGGCCCACGGCCTCGACAGCAGCCATCATATCGGCGGCGTTGTCGCCCACCACGCACACGTTGTGCGAGTCGTGTCCGATCGTCGAGGCGATGGCACCACCCGTGATGGTAAAGCCGCGCACCCAGCCGCGACCGATATGCTTGCCGACAAGACCCAGGCCAGCGGGACCGTCGCCGTCGACGCCCTCGGCCTGCAGCGACACGCCGCGGCCATGGCGCTCGATCAGCATAATGCGGCGCAGGCCCTCGGCGCTCTCGGGGCGAGCCATGCCCGTGATGGCCTTACCCGGCACCACGTCAATCACAGCCTCGCCCGGCTTAAAGGCATAGTCGAACACGTCGAGCGAAAGCTTCGGCAGCTTAACGGAGGCGCGCAGCTCATCGGCAAGGGCCGCAACCTCGGCCATCTCGGGTGCAATCTCGCCCACAAAGGTGCCGTCCTGCGCCACCAAAGCACCGGCGGCATACACGCGATGCGGAGCCATGGCAAACGTCAGGTCGTTGAGTACCAGCAGGTCGGCACGCTTGCCCGGGACGATGGCGCCACGCAGCTCGTGCGGGTCGCGGCAACCGTGGTCCAGGCCAAACGCCTCAGCCGTAGACAGGGACGCCATAGAGATGGCGACCACGGGGTCAATACCGGCCTCGATAGCCACGCGGCAGGCATTGTCGATCATGCCGGTCGAAAGCGCATCGGAGGGAGCGCGGTCATCGGTCGCGAAGCAGCAGCGGCGGGCACGGGCGGGGTTTTCCAGCAGCATCGGCGACAGGTTGGCCAGGTCGTGGCTACACGTACCCTCGCGCAACATCACATACATGCCGCGGGACAGTTTGTCGAGTGCCTCCTCGGGAATCGTCGACTCGTGGTCGGCGATAATGCCCGCCGCGGCATAGGCGTTGAGGTCCTTGCCGGCAACAAGTGGCGCATGGCCGTCGACCTGCTTGGACGGCGTTTGGTTGGCAGCATCGATGCGAGCGCAGGTCTCGGGATCGGCCATAAAGACGCCCGGCAGGTTCATCATTTCGCCCAGACCAAAGACATCGCCCGGATGCTCAGCAAAAAACGCCTGCATATCGGCGGCGGTAATCACAGCGCCGGCCTGCTCATCGGGCAGCGCGGGCACGCACGAGGGCATCATGTACTTGATGGAAATGGGCGCGCGGCGGCCGTCCTCGATCATAAAGCGCAGGCCGTCCAAACCGGAAACGTTGGCGATCTCGTGGCTGTCGGCAATGGCAGTGGTGGTGCCGCGCGTCGCCGCCATGCGCGCATACTCGGCGGGACGGATGTTCGAGGACTCGATATGCAGATGTCCGTCGATAAAGCCGGGGGCGATATAGCGACCCTGGCAGTCAATGACCTCGGTCGCCTCGTAGGTGCCGGCGGCATCGTCGCGACCGTCGTAGAGCACGCCGACGATCACACCGTCCTTGACGGCAACGCTACCGGGCGCCACGCGCTGGCCATATACGTCGACAATCTGCGCATTGGTAAACAGCGTATCGACGGGCACGCGGCCCTCGGCTGCATCAATCACAGACCTCATGACCTCAACGGACATACATACTCCTTTAACTGTAGAAATAACTGCGGAGCGGACGAGCCTTCACCGCAGCAAGCCAATAGCAATTGTATGCCCAAACGAAGGTCCCGCTAACACCCCATCTGCTTAACGGCACCGCCAAATGATCCCTTGGGGACGGAGAAAAAAGTTGCGGTGGAATAGTTCCTGCCTGGGCGCCGTATGGCATTTTTAGGAACTATTTCACCGCAACTCAAAGGGCCGCAGCCGGAATCGTTCCGGCTGCAGCCCTATTGCACATGTTAGGTTGACCTACTTGTTAGACCAACTTGAAGCCCTTGCGCTTGCCTACGGAGAGGGTGTCGCCCAGCTTGAGGGTGCTCGGATCGATGTTGTAGCTCTTGGGAGCCACGGCCTTGCCGTTGATCTTGACGCCGCCGCCGTCGATATCGCGACGGGCCTGGCCGGCGCTCGCCGAAAGGCCCAGGTCCTTAAGCAGGCCTGCGAGGTAGATCTGGCCCTCGTCGTTAACAGTCAGATCAACGTGCTTCTCGGGGAAGTCGGCAAGCTGGCCCTCCTTGAACACGCGGTCGAACTCGGCCTGAGCCTCGTCACCGGCACCGGCGCCGTGATAGGTGTCGCACAGGTCGCGGCCCAGCGCGCGCTTGAGCTCATAGGGGTCGGCGGAACCGTCGGCCAGGGCGGCGTCGATCTTGTCGACCTCGGCCGGGGTGAGCGAGCTGGCAAGACGATAGTACTTGCCGATCATCTCGTCGGGGATGGACATGGTCTTGCCGAACATATCCTTGGGAGCATCGGTCAGGCCGATGTAGTTGCCGTAGGACTTGGACATCTTGCGCACGCCATCGGTGCCCTCGAGCAGCGGCATGGTAAGCGCGATCTGCGGCTCCATGCCCATCTTCTCCATGAGCTCGCGACCAGCGAGCAGGTTGAAGAGCTGGTCGGTGCCGCCCATCTCCACGTCGGCCTTGATCTGAACGGAGTCGAAGGCCTGCATCACGGGGTACAGGAACTCATGCAGGGCGATCGGCGTCTGGGACTGGTAGCGCTTGGTAAAGTCATCGCGCTCGAGAATGCGGGCGACGGTGAACTTGGAGCACACCTGCAGCAGGCCGGCCAGATCCATCGACAGGATCCAGTCGCCGTTGTGCACGATGGTGGTCTTCTCGGGATCCAGGATCTTCATGGCCTGGCTCACGTAGGTCTCGGCGTTGGCCTCGATCTGCTCCTGCGAAAGCTGCGGGCGGGTGGAGTTCTTGCCCGAAGGATCGCCGATCAGTGCGGTGCCGTTACCGATGATGAGGGTGACCTTGTGGCCCAGGTCCTGGAACTGACGCATCTTGCGCAGGGGCACGGCATGGCCCAGGTGCAGGTCGGGGCTGGTGGGATCGACGCCGAGCTTGATGTTGAGGGGCTCGCCCTTCTCAAGCTTCTTGCGAAGGTCGGCCTCGGGGACGATTTGCGCTGCGCCCGAGGTGATGATACGCATTTGCTCGTCGACAGACAGCATTGGGTATCCTCCTTTTGCTATAGCACCCTCACCGGATACGGCGGTGCTGGAAGTCCATAAACTCTCATATGATAACAAACTGACGCGACGCGGCACCTACGACAGGAAAATCCTCGTCCTGCCGCATGCGTCAATGGCAACTGGCAAACGTGTACCGTCACGCTCGACCAGATAGCGTACCTGCCGACGGCGCAAGCAGTCGCGGCAACGGACCTGTCCCGTCGCATCGGTAGCGCAGACGCCCTCGGCGGTCAGCAGGCAGTGCTCGCACACCATAAGCTCGGGACGGTCGGCGTCGACCGGACCCCAGACGCCGGGTTCAGCAGCCAGTTCGGCAATACGCTCCGCATCATTGCCGAGCAACTCGGCCGGCAAGTACACCCGCCCCGCACCGAGTCCGCGCAGCCAGGTAAGCGTGGCCCGATTCGCGCAGAACACCGGCGCCGCCACGTCAAACGTCACGCCCAGCTCGCGAGCGATCACCACCTGTCCCAGGTTGCGGCAGACAACGCGCCCGGCACGCTGCATCAGTGAGCGGGTCCAGTCAGCGTCACCCGTGCGGCACACCTCGTCAAGCACCACAACAGCGTCGGACAAATCGAGTTCTCCGCGCGGGTCGGCATCCATCAGCTGCCAAGCAAAAACCATGCGAGCGGGAACCGCGCACTCCACCAACTCCGTCGACGCACCGCCATCCACCGTAACGCCCTCAAAGGGCAGCACCTCAACGGCACGCGCAACGGGCGCAATCGCATCCGCCTCGGCCCGCATGCGCTCCAACACCGCCGCCGTCTGATCCAACACGCCGGCGCTGCGAATCAGGTACACCTCGCAGCCCGTGTCAACCTTACGCTTGCAATGCACGACGACGCGCTCCCCCGCTGCGGCATCCACCGGGCAGGGCACCTGCGGCCAGCGCTTGGGCACATCGGGACGCGCGTCGACACCCGGATAGAACCGAATCTCGAGCGTGTCACCCGCCGCCACGGCGGCGTCGAACTCAACGGTCACCTCTTCGTGGCCCACAGCGACCAAGCGCCCCACGCGCACGCCCTGGTTAATTGCGCGCTCAAAGCTCATCAGCTCGGCACCCGAACGCCCTCGCAGGTACGCATCGGTAAACCCACGGTTAAACGACCTTCCCAGCTCGCGCTCAAGCCCTTCCACGGCACCGGGGTCCCACGCGCCGTCGCACAGCATATCGAGTGCCCGGCGCCACACCCGCACCACGTTGAATACATAGTCGGGGTTCTTCATGCGCCCCTCGATCTTGAGCGACGCCACGCCGACATCTACAAGCTCGGGCAGATGCGCAATACCCAGATAGTCGCGCGGACACAGCAGGCGATCTCCCTCGACGGCGACAACGCTCTGCCCCGCCTCGTCCACCAGGTCGTACGCCAGACGGCACGGCTGCGTGCAGTCGCCGCGCATCGCCGAGCGCCCACGCCGCAGGGCCGAGAACTCGCACGCCCCCGAATAGCCGATGCAAATCGCACCGTGGCAGAATACCTCGATGGGCACGCCCGTGGCACATAGCGCCGCAATCTCGTCGACCGCCAGCTCGCGTGCCGTCGTCACGCGCTCAACTCCCAACTCCTTGGCAGCCAACTGCACGGCACCCTCGCTATGAGCGCCCGCCTGCGTGGACAGGTGAATCTCGACCCCGGGAATCGCCGCGCGCAGCGCGCAGGCCAACCCGGCATCGGCGACAATCAGAGCATCGGCGCCCAACTCCAGTGCATGAGCTCCCAGCGCCACCGCATCGGACAGCTCATCGTCAAACACGAACACGTTGAGCGTCACGTACACGCGCACGCCATGGGCATGCGCCACGGCGCAGCCGCGCGCAAACTCGTCATCCGTAAAGCCATGCGCGCTCACGCGGGCGTTAAAGCCGCCCAACCCCGCATAGATGGCATCGGCGCCCGCGGCGATGGCCGCAAGCATCTGGTCGAGCCCGCCCGCCGGCGCCAGCAGCTCGGGCAGCGCCGCACCGGCAGCATCCAATCCAGTCTCGTATTGTCCGCTCGGCCCCATCGCCCGAATCGCCATCGGCAAACTCCTTACCAAGGTATGCATTCACTCTGAAAAATGCCGTCTTCCAGCATACACGAGGCCTCGCGCGCCCCGTTTGGTTTATCGTGTAATAACTTATGTCCATCCTGCCCCGACGACACATTCACCGTCCGGCACGACATACCTGGAGGTCAATATATGGGTCCTCGCCAACGACAGGGACGCAGCCGTTCAAAGACGCATGCTCTGCCCATAATCCTGCTCTCGTTTTTGGGCTTTTTGCTTATCGCGGGCGTGGCGTTTGGCATCGGCATGGTCGGCAACGTCAACCGTTGGCTGTCCGATCTGCCCGACTACACCGACGCCAACGCGTATCTGGTGAGCGAGCCCACCGAGATCGTCGACTGCAACGGCAACAAGATCGCAAGCTTCTACACGCAAAACCGCAAGTCCATCACCAAGGACGAGGTCTCCCCCTACGTGCTGCAGGGCACCGTTGACGTCGAGGACGAGCGCTTCTACGAGCACGGCGGTATCGACCTGTGGGGTATCGCGCGTGCTGCGGTGGCAACCCTCGGCGGCGGGCACGAAGGCGCCTCGACTATCACCCAGCAGCTGGTGCGCAACACCATCCTGCAGGAGGAGCAGTTCGATTCGACCATCGAGCGTAAGGTGCGCGAGGCCTACATCGCCGTAAAGATGGAGGACATGTACTCCAAAGACGAGATCCTCATGATGTACCTCAACACCATCTATTACGGCCACGGCGCCTACGGCATCGAGGCCGCAGCCGAGACCTACCTGTCCAAGAGCGCCGCCGACCTCACCCTGAGCGAAGCCGCACTGTTGATCGGCCTTCCCAACTCGCCTTCGCAGTACGACCCCACGGTCAATCCCGATCTGGCACTGTCTCGCCGCAACAAGGTCCTCGACAACATGTTGCGCCTGGGCCACATTACGCAGGAGGAACACGATGCCGCACAGGCCGAGCCCATCACCCTCAACGTGACCGAAATCTCGGGCAGTGGCGTCGACGTATACTCGCAGCCCTACTTTGTCGCCTATGTCAAGCAGCTGCTGGAGCAGGAGTTCTCGACCGACGTGCTCTTTAAGGGCGGTCTGACCGTCAAGACCACCATCGACCCCACGATGCAGCAGGTGGCAGAGAATGCCGTCCGCGAGCAGCTCGACACGCTCTCACTCGACGGCCTGGACATGGGCATGGTCGTCGTCGACCCCAAGACCGGCTACATCAAGTGCATGGTGGGCGGCTACGACTACAACGCCGACGAGAACCACGTAAACCATGCCACGGCCAAGCGTCCCGTCGGCTCCACCTTTAAGGCCTTTACGCTGGCAACTGCCATCCAAAACGGCATGAACCCCAACGTCACCCTCAACTGCAACTCGCCGCTCAAGGCCAAGGGCACTACGACCGAGGTCCAAAACTACGCCAACCATAGCTATGGCAACATCACGCTTAAGCAGGCAACGGCATACTCCTCCAACACCGGCTACATCCAGGTGGCGGAAGCCGTCGGCAACAGCAAGATCATCTCGCTCGTCAAAAAGCTCGGCATCGATCCCGCCAAGGACAACATCGAGGACGTTCCCGTCATGACCCTCGGCACTGGCTCGATCTCGCCGCTCGAGATGGCCGCCGCCTACGCGACGTTTGCCAACGGCGGCTGCTATCGCCAGCCGATCGCCATCACCGAGATTGACTCTCGTACCGGTTCGGCGCTGTACCAGCACACCGACAATCCCTCACAGGTGCTTACCGAGGGCGAGGCCGCCGCGGTCACCGATGTTCTGTCCGGCGTCATGCAGGGCGGCGGTACGGGTGCTGCCGGTGCCCTGAGCGTCAACCAGCCCTATGCCGGCAAGACGGGCACCACCGACAACACCACCAACCTGTGGTTCTGCGGCTATACCCCGCAGCTGGCGTGCGCCCTGTGGACCGGCTATTCCGCGGGCGAGATCCCCATCCAAAAATACGGCACGGACCTGCTGGGCGACAGCACCAACCTGCCTGTCTTTAAGCGATTTATGAACACCGTTCTGACCGGTACCGAGCGCGAGGAGTTTGCGACCGGAACGGCGCCCACCTACAAGAACAACAGCGTCTGGAAGTTCTACGGCACCAACAACGCCAAGAAGACGGAAAACGACGACAAGGACAAGGACGAGAACGAGGACGAAGACGAAACCACCACGACGACTACCACAACCACCACGACCACCGAGACCACGGGCGGCGACGCCGGCGGCGGCACCGGTACGACCGGTGGCTCAACAGGCGGCTCCACTGGTGGTTCGACCGGCGGCGATGGCGGCACGCCTACGCCTACGCCCACTCCCGACCCCTCGCCCACGCCTGACGATACGGTCGGCTAGAAATCATCCAGCCATATGCAACAAGGCCCCCGAGCAGCTTATTAAACTGCTCGGGGGCCTTTTAGTTTGAAGCGACCTGGTGGGCGGTCTTTATACCGGCAAACAAAAAGGGGGTACCGACCAACGTCGATACCCCTTACAAGCCACGATGTCAGCGCGCACAGAGCCGAGCTCACGACCCGCACGCCTACTTGCGAGAATTGCTCAGCTTATTGATCAGCGCCTCGAGACGCTCGCCGTCCTCGGCCGTCTGGGCAATGACCAAAATCGTATCGTTGCCGGCAAGCGAGCCAAGCACATCGGGCAACTCTGCCGCATCAACGGCGGCGGCGATGCCGGAAGCCGTGCCAGGCTGAGCCTTGATCATAACCAGATTATCGGTACGCAGAACGCCCGTAACGAGCTCGGAAACCATACGCTGCAGGTGCAGGTCCTCTGCCAGAACATAGATGCCCTCAGGGAGCTTACGCAGCCCCATATCGGCAATATCGCGAGAGACAGTCGCCTGCGTGCAATCAAAGCCCATAGCACGGAGCTCATCGACCAGCACGCGCTGCGTACGGACGTCCTTATTGCGCACAATATCTCTAATGGCATCCTGGCGCCCATTGCGTTTTTTAGCCATACAAACCCTCTCTCCAAAAGATGGCGGAGACAATCAATCAGTGATTGAATAGTTTAACGCTATTTGAAGGCTTTTGTGTATAAGAACGCATTTCGAAACAATTCTATGCAAGTTTGTTTCGTAATGAGCCGTTTAGGCGGTTTTTGCGCCCGTCCGGTTAAGAAAAGCTGCCAGATGCGTACACATCACGCAGCGCGCGGGCTTGGCGCTGGCAATCGGCCCAAACAACAGACCCAGTCCCCGATGGTTGTCCTTGAGCGCGGCGACCATCTGACGGGTTCGAGGCGCATCGAGCATATCACGCATGCGGGCGGAACGCTCGATTGACGACAACCCATGCGGGCTCAGGCACAAATTCTCGATGCAGGCGACCAGTCCGGCAAAGTAGAACTTTTGGCTTGCCAGCTTGAGCCGACCACCGCTATCTGCTTCCGAGAGTGAGTCCGCAAGCTCGTCGAGTGCTCGGATGTCATCGGATACCTTGGCATACATGGTGGGATCAAAGGCATCTGTAAGCTTAGGTGCCGCGGCGTGGAAACAAGCGTCGCCGCAGCCGGAGACGCACTGCGCCCGCGAGAGCGCGCACGCCATAAACCCAACTGTGCGAAACACCTTGTCGCACAAAAGGCATGCCTCAAACAGCGAGCGGCTGTACATCACGCCAGAGGTCTGAGCGACTAGGCCGCCTAAAATCAACTGGGACAGCCCGCTCACCATCGAAGACTTGTCTTCAATGACAATAGGGGCAACATTCAAGACGCGCGAATGGCGCTCTCGATGTGCATCATAGCGGTCGAGCGACACCGTGGGGAACACTATGTCTGCCGCAGTATCGCACGCGATATCGACCATCTTGGAAAGGGACTGCGGAGCAAACCACTCATCGGCGTTCATAGCGATGATTTGAGAGCCACGCGAGGCAGCAAAACCGGCACGAAGGCAAGCACCGCGCTTCGCGTCCTCGACGTCAATCAAATCAATATGGATGTCCCTGTCGGCAGCAACCTGAAGCGAATGGCGCACACCGGGCGCAGCATCGCGGCAGACAACGACAATCTGCAAATCGTAGAGGTCTTGGTTCTGGATACTCTCGAGCGCACGCATCGCATAGCTGGGCGAACCTTCTACCACAAGGATCACCGAAAGTCGCGGATGCGAGCCACGTCGAACCAAGTTATCCGTCCTCTCGACAGCAATGAATCAAACCGTGGTTCATGGTACACCCCATAAATAAAAGCAATGAGACACCGGTTGCACTGCACGCCAAGAACAGATGTTGCACACGCGCAGCCCACAGATGACAGATGCCGACGAACGGCGCGTCAAGCCCTCCCCTAGTCGAGCACGACAAGCTCGGCGGGATCGTAATCCACGCCCATAAACGTAAGGCCGCAGGCAGGAGCCGTGGGGCCCGCAGCGGTACGATCGCAAGCATCGATGACCTCGCGCATCCACTCGGGTTTACGGCGATGCATGCCAATCTCGACAAGCGTGCCAACGATCGTACGGACCATCGAATGCAGAAACGCATTGCCCTCGATGGTAAACGTCAGGATTTCCTCGCCAAACGCAACCTCATGGCCAAACTCGGCCCGCATCACGCAGCGGTGCGTAGGCTTGCCCACGGCAGAGGCGACCTTGCAAAAGCTCTTAAAGTCCTGCTCGCCCAAAAGCGCGGGACAGGCCGCAGACATGGCCTCGACGTCCAAGGGATAGCGATGCCACCACACGGCACCACGGGACAGCACGGGGCGCGCATCGCGATCGGCAATACGGTACGTATACGTACGGGAACGCGCGTCAAAGCGTGCAGAAAAGCCCTTACGGGCCCTGTAGACCTCGTTTATGGCGATATCTTTAGGCAGCAGGGCATCCATAGCCCGCAGCCACCTACGGCGCGTAAGGGCGAGCTCAGCGTCCGTTACGGGCACGCTGATGTACTGAGCCACGGCATGCACGCCGGCATCGGTACGACCTGCGCACGTCAGATCGATCGGACGGCGAAGCAGCGTCTCGATGGCTCGACGCAGCTCACCCGCAACCGTCGTCTGTCCCGGCTGCTCGGCAAATCCGCTATACGACGAGCCATCATAGGCCACGCGAAATACGAGCGTGGCGTCAAGCTCGGGGGTCAAATTGAAATCAGACGGCGCAGTCATGGGCGCTCCCAACAAACAAGTAACGGTATCGCGACAAAAAAAGAGGGGTACGCGAACGTACCCCTCGAATATAGCCTATGCAGACGGATTGTCTACTCAGCGGTCTCCTCAGCAGGAGCCTCCTCGACGGCCTCGACCTTCTTGGGAGCAGCAGCCTTCTTGGGGGCCGGAGCAGCCTTCTTGGCCTTAGGCGTGCAAGGCTCGGTGACGAGCTCCATGATAACGATGGGAGCGTTGTCGCCCTTGCGGTTGCCGAGCTTCATGATGCGGGTATAACCGCCGTTGCGGTCCTGCCACATGCCCTGGGCAGCCTTGTCGAAGATCTCGGCAACGAGCTGCTTATCGCCGAGCTTGGCGATAGCCAGACGACGAGAGTGCAGGTCGCCCTTCTTGGCCCAAGTGATGATCGGGTCGACGACCGAACGCAGCGCCTTAGCGCGGGTCTCGGTGGTCTTGATGCGGTCGTTCTCGAAGAGGGCCTTAGCAAGGCTCTTCTTCATGGCCTTGGTGTGGCTCGCATCGGTGCCGAGCTTCAGGCCCTTCTTAACGTTGTGACGCATGGTCTAGTTTCTCCTCAAATATGCGAAGCATTAAGCCTTCAGGCTCAGGCCCATGGACTCAAGCTTGTCCTTCACTTCCTCGATCGACTTAACACCGAAGTTACGGATGTTGAGCAGATCGTTCTCCGAGAACTCAACGAGCTGACGGACCGAGTGAATGCTGGCGCGCTTAAGGCAGTTGTAGGAACGGACGGAAAGGTCCAGATCCTCGATCTGCTTGTCCAGCTCAGCGTTGTCGTTGGTGACCTCGGGAGCGAAGATCGAAGCCTCCTCCTCGACCTCGGGGGTCTCGGCAAGGTTCATAAAGGCGGCCATATGCTGGTTGATGATATTGGCAGCCTGGACCACGGCGTCGCGCGGGGCGATGGAGCCGTTGGTCTCGATCTCGAGGACAAGGCGGTCGTAGTCGGTGTGCTGACCGACACGGCAAGCCTCAACGAGCTTGGCGCAACGGGAAACCGGCGAGTACAGCGAGTCGACGTGGATCACACCGATGGGATCGTTGTCGCGCTTGTTGGCCTCGCCAGAAACATAGCCGCGGCCATAGCCGATGCGCATGCTCATGGTGAGATGGCCACCCTCGGTGAGCGTAGCAATGTGCTGCTCGGGGTTGACCAGCTCAAACTCGGACGGAATAAAGAAGTCCGCACCGGTGACCTCGCAGGGGCCGTCAACCGAGATGGTGGCGGTCGCCTCGTCGGTCGTGCCGAGAGCCCTGAAGACAAGACCTTTGACATTCAGGACGATGTCGGTGACATCCTCGACCATGTTAGGGATGGTCATGAACTCGTGCTGCGCACCATCGATCTGAATAGCCTCGACGGCGGCACCCTCGAGCGAGGACAGAAGAACGCGACGAAGGGAGTTACCCAGCGTATCGCCGTAGCCACGCTCGAGCGGCTCGACGGAGACACGAGCAGACGTCTCGTTGATCTCTTCGACCTGAACCTGAGGCCTAATGAATTCTGACATGTATTACCTCCAGCCTCAGCAGCCCGGATGGACTACTTAGAGTAGAGCTCGACGATGAGCTGCTCGTTGATATCACCGCTGATCTGCTCACGCGTCGGCAGAGCGAGCACGTTACCAGACAGCTTCTCGATATCGACCTCGAGCCAGCCAGGGACCTCAAAGCGCTCGGAGGAAATCAGAGCCTCCTTGATGGGGAGGAGGTCACGGAACTTCTCGCCGACAGCGACGACGTCGCCGGCCTTGACGCGGTAGGACGGGATGTCCACGCGCTTGCCGTTCACGGTGAAGTGACCGTGACGGACGGACTGACGAGCCTCTTTGCGGGTGCGGGCGAAGCCAAGACGGAAGACGACGTTGTCGAGGCGAGACTCAAGGATGATCATGAGGTTCTCACCGGTGACGCCGTTCATCTTACGGGCCTTGTTGAAGTAGCCGTGGAACTGCTTCTCCAGAACGCCATAGATGAACTTGACCTTCTGCTTCTCGCGCAGCTGCATGCCGTACTCAGATTCCTTGCGACGGCGCTTGGGCTGACGGATAGATTCCTTCTTGCTGCTGTAACCGAGCTCAGCGGGATCGATCCCGAGCTGACGGCAGCGCTTAAGAACAGGAGTCCTGTCGATTGCCATATTGATACGATCCTTTCAGTTACACGCGGCGACGCTTCTTGGGGCGGCAGCCGTTGTGCGGAATGGGGGTCTTGTCCTGGATGCTCGAGACCTCGAGGCCAGCAGCCTGGAGGGAGCGGATGGCGGTCTCACGACCGGAGCCGGGGCCCTTGACGAAGACGGAAACCTTCTTCATACCGTGCTCCATGGCCTGCTTGGCAGCAGCCTCGGCAGCCATCTGGGCAGCGAACGGCGTGGACTTACGGGAGCCCTTGAAGCCCACCTGGCCAGCCGACTTCCAGGAAATGACGTTGCCCTGGGGATCGGTGATCGAAACGATCGTGTTGTTGAACGTAGAACGAATGTGAGCCTGGCCCACGGAAATGTTCTTACGGTCCGCGCGCTTCAGACGGGCAGCGCGAACGTTCTTCTTAGCAGTAGCCATCTATCTAGCGCTCCTTATTTCTTCTTCTTAGCACCGATCTGACGCTTCGGGCCCTTGCGGGTACGAGCGTTAGTGTGGGTGCGCTGGCCGCGGACCGGGAGGCCCTTGCGGTGACGAAGGCCGCGGTTGCAGCCGATGTCCATAAGGCGCTTGACGTTCTGGTTGCGCTCACGGCGGAGGTCGCCCTCAACCATGATCTGGTTCTTATCGATATAATCGCGGATGGCGTTAACCTCATCCTCGGTGAGGTCCTTAACGCGCGTATCCACGTTAACGTTGCACTCGACGCAGATCTTCGTCGCAGTGGTGCGGCCGATGCCGTAAATGTAGGTCAGACCGATCTCAACGCGCTTCTCACGCGGGAGGTCGACACCATTAATACGGGCCAACGTAGTCTCCTCTCTTAACCCTGACGCTGCTTATGACGGGGGTTCTCGCAAATGACGAGGACCTTGCCATGGCGCCTAATGATTTTGCACTTATCGCACATCTTCTTGACCGAAGGACGTACCTTCATCGTTCTTCCTTTCGGTAGCGCTCAAACTACTTCCCTACTATCTACTCGCCCAGCCGCAGGCGTTTAAAACTATGGCTGGTCTTCACACACAATCCGACCGTAGGTTGAGCTAAGCCTGCAGCCGGAAATGGAGTGCGTGTATGCGTGCCGCTATTTATAGCGATAGGTGATGCGGCCGCGGGTCAGGTCGTACGGGGAAAGCTCCACGACAACCCTGTCACCGGGGAGAATGCGGATGTAATTCATTCGGATCTTGCCAGAAATGTTGCACAGAACCGAATGACCGTTCTCGAGCTCAACCTTAAACATGGCGTTGGGCAGCGGCTCTTTTACCGTACCCTCGAGCTCAATTGCGTCTTCCTTCTTCACAAGCAATCATCTTTCTCTAGAAAACGACAGCGATTGAGTATTCTACAACACGTATGCACGCATCGTAATAACTTCGTAATGGCTCCACAACTAAGTGGAACTTGTTACATTTGAAATGTAAAACAAAGCCGTTCCCTGATGCCCAAGATCGCCTTGAAATGAGAAGGCATAGACCTTGGGGTCATGCCTTCGAAATTGAAAGGCGAGGTTGGGCATCAGGGGGCGGCGACTTTTACATTTCTCCGCCTTGGAGCGAACACCAAGCACCTTGGGCATCCGTGGTGAGAATCACCGGACCGTCATTGGTAATGGCGACGGTGTTCTCATAGTGCGCGGCGGGCAGGTGGTCGTTGGTCGTAACAATCCAACCGTCGGAGCCCGTGCTTACATGGTTGGAACCCATCGTAACCATCGGCTCGATGGCAATGACCATGCCGGCCTGGAGGCGAACGCCCCTCCCCTTCTTTCCATAGTTAGGAACGTTGGGGTCCTCGTGCATCACGCGGCCAATGCCATGGCCAACATAATCACGAAGCACGCCGTAACCGTGAGACTCGGCGAGGGACTGAACGGCATAACCGACGTCCCCGATATGGTTACCGGGAACAGCCTGCTCGATGGCAGCCTTAAGGCAATCGCGCGTGACCTCACACAAAGCCTTGGCTTCGGGCGTGGGGGTGCCGACGAAAAACGTCCATGCGTTATCGCCGACCCAACCGTCGACAACGGCTCCCGTATCGATGGAGATGATATCGCCATCGCGCAGGATCATGTCAGGGTTGGG
>CABURR010000023.1 GCA_902493985.1 uncultured Collinsella sp. | reverse complement strand
CTGCCTTGTTTTGAGAAGTGGGCTCCGCGAACTTCTCAAAACAAGGCAGGCACCCCGGCCCCGCCGGCAAATAGCGGACACTCCGCATGCAATCTATGCAAACAAACAAGTACGCTTAGCTACATTCGGTAAGATCGAGCACGCTGCCCTTCACGATAAGCGCCGGCTCCAGAACGACTTCTTCGGCACGTCTACCGCCCCTACCGGCAAGGCGCTTGGACATGCAGCCAAAAGCATGCTCCGCGAGGATACCAGGATCCTGCTCAATCGCGGTCAGCGCCGGCTCAAAGAGAACGTCGGCGGCCGAGTTGTCGTAACTCACCACCGAGATGTCGCCCGGAATGCTCTTCCCCATCTCGTGTAAGCGCTTGAGCAGACCGAGGGCAATGTTATCCGAGCTTGCGAACACGGCGGTGGCATCAGTTGCGAGCACCGCCTCCGAGGCCTCGTAGGCACTCGGAATGTAGTACTCGCTCTCAAACTCCAAACGCGCGTCGATAGGCAAGCCAACCTCGCGCAGTGCGCGCTCATAGCCGGCAAGTCGCTTACGCCCCGTATTGGAACGGCGCGCGTTAACCAAGCAGGCAATGCGACGGTGGCCCTGCTCGATCAGATAGCGGATGGCCATGTAGCCACCCATCTCGTGGTCGAACATCACCTTGTCGCACTCGAGCCCTTCAATGGCACGGTCGACCATTACGGCCGGGATGGGCAGGTGGCTGACTTCTTCGCGCAGGGCACGGTCGTCGGAGAACTCGTCGCCCACCACCAGAAAGACGCCGTCAACACCGCGCGTCACCAGCTGGCGCAGCAGCTCCAGATCGTCATCGGCGCTTCCGCCCGAGCTGGTAATGAAGAGCGCATAGCCGTCCTCGCGGCAGCGCTTTTCCAGGCTACCGGCGAGCGAGGCAAAAAAGCGGCTCTCGATGTTAGGGACGATAAGGCCCAGGGTGCGCGACTCGCGCATGACCAAACTACGCGCAATCTGGTTAGGAACATAGTGGTTGCGCGCCGCGACCTCCTTGATGAGTTTGCGGTTTTCTTCCGAGATGCGACAGGGCCGATTATTGAGCACAAGCGAGACCGACGAGGGGGAAAGCCCCACCTCCTGGGCGATCTGCTTGAGGGTGACTTTGTTGGCCATCTCGCTCCTTCCGGGTTTACGCGCAATCTCTTGAAAGTATAGCGACTACCCCTCTACCTCGGTGATAAACACTTTACCAATCCGGTAGACGGCTGTTTTATCGCCGCCAGCGCACCAAATCCGTCCGGGTGGGGTATATTGCAATCGATTGATGACAACGACCACCAAAAGGCGGATATTCGTATGCACGAGAACGACTTTTTTAACGAGGACCTGCTGTGCGCGCTTGCTGGCGTTGCCGGCGAGGACAACGTGCTGATGAGCGAGCCCATGCGCGAGCACACCACGTTTAAGATCGGCGGCCCGGCCGACGTCTTTGTCACGCCCGATACCGAGCAGAGCCTCGTCGCCACGCTCGATACCTGCTATCGCTGCGATCTGCCCCTCACCATCGTGGGCAACGGCTCCGACCTGCTCGTCGGCGACAAGGGCATCCGCGGCGTCGTCGTGGCGCTGGGCGAAGGCCTCTCCGACATTACGGTCGACGGTACGCATGTCACGGCGGCAGCCGGTGCCTTGCTTTCCGATGTCGCCGCGGCGGCAGCCGAGGCCGGTCTCACCGGCATGGAGCCCATCTCGGGCATCCCCGGATCGGTCGGCGGCGCCTGCTACATGAACGCCGGAGCTTACGGCGCCTGCATGGCCGATGTGCTGGAGTCCGTGCGCATCTACAAACCTGCTCGCCAGCTCGACGACGGCACCCGTGGCAGCGGCAACATCATCGAGTTCGATGTCGATGAGCTCAACCTGGGCTATCGCAAGAGCCGCATTGCCGACGACGGCTTCATCGTGCTTTCGGCCACCTTCAATCTCGCTCCGGGCAACGCCGCGATGATCAAGGCCGACATGGACGACTACCGCCAGCGCCGCGAGGACAAGCAGCCGCTCGACATGCCGAGTGCCGGTTCCACTTTCAAGCGCCCCGAGGGCTACTTTGCCGGCAAGCTCATCATGGACGCCGGCCTGCGAGGACACGCCGTTGGCGGCGCGCAGGTGAGCGAGAAGCACTGCGGCTTCATCGTCAACGCCGACCACGCCACCGCCGCCGACGTCGACGAACTCATCCGCGACATCCAAGCCAAAGTCAAAGAGCAGTTCGACGTAGACCTAGAACCCGAAGTCCACCGAGTCGGCGAATTCCTTTAACAAAGAAGGCCCCGAAAGGGGCCTTCACCATATTTATTCAGATAACCCAGTCCGGTGTGTCGCGCCCCGAACCCGGAAGGTCCGGGACCGCGGGCGAGGCATAAGGTTGGTCGCGAGTTCCGCACGCAAAGAAGGCCACTTAATGTGGCCTTCGTCTTGCGCAGGACTGTAGAGCAGGCAACCTTATGCCTCGCCCGCGGTCCCGGACCAACTTACTTCAAACCGCAGCTACGACAGCGCAATACCGCCAAGCCAGCCCCAACGCACGCCAGAGCCAGTGCCATAGAAGCTAATAAACGAATCAAGCGACTTAGACGTAATGGCACCCTCGTTGCTCATAACGATACCGCCGCCAACATAGATACCCACATGACCGTAGATAAGGCCCGGAGCACCCGTGCCGCTGTGCGAGGAATCGGCCACGATCATGCCCACCTGCAGCGCCGAGCGGTCGGAGCTATAGCACCAGGCGTTAAACATGTCGCACGCATTGCCGCCAAAGTAGCCAACGCCGGCGTTACGGAAGACATTGGTGACCCACGCCGCGCACCAGTTCTGGCCCGGCGAAGGCGTGGAGTAGCACGCGTTGACGACGGCCTGCTGTTTGCCCGAGCCGGCATTCTGTTGCGGGGTTCCGGGCGCATACGATCCGCCACCCGAGCTTGAACCACCCGAGTAGGAATTGTTCTTGTTCGCGGCGGCGGCAGCAGCGGCGGCCTTCCTGGCAGCCTCCTCAGCCTGGGCGGCAGCGAGGATCTCGGAATCGCGCTGAGCCATGAGCTCCTTGACGTCGTCGGAAAGACCGTTCAGCACGGTCTGGACTTCTTGCTGCTTGGCCTGCATATCCTGCATCTGGGCAGTCTGCTGGTCCTTGAGCTTCTCTAAGTCGGCCTTCTGCGACTCGAGCTCGGTCTTTTGCGCATCGAGCTCTTCCTGGATGGTCTGAATGTCCTCGATGGCGTCGCGGTCGCTCTTGTTGATCTTCTCAACGTAATGCGCGTTGGCGACGAGTTCCTCAAACGAGCCAGAGGCCAGCAGCAGCGACAGGATGTTCGTGCCGCCGGACTTGTAGCTGGCGGCCACGCGATCGGAAAGGTCGTTGCGCTTCTTCTTGAGCTCGGCCTTCTTTTCATCGATCTGGGCCTGCGTGTCGTCAATCTTGCCCTGGACATTCTCGATGTCGTTGAGGGTCTGGGCATTCTTGTTGGCCAGCGCCGCATACTCATTTGCGATGCTGTCGAGCTGGGCCTGAACCTCGTCGAGCTGGGCCTGGGCGGCATTCAGTTTATCGGTGGTTTCTTTGGAAGCCTCCGCCGCATGGGCGCGAGCGGGCAGGCCAAAAAGAACTGCCGCAGAAGCGGCGCCGAACAGGGCCTTGAGGGCAGTGCGGCGCGAGAGCTCCTGGGAAAGGATGGAATCGCTGTTTGGTGACATATGTACTCCGTTACATGTTTATTTATATGTCGCTCAACTCATACATATTAGCGTACATATGGCGCGTCCCAACGATTTCCACGAACGGCAGGAAACTACAAGGTCAGCGGCCCGTAAGCAAATGCCAAAGATCAGGTTATGCGTACGCAAGCTCTTCTATGAGTACGTTAGCACAATCCTCTGCTTTTCCCACAGCGCACGATTTGGGCGTCCCTGCCTGCGCTATACTCCCCTGAAGAAGTGTTCCTGATTCGATAGGAGACTACATGTCCAAAGCACTCGACCCCAAAGACACCTGCGTCCTCGTTACCGGTGGCGCCGGCTTTATCGGCTCGCACACCGTCGTTCAGCTGCTCGAGGGTGGCTACCAGGTCGTCATCGTCGATGATCTCTCCAACTCCAGCGCCGTCGCCGTCGACCGCGTCAAGACCATCGTGGGCGACGAGGCCGCCAAGAACCTCACCTTCTACGAGGCCAACGTGCTCGACCGCGATGCGATGAACAAGATCTTCGATACCCATCAGATCGACCGCGTCATCCACTTTGCCGGCTTTAAGGCCGTCGGCGAGTCGGTGAGCAAGCCCGTCGAGTACTACCACAACAACATCGAGAACACCCTGGTGCTCATCGACGTCATGCGCAACCATGGCTGCAAGTCCATCATCTTCTCGAGCTCCTCGACCGTCTACGGCGACCCGAACAACCCGCCCGTCACCGAGGAGGATCCTAAGAAGCCCGCGACCAACCCCTATGGTTGGACCAAGTGGATGATCGAGCAGATCCTTATGGACGTCCACACCGCCGACCCCGAGTGGGACGTCGTGCTGCTCCGTTACTTCAACCCCATCGGCGCTCATCCGTCGGGCCTGATCGGCGAGGACCCCAAGGGCATCCCCAACAACCTGGTGCCCTATGTCGCCCAGGTCGCCGTGGGCAAGCTCGAGGCCGTTCAGGTCTTTGGCAACGACTACCCCACCCCCGACGGCACCGGCGTGCGCGACTACATCCACGTGTGCGATCTGGCCTCTGGTCACGTTGCTGCCCTTAATTGGATGAACGGCAAGACCGGCGTCGAGATCTTTAACTTGGGCACCGGCACCGGCACCTCGGTACTCGAGGTCGTCGCCGCCTTCTCCAAGGCTTGTGGCAAGGAGCTGCCCTACGTGATCCGCGAGCGCCGCGCCGGCGACATCGCTGCCAACTGGTGCGATGCCTCCAAGGCCGAGCGCATGATGGGCTGGAAGGCCCAGTACGACATCGCGGACATGTGCCGCGATAGCTGGAACTGGCAGAGCCACAACCCCAACGGCTTCGCCGACGCCGAGTAGCAAAAACCTACATACCGCTCTTGCCCCGATCTCACGTTGTGAGGTCGGGGCTTTTTCATGGCATGTAACCATTCGCCGAAAATCGACCAACTTTTTTATCTTGCCTGTACATGTTTAAACAACATGTTTTACAATAGGCGTATCAGATCAGAACATCGGAGGCGGACTGCACATCCATCGGCAGGCCGACCCCACAACAAGAAGGTTGGTGAGCGCATTCATGGAGCGTGCAAGCGGCGTCCTCATGCCCGTCTCATCTCTGCCCGGACCATACGGAATCGGCGGCTTTGGCTGGAATGCCTACGACTTCGTCGATTTTCTCGCCTCGTGCAAACAACATTACTGGCAGATTCTGCCCCTTACGACGACCAGCTATGGCGATTCGCCCTATCAGTCGTTCTCGGCCCGCGCAGGCAACCCCAACTTTATCGACTTTGCCGAGCTTATCGAGGCAGGGTATCTGGAGCAGCGCGATATCGATGGCGTGTATCTGGGATCCGACCCCAGCAATGTCGACTACGGTGCTATCTTTGGTGGCCGCCGTCAGATTCTCGACCGAGCCGCTGAGCGCTTTGCTGCCGACAAGCCGGCCGATTTCGATGACTTTATCCAGGCCAACGAGGACTGGCTCATCCCCTACTGTGAGTTCATGACCGTCAAAGAGGAGTGCGGTCTCAAGGCGTTTTGGGAGTGGCCCGCGGAGCTCCGCACCCGCGGCGAGGCTTCCGCCAAGGTCTGCGCCGACCATCCGGCGCGTATGCTCTACCACCAGATGACGCAGTACTTCTTCGATCGCCAGTGGAGCCGCCTCAAGGCCTATGCCAACGAGCGCGACATTCTCATCATCGGCGACCTGCCCATCTATGTCTCGCGTGACTCCGTCGAGATGTGGGCGACGCCTGAGCTCTTTAAGATCGACGCCGCCGGCAATCCCGTGAGCGTCGCCGGCACGCCGCCCGACCAGTTCTCGGCCACCGGCCAGTACTGGGGCAACCCCATCTACGACTGGGACGCCATGGAGTCCGACGGCTTCTCCTGGTGGGAGGGCCGCATTCGCGCCGCCCTCGACATGTACGACGTCATCCGCCTGGATCACTTCCGCGGCTTCGAGGCCTATTGGGAGGTGCCGTTCTCCTCGCCCGATTCGTCCTACGGTTCGTGGACGCAGGGTCCCGGCCTCAAGTTCTTCAAGACGCTCGAGGAAAAGCTCGGCACGCTGCCCATCATCGCCGAGGACCTGGGCTTCCTCACCCCCGGCGTCATCGACATGCGCGACAACTCGGGCTTCCCCGGCATGAAGATCCTGCAGTTTGCCTTTGAGGGTACCAACTCGTACTACCTGCCGCATAACTACATCGCCAACACCGTCGCCTATGTGGGCACCCACGACAACGAGACGGCGCGCGGTTGGTTTGAGGGAACGGCCACCCCGCGTCAGCGCGAGCAGGCAGCCCTGTACACCCATCAGCAGGCCGGCGAACCCATGGCAGATGCACTCAATCGCACCATCGCCGCCAGCGTGAGTGACACGTGCATCTACACCATGCAGGACCTGCTCAACTTGGGCAACGAGGCGCGCATCAACACCCCTGCCACGCTGGGCGGCAACTGGACCTGGCGCATGCTCGACGGCGCCATCACCCGCGAGCTCGAGCACAAACTCACCGACTGGACCGAGACCTACTTCCGCATCCCGTCGGAAGCCGAAATCAAGCTTCCTCAATAGGAGCTACCGCGCCCGACCCCTCCCCACCGTGCGGACGCGCTTGCTTTTCCCGCGCGAGGCCACCCCAATCCCCTCGCGCGGGCTTCTTATGAATTGCAGACATGAAACAACCCATCACAGGAGAAAACATGCCCCAAATTAACCTCATGGAACTCGCCGAGCAGTCTTTTGGCACCTCGCTCGAGCAGCTCGACGACCGTCGCATTTACAAGCTGCTGGTCAAACTCGTGCAGGAGCGCTCCGCCGCCTGCCCGCTCAACAACGGCAAGAAAAAGCTCTATTACATTTCCGCCGAATTTTTGATCGGCAAGCTGCTCATCAACAACATGATCGACCTCGGCATCTACGACGAGGTTAAGGACCAGCTCACCGCCGCAGGCCACGACCTCAACAAGATCGAGGAATTCGAGGTCGAGCCGTCACTCGGCAACGGCGGCCTGGGCCGCTTGGCCGCATGCTTCCTGGATTCCATCGCCACGCTGGGCTTGACCGGCGATGGCGTGGGCCTCAACTATCACTACGGTCTGTTCCGTCAGCGCTTTGTCGACAACCAGCAGAAGGCCGTCCCCGACGAGTGGCTCGGTGAGCAGGACATCCTAGTCGACGATGACCGCTCCTACACCGTCGAGTTCGGCGATTTTGCCGTTACTTCCAAGCTCGTCGACATCGATGTGCCCGGTTACGGCCAGCCCACCAAGAACCGCCTGCGCCTGTTCGACCTGGCGAGCGTCGACGACGGCCTGGTCCCCGGCAGCTCCATCGACTTCGACAAGACCGAGATCGCCAAGAACCTCACCTTGTTCCTCTACCCCGACGATTCCGACGAGCAGGGCCGCCTACTTCGCATCTATCAGGAGTACTTCATGGTGAGCAACGCCGCCCAGCTCCTGATCGACGAGGCCGTCGAGCGCGGCAGCAACCTGCACGATCTGGCCGACTACGCCGTGGTCCAAATTAACGACACGCACCCCACCATGGTCATCCCCGAGCTCATTCGCTTGCTCACCACCGAACATGGCATCGAGTTTGACGAGGCCGTGACCATCGTACGCTCCATGGTCGCCTACACTAACCACACGATTCTTGCCGAGGCGCTCGAGAAGTGGCCGCTCACCAGCCTGCAGAAGGTCTCCCCTGCCATCGCCGACATTATCGTCAAGCTCGACGAGGTTGCCAAGGCCGAGCACGACGACCCGCGCGTCGCCATCATCGACGAGCACGACACCGTCCACATGGCCCACATGGACATTCACTTTGGCTTCTCCATCAATGGCGTCGCCGCACTCCACACCAAGATCCTGGAGGACACCGAGCTTCATCCGTTCTACGAGATTTATCCCGAGAAGTTCTCCAACAAGACGAACGGCATCACCTTCCGCCGCTGGATCCATGGCGCTAACCCCGCGCTCGCCAGCCTACTAGACGATGTAATCGGCACCAATTGGCGCAGCACCGGCGACCTGAGCAAGCTCGCCAAGTTCGCCGACGACAAGGACGTTCTTGAGCGCCTGGCCGCCACCAAGGTCGAGGCCAAGGCCATCATGCGCCAGTTCATGGCGCTCGAGCAGGGTGTGACCATTCCCTCCAACGCCATCATCGATGTTCAGGTCAAGCGTATCCACGAGTACAAGCGCCAGCAGATGCTCGCGCTCTACATCATCTGGAAGTACCTCGATATCAAGAACGGCAACAGACCTAAGCACCCCGTCACCATCATCTTTGGCGGCAAAGCGGCGCCTGCCTACACTATCGCGCAGGACATCATCCATCTGATCTTGACGCTGTCGCAGTGGATTGCAAACGACCCCGACGTGGCTCCCTACCTGCAGGTCGTCATGATCGAGAACTACAACGTCACCGCCGCCGAGCGCGTGATCCCCGCCGCTGATATCTCCGAGCAGATCAGCCTGGCCTCCAAGGAGGCGAGCGGCACCTCCAACATGAAGTTCATGCTCAACGGCGCCCTAACCCTGTGCACGCTCGACGGCGCCAACGTGGAGATTGCCGAGCTCGTGGGCGACGAGAATATCTATACCTTTGGTGCCTCGTCCAAACAGGTCGAGCAGCTCTATGCCGACGGCACCTATGACGCCGGTGTGCTCTACCGCAAGCCCGGTATTAAACTGCTGGTGGACTTCATCACCAACCCGGCCTTTATGGCGACCGGCAACGCCGAGCGCCTGCAGCGCCTGCACGATGACATTAAGGGCAAGGACTGGTTTATGGCCCTGCTCGACATTGAGGAGTACATCCAGACCAAGGAGCGCGTGCTGGCCGACTACGAGGACCAGGACGCCTGGATGCGCAAGACGCTGATCAATATCGCCAACGCCGGCACCTTCTCGTCCGACCGCACCATCTCCCAGTACAACGACGAGATCTGGCACCTGAACTAATTCGCTTCCCTTACCCATCCTCTTGAGAAACGGAGTCGTGGCAACACGGCTCCGTTTTTTGTGCCCGCACGTTACCCTGTGACCCGACTCGACCAAACAATCTCGATCTGTAACAGCTACTCGGTAAAAACGGTCCCAGCTGTTACAGATTGAGACATACCGGCCCCTTCCCTTGGGTTTATCTCAGTCTGTAACATCTAGCAGCTGAAATTCACCTTTGGTGTTACAGATTTAGATGAAATGGTTAGCTCAGCGGAACCGTCTCGATCTGTAACATCTAACGTCCGAAATCGGCCCTACCCGTTACAGATCGAGACAAACGACCGGCCAGACAACCCCAACACAAAGAAAGGCTCCCCTCTCGCCCAGCGGACGAGAGGGGAGCCTTATATGTGACCGCGGCAAAAGGATGGCAATACCGCAGTCGCCCAAAGGGAGGGTCCGGATGCACCGGGCCTAGATAAGGTTCTTGCCAGAGACCTTATCGAAGAGGTGGGTCGCGTTCTTCTCGAACTTGAACCAGATGGTGTCGCCAGCCTTGAGCGCGCCCTTGGCCTCGAGGTCGACGACGGGGATAATCAGGACAAACTGGCCGTCGGGAGCGGTCACGTGGACATGCTCGGTCGAGCCCATGAGCTCGGTCACCTCGACGGTACCCTGGAGCGCGCCCTCCTCGCCCTTGTCGGCAAGCAGGATCTGCTCGGGACGCACGCCGGCCGTAATCTCCTTCACGTCGCCGCCGTCCCAGTTGAGGGCAAGCTGAGCGCAAGTCTCGGGGGCGAGCGCCACGTTCATATCCTCGGTCTTGACGGTAAAGCCGTTGCCCGAGCGCACCAGCTGGGCATCGAAGAAGTTCATCTGCGGCACGCCGATGAAGCCGGCGACGAAGATGTTCGCGGGATGGTTGAAGACCTCCTGCGGCGTGGCGATCTGCTGGACAACGCCGTCCTTCATGACCACGATACGGTCACCGAGGGTCATAGCCTCGGTCTGGTCGTGAGTAACATAAATGAACGTGCCCTTGATCTCGTGGCGCAGCTTAATGAGCTCGGCACGCATCTGGTTACGAAGCTTGGCGTCCAGGTTGGACAGCGGCTCGTCCATCAGGAAGACCTTGGGGTCACGCACGATGGCGCGGCCGATAGCGACACGCTGGCGCTGGCCGCCGGAGAGCGCCTTGGGCTTACGGTCGAGGTACTCGGTAATGCCCAGAATCTCGGCAGCAGAGCGAACCTTGCGGTCGATCTCGTCCTTGGGAACCTTCTTGAGCTCGAGCGTAAATGCCATGTTCTCGTACACCGTCATATTGGGGTACAGAGCGTAGCTCTGGAACACCATGGCGATGTCGCGGTCCTTGGGCGCCACGTCGTTGACACGCTTGCCGTCGATGAGCACATCGCCCGAGGTAATGTCCTCCAGGCCGGCGACCATGCGCATCGTCGTGGACTTACCGCAGCCAGAGGGGCCAACGAGGACGACGAACTCCTGGTCGTGAACGGTGAGGTTGAAGTCCTCTACAGCGAGCACACCGTCCTCGGTAACCTTGAGGTTGTGCTTCTTCTCCTCGGTCTTCTTCTTTTTGCCAAAGAAGCCCTTCTTTTTTGACTCGTTGTTGGGATACACCTTCTGAACATGTTTGAGAACGATCTCGGCCATGTCTCTACCTTTCGATATGCGGCGCCGCGCTGAGGGGCGCCGCAGAAACTTGCAAAACAGTTACGGCATCAGCCCTTGACGGCACCTGCCACCACGCCGTCGATGATGTACTTCTGACAGAGGATGTACATGATAACGATGGGGATAACGACCATCATGATGCAGGCCATCATGGGGCCGAGCTCGACGTGGCCGTAGCCGCCGCGGAAGTACTGGATCAAGATAGGAATGGTCTTGTACTTGGTGGAGTCGAGCGTAAGGTAGGGCAGCAGATAGTCGTTCCAGACCCACATGGTCTCGAGGATGCCGACCGAAAGATAGGTGGGCTTCATGATGGGAAGGACGATCTTAAAGAACACCTGGACCGGGTTGCAGCCATCAATCATGGCCGCCTCCTCGATCTCGAGCGGGATGTTCTTTACAAAACCGGCGAACATAAAGACCGCCAGGCCCGCGCCAAAGCCGAGGTAGATAAAGCAGATGTTGAACGGCGTGTTGAAGCCGATGCGGTCCGCCAAATTGGACAGCGTGAACATGAGCATCTGGAACGGCACGACCATCGAGAACACGAACAGGTAATAGAAGAAGTTCGAGATCTTGTTGTTGACACGAACCACGTACCAAGCGCACATGGAGCAGCACACCAAGATCAGCACGACCGACGTGACCGTGATGATGAGCGAGTACATAAATGCCGAGGCAAAGCCCTGCTCGTTAAGGGCGTGCATGTAGTTTGCGAGGCCGTTGAACGTCTCGGGCGTGAGCAGATCGAATGCCGTGGTGGTGCTGATTGCGGTCGCTTTCTTAAAAGAATTAAGCGCAATCATGAACACGGGGTAGATCCACGCGAGCGACAGGATCGTAAAGAAAATCGAGAGCGCGCGGTTGATAACCTTATCGCGTTTCATTACTGCTGCACCTCCTTGGACCTCGTGGCCTTAAGCTGGATCATGGAGATGGCCACGACCAGGATGCAGAAGATAACCGCCTTGGCCTGACCGATGCCCTGCCATGCGATACCGGCACGCGAATAGAACGTGTTGTAGATGTTCAGGGCGAGCATCTCGGTGGAGTGCGCGGGGGCGCCGCCGGTAAGGGCGAGGTTCTGGTCGAACAGCTTAAAGCCGTTGGTGATGGACAAGAACAGGCAGATGGTGATGGTCGGCATCAGGTTAGGGATCTTAACCTTCCAAAACGTCTGCCATGCCGTAGCACCGTCGACCTTGGCGGCCTCGATGTAGTCGGACGGAATGGACTGCAGACCAGCGATGTAGATGATCATCATGTAGCCGACCTGCTGCCACAGGGTCAGGATGATAAGGCCCCAGAAGCCAGCAGCAGAGTTAAGGGCGATGAGCTGGGCGCCCACGTTGGAGAGCAGGCAGTTGATCAGAATCTGCCAAATGTAGCCCAGCACGATGCCGCCGATCAGGTTAGGCATAAAGAAGATCGTACGGAAGATATTGGTGCCCTTGAGCGCCTTGCGGGTGAGCGCCTGCGCGATGGCAAGGGCGATCACGTTGATGAGCACCGTCGACAGGAAGGCAAACGCCACGGTAAAGAAGAACGACGTGGAGAACTGCGGATCGGACAGCGCGCGCACGTAGTTCTCGATACCGACAAAGTGCGCGTTGTTAATGATAATAAACTGGCAGAACGAGAGATAGAAGCCCTGGATAAAGGGGATCACGAACCCGATCATAAACGCCAGGCACGTGGGCAGCATAAAGAGCGGCCACCAGCGCTTGAGTGCTTTGCCCATAAAAGGGTCCTTTCAATATGCAGGGGGCGGGCAAACCAACGTCTGCCCGCCCCCTGTCGCTAATCAGATAGCTTGGGCAGCAACTACTTACTCGGAAGCAGCCTTCTCGGTCTTCCAGCCATCGACGAAGGCGTTCTTGACGCCATCCCACTTGCTGTTGTCGGCAGCGTAGGCAATCAGAGCCTGCTTGAGGTTCTTCTTCCACTCCTCGGAGGGAATGTAGACGAAGTCCCAAGCGACGGTCTTCTTGCCGTCCTTGGCCATGGCAACGGCCTGCTGCGAGAAGACGTTGGTGGTCTCCTTGGCGCTCTTGAACGGAGCGGTCAGACCCATCTTGTCGGCGATGATGCTGGTCGGGGTGTCAGCGGTGACGCACCAATACATGAAGTCCTCGGTGGCCTTCTGGGCATCCTCGGAAGCCTGGGAACTGACGCACCAGTAGTTCTCGCCGCCGGAGCACAGGCCCTGGTTCTCCTCGCCGTCGACACCGATGTAGATGGGCATCATGCCAATCTGATCGTCGGTCATGCCGGCCTTGACGAGGTCAGAGTAGGCCCAAGAGCCGTTCTGGTAGAAGACGGCCTTGCCGGTTGCGAACTCGTTGGTGGCGTCGTCGCCGGTCTTGGAAGCAAGCTGCGAAGGATCGCAGGTGGAGTCGGTGATGTACAGGTCGAAGATCTGCTTGTAGTTGTCGAGGAACTCACCCTTGATCTCGTCGTCCTCCTGGTTGTGCTCCTTCTCAAACTCGTAGTAGAGCGGCATGTTGGCAAGGTGGGTGGTGTAGCGCCAGCTGGAGGAGTCGTCCATGCCGGCGGAAGTGAAGGCACCCTCGACACCAAGCTCGTCCTTGCGGGCCTGGATGTCGTCGGCACAAGCCTTCAGCTTGTCGAAGGAGTTGATGTCCTCGGCCTTGTAGCCAGCCTTCTCGAGCAGCTGCTTGTTGTAGATGATGCCGAAGCTCTCCTGGACCCAGTCGATGCACACATCCTTGCCGTCGGACTGCAGAGCCAGGGAGTCGTCAATGAGCTCACCGCGGAGCTTGGTATCGGACAGGTCGGCGCAGTAATCCTTCCAGTTCTTAAGACCGGTGGGGCCGTTGACCTGGAACAGGGTCGGAGCGGAGCTCTTGGACATCTCGGACTTGAGCTTCTCCTCGTAGGTGTTGGAAGCGGCGGTCACGATCTTGACCTCGACGCCCTTCTCCTTCTTATAGGCCTTGGCGATCTCCTTCCACTCCTTGTCGACCTCGGGCTTGAATTGGAGGAAGTAGACCTCGGCAGCGTCACCAGAAGCAGAGGAGCCGGAGCCGGCAGAACCACCGCAGCCCACGAGACCCAGGCCAAGAACCGCAGCCGCGGAACCAGCAAAGCCCAGGAACTGCCTTCTGCTCATTTCGTTCTTCATTACAATCCACCCTTTCACACCGTGGCGGCACCCTTTGCCGCCGCCTTCGGAGATTGGCTCGGGGACTTTGCCCCTTTTGCTGATTTGTACGATACGCTATTTGGCTACTTGTTTGAACAAGTATTACTAGAGCGGTAGAAAAACTTCGGTGAACGGTAATTTCAACTTAATACTTGACAAGTTTTGTATAAACAATTATTTGTTATCAAATGCAGAGAAAACGCCCGGTCAAGCCGATGCATCGTCGGTTTGACCGGGCGTTTTCTCTTTGAGGGCATGAGTCTCGTCAGGCTGCGAGCTAGCCGGCTATCGCTTGGAATTGACGCGGTAATGGAAGATCTCGGGGTGTGTGCGAGTGTGCGTCACCTCAAACAAGATGCCATCCGAGGTGTACGACTGACTCTCCATGACGGCAACGCAGTTGTATTTGCCGAGGTCAAGATAGCTGCAGTCCTCATCGTTGGCGAGCTCGACACTCACCGTACGACGGCTCGCCATCACTTTGACACCGCGCTTGTGCTCCAGATAGCCGTAAATAGAATCTGCCGCGATCTCGGGAGTCAGGCCCTTGGCGATCGACGCCAAAAAATAGCCATGGTCCACTTGGCGCGCGTTGCCGTTGAGGCTTCGGACACGCACTACGCGAATCAACTCCTCGCCCACCTTAAAGCCCAGGTGACGAGAGAGTTGCTCGGTGCAAACCAGATGTTCAAAAGACTTAACGTCCGTCGATGCAACGGCATTGTTGCGCTTTGCAAACTCGCCAAACGACTCAACCTCTTCGAGTGCGCCCAACATGTCGGTTTCGCCCTTAAGCCAAATAACGCGCACGCCCTTGCCGTGTATGGGCTGCACAAACATCCCGTCGGCCAGCATACCCAAGGCGCGACGGACGGTATTGCGAGTGCATCCGAACTCCGCGGTCAGCTCGGCTTCGGTTGGCAGCATCTCCTGAAACGCATAGGTCCCATTAATGATGCGCGAGCGTATTTCTCGGTAGATTCCTTCGTATATCGCTTTTGGCATTGTTTCACCTCTACATTATTCATTTCCGGCTAGGCACGATAGCATTTCTTAAAGTTGTTTAAACCGAATATCGGTAAAGCGACAGGATTTAACCGTTGACGGTTTCTGTCATGCCCAAATCGGTTTTGCTCAAAACTGCCGGTACGACAATCGTCTGGTCCTCTACAATGAATCCATTGTTTAAACGTTTCCCCACGCGCAACGCGCCTCGATATTCGGAAGGCAGAACATGCTGCAAAAAATCCAACGCTTTGGCGGGGCAATGTTCGCGCCCGCCATGCTGTTTTCTATATCAGGCCTCATGGTCGGCGTCTCCGCTCTCGCAACGACTGCGGACATCGTCGGCGATCTCGCCGTATACGGAACCCCTTGGTACGCTTTTTGGACCATCATCCAGCGCGGCTCGTGGACGGTCTTTAAACGCCTCCCGCTCCTTTTTGCCGTAGCGCTGCCCATCGGTCTTGCCCAAAAACAACCGGCTCGTTGCTGCCTCGAGGCTCTCGTCGCCTATTTTGCCTACTGCTTCTTTTTGAGCGAGATCATTAAGCTGAGCGGAGACAATCTTGGACTTAAGTACCCGTCGTCTTTGACCTCCGCTAGCGGCATCACCATCATCGACGGCATCAAGACGCTCGACACCGGCATTATCGGCCCGCTGGCGGTATCGGCAACCGTCGTCGCCATCCATGACCGCTTCTACGATGCCAAGGTTCCCGATTGGCTCGGCACCTTCTCGGGCTCCTCGCTGGTCTACCTCATCAGCTTTTTTGCCGTGTTTGCCCTTGCCGCTATCTCGGCCGCCATCGTGCCCTCCGTATACGCAATGACCGAAACGCTGCGCCATGCACTTACGAGCGTCGGCCCCTTTGGCGTGGGCATCTTTGTGCTTTTGGAGCGAGCGCTCGAGCCCATGGGGCTGCACCACCTGCTCTACATGCCGATCTACTACGACAACCTGGTCATTAACGACGGCATCTACGCCACGTGGAGCAGCTTGCTCCCCATCCTCTCCCATAGCACGCGCCCCCTTAATGAGCTTGCGCCGTGGGCCGGTTTTACCGCCACCGGCTGGGTCAAGCTCTTTGGCCTTCCCGCCATCGCAGCCGCGTTCTACTCCACCGCAAAACCAGAGCGCCGCGCCGGCCTTAAGGTCATCCTTTTGCCCGCCATCGTCGCCTCGGTGGTTTGCGGCGTTACCGAGCCACTCGAGTTTCTCTTTATGTTCACCCACCCCGGGCTCTTTTTGCTCTACGCCGTCTTATCGTCTTGCCTTGCCACAACCATGAATCTCTTTGGCATCGTCGGCATCTTCTCGGGCGGCCTGATTGAGATGGGAGCCTTCAACTTTATTCCGCTCATGCGCACGCATGCCGGTGCCTATCTTTTGGCGCTCGGTATCGGCCTTGCCTTTAGCCTCATCTTTTTTGTTAGTTTTCGAGCACTCATCTTGGTCTATGACCTTAAGACGCCGGGCCGCGAGGATCATGTTGCCAATCGCGCGGCAATCGATCGTTTAACGGAAAGCGGCTTTGCCAAAGAGCAATCTCCCAATGACGAGGTCAATAGTCGATCCGATCAAGATCACGTCCTCGCTGAGCGGGTAATTCAGCTTTTAGGTGGCGTTGGCAATATTGTGGGCGCAACCAACTGCGCCACGCGCCTGCGCGTCGAGGTCGCAGACCCTTCCATCGTTGCAGATAACGCGTCGTTTGTCGCGGTGGGCGCCAAGGGCCTCATCATTACGGACAAGACCGCCCAGGTGGTCATCGGCATCTCCGTTCCCCGCGTTAAAGAGCATTTTGACCAGATCATGGGCCTCGAGCCGGAATTTGTGCCCACCGCCTCGGCCTCCCCCGCCGCCAGCGCAGCCCATAAGCGCGGCGATATTTGCTTCTTCGATATCGACGGAACGCTCGCCTGGCAAGACCCCAGGCTCGCCCAAGACCTTCCCGAAGACGAGCGGGACCTCTCCCCCTACCCCAACGAGGCGGTTTCGCAGGCCATCCGCGAGTTTGTCGCCAACGGCAACATGGCCTTTATCTGCACGGGACGCACCCTGAGCTGCATCCACCCCAAACTTCTTGAGCTGCCCTGGACCGGCATCGTCTGTCTTGCGGGCGGTTACGCCGAGATCGACGGACACGCAATTCGCGATCTGTCGATGACGCCCAGTATGCTGCAGCGTCTTGCCCCCTACCTTGAGCAATCGGGCGAGGTCATCCGCTTTGAGGGCCTCAACGGCGTCGTGCGCATGAGTGCCGATGCCCCCGATGCCCCCGGATACGCGCGCACCCTGGGCGACGCAGTCACGCAGCTGCAACATTACAGTGTCTACAAGATCTTGATGTCTACATCGCTCGCCAACCGCATCGCCCAAGATAAGGCACTTGAGCCGCTGCTGTGCTTTAACGAGCTCGAACTCGAGGTAACCGAAATCTCGCCCCGCGAATGCACGAAGCGCGGGGGCATCCAGTCTGTACTCGATGCCCTCGATCCCCACCACGGAACCGTATACGGCATCGGCGACGCCAGCAATGACGTCTCGCTGATGAACGCCGTCGATGTCGGTATCGCCATGGGCAATGCGCCGGACTATCTCAAGGATAAGGCCGATTACGTGACCGACACCGTCGATCACGACGGTGTCGTTGCGGCGCTCGAGCATTTTAGGCTGATTTAGGCGCGCTCCATCAAACGCACGCCCGTTGTCCTAAATCGCCAAAACTGCCGCGCCAAACGCCCTGATGTGGCAATATGTTGTCTGCATATTGCACCAATGCAACCTCAGAAAGAATGCGAGAACCCGTGTCCAGTCCGTTTACCAGCTTTTTAGCCCAGCACTTTGACCAGATTAACGACTATCTGGCCACGTTCTTTGACGGACAGGCGACCTCTGCCGATATCGAGCGCTACCTGTACGCGCCGCTCTCGGCTTTTACGGCCAACGCCGGCAAGCGCCACCGCCCGCTTATCTGCATGCTCGCCGCAACCGCAGTGGGCGGTAGCTTTGAGAGTGCCCGCAGCGCTGCGGCAGCCATCGAACATTTCCAGTCGGGCGCGCTGATCCACGACGACATCGCCGACAACGGACAGCTTCGTCGAGGCAAGCCCTGCATGCACCTTACCGAGGGCACGGGGCTTGCCATCAATTGTGGCGACCTGGCGCTCACCATGGTCACCAAGACCGTTCTCGACGACCCCACGCTGGAGTCCGACGTGAAGCTGCGCGTGCTCCACGAGCTAACCGAGATGATCGTCCGCACCATCGAGGGTCAAGCGCTCGACCTGGGTTGGGTCCGTGACGGGCGCTTTGATATCTCGGTTGATGACTACCTGGACATGGCGACGCACAAGACCGCGTTTTACAGCGGAGCCACGCCGCTTGCCGCCGGAGCCATTATCGGCGGCGGCAGCGATGAGCAAATCGAAGCGCTGCGCGCCTTTGGCCTGCACACGGGCCTTGCCTTTCAGATTCAGGACGACCTGCTCAACCTTGTCGGCGCTAAGGAAGCCGCCAACAAGGACTTCCGCACCGACATCACCGAGGGCAAGCGCACGCTTGTCGCCGTACACGCCCTCTCTGATGAGCGCCACCACGACGAGGTCGAGGCGATTCTTTCCTCGGGTACCGATGATCCCGCGCAGCTCGCACGCGCCGTGGAGATCTTTCAGGAAACCGGCTCCATCGATTACGCCCACACTTACGCGCTCGACCTGACCGCTAAGGCCAAAGCGGCCATCGAGAACGTTGAGCTTGATCCGCACGCACGCGAGCTGTTCCTCTCCATGGCAGATTTCTTTGTGGAGCGCCTTAACTAACGGGTGTTATAAAACCTGTCAGCAGCGTATTTAGGCACAACTTGCTACACTGTTGAGTGCATGTTTATGCATCCCTTTGCGTTGTCTATCCGACAGACGCTCAAATAGTACGAATGGTACGCCGAAAGGGGTTCGTTCATGGAACCTATTACAACGGGCATGCAAGGAGCAGCCGTCGAGGACGTGCAGTCTCGTCTCCTGCAGCTCGGCTACACGATTGATGCCGCCGAAGTCACCGACAAGTACTTTGGAGCCACCACTGAGCAGGCCGTCAGCACCTTCAGGCTCGACAGCGGCCTTGCTGCCGGTCATGCCGTCGATATCCCCTGTTGGAGCGCCCTTGTAGACGCTTCGTATAAGCTGGGCGACCGCACCCTCTATCTGCGCATGCCCAATTTCCATGGCGCCGATGTGCAGGCCCTGCAGCGCGCTCTCAACGTTTTGGGCTTTGCCTGTGGCGAAGACGACGGCTACTTTGGTCCGCATACCGAGGCCGCCCTGCAGCAGTTCCAGGAAAATGTCGGCCTGTTTGCCGACGGCATGGCCTTCCAGGACACCTACGCCTACATCAACCGCCTGCACCATGTGTGGGAGGGCAAGCCCTCGGTCACCGAAGCCGAGTCCCGCATCGGTTTTGCTCGCGCCGCCAACGTGCTCGAGCGCTTCCAGATTGCCGTTATCGGCGAGGACCCCATCGCGCGCAGTGTTGCGTCGCGCATGTGGAATATCGCCACGGCAACGACCGACAACAGCGGCATGATGCTCTGCGACTCCGAGGTCCCAACCGACGTTGACCTGGTGCTCGAAATCGCAAGCGACGAGCTGCCCGCCGACGCCGCACCGCGCGCCACGATTGCCCTCGCCGAGTGCCACAACCTGGCCCAGCGCATCCGCACTGCCAATGTCGCCGCGCAGCAGAAGCCGGCTCGCATTCGCATTGAGCTCACGGGCATGACGCGCTACAACGGCACTTTCACGGCCAGCGACGCGCAGACACTCGCCGTACGCCTGCTCGATGGTGTTTGCGATGCCCTCGCAGATTAGGTAAACTAAACGAGTTGCTTTTGGGCAACACCACACATTGGGACGTAGTTCAACGGTAGAACTCCGGTTTTTGGTGCCGGCTGTTGGGGGTTCGAATCCCTCCGTCCCAGCCCTTAAGAACACAGCGCTCCAGGCCCTTATGAACCTGGAGCGCTTTCTTGTGGGCAAGCGGAGGAATTCGAACCCGCCAGACAACACAACTTGTCGTGCAGGACGAGAAGTTAAGATAGATTTCAAGGCATGTCCCAAAAATCCACCCTCAAAAGACAGGCGCCCCAAGCCCATTAGGACCAAGAGCGCCTTACATCTTGAAATATCAGCCCAGTTCCGAAAAGCGAGCCGCCTTCTACAACGTGCCGTGTGGCCTCGACGGGCCGGGCATTAAGTTTGTCGCGAGTTCCGCACGCAAAGAAGGCCACTTAATGTGGCCTTCGTCTTGCGCAGGACTGTAGAGCAGCAAACTTAATGCCCGGCCCGTCGGGGCCACACGTCCCTAGTTGTTCAGCATGCGGTCGAAGCTTCCCGAGTCGCCATCCCGATAGTCTGCGGTCATCAGAATCTCCTGCGGAATGCGCCCGCCTTCACGTAGCACGTTGCGGAACTGCACGCGCGTAACCATGGGCAGATCCTTGATCGTCGCCGCCAGGTTCTGCGGCACGCCCTGGTTGGCAGCCGCGGGCTCGCACTCGCCGCCGGCCTTCACGCGACGCTTATGCTCGGCGAGCATGGCACGGTACATGCCGGCATGCAGGCGAATCTCAACCACATTGGCATTGCGAGCCTGTTCGACGATGCGCGCGCCCTCGCGATCGATATCGCCTACGTAGTAGACGTAGTTAAAGCGATAGCCAATCTCGGCCAGATAATCGTCCAAGGCATGCGAGACGCTCGCCTTGCATCCGCCGCCAAAAATCACGCCGCCCACCTTGATGCCAAAGAGCTTGGCGTGCTTGCGGCCACGCAGCAGCTTGACGATCTCGTCGTAGGTGTCCAGGTTCTCGACCATAATGAACGGCTTGTCGGCTCCCAGCGTAAAGAAGCCCGTAAAGTGCACGGGGCGATTGGGGGCGACCTTGATCGCCTGCATGCTGATGCCCTTTTCGGTCATACGCCTGATCAAGCGCTCACCGTGCTTGCCGTCAAAAGCCTTCTCGTCGTTAAAGATCTGGTAGGCACGCTGGCGGCGCGAGGCAACCGGCGTATCGGCACCTCGATTCTGCTCGATCCAAGCCTGGATGATTGCGATTTCCTCGGCAATCTTGCGGTTGGACATCTCGTTGTGCTGAGTGCGCTGCGGAGCCTTTTTGCCGTCCTTGCCCTCGACCTTTACGATCTGTGTCTGTTGCTCCTTGATCTTAGAGAGCGCCGTAGGCGTAGGGACAACTTTGAGCAGCTGCCTGCCTAAAACGCGGGCAAGGGCAAACGCCGAGACCTCGCCGTGGACTGCCGACTTGGGCTGCTGGTCAGCAGTATCTGCTGCGGTAGACTCCGGCTTCTTCTGAGACTTGCGTTTAGAATCGCCTTGGGAATTGCGCTCGCGCTTCGGCATAGGCGCCTGCTTCTGCGGACGATCGGACTTGCTCTCCTTCGCCGCCTGGCGCTTAGGCTGCCCCGAAGAAACCTCGACCTTCGCATCCTCGTCCTGCGGCGTGGTCTTCTCGGCTGCAGTCTCGGCATGGGAACTGCGGCCCCCACGATGGCGACGGCGGCGAGGCTTGCTCGACGCGCCCTGCTCCGCCTGCTCATCAGTAGGCTGCTGGCCCTTGGCCTCGGCATCAACCTCAAGCTGCGGCTCAACAGGCTTTTGCTCGCGAGCCGCCGGCTCAACGGCCTTCTCGTCCTGGGTGGTCGAAACCGACTCGCCCTTCTCCTGATGCTTTACGGGATACGCGCGTCCCGCAAAACCGCGGCCGGGACGACACGAACCTGGAGCCTTCTTGGCAGACTCTTCAACATCGTCTGCAACCTCAGAAGACTCTTCAACCTCACGCGCGGCATCCTGCTGTGCAGCCTTAAAGTGAGCACCGCGACGGCGCTTGGGCTCTTGGGCCTCCACGGGCTTTTGCTCCTTCGTGGGCTTCTGCGACTCGGCAGCAACCTCGGTCTCAACAGCCTCGGCATCCGTCTCACCCTTTTGAGCAACGGCGCGACGGAAGCGCTCCTGCTGGGCGCGGCGCTGCGCATCGCGCTTGCCACCTCCGCCAAAACCGCCGCGTCCTGCCTTGGCCGTAAAGGCACGCACGACGTTCTCATCGAGCAACTCATCGGTATCGACATGCTCACGCGGAGCAGTTTCTTCCACAGCAGGCACGTCAGCGGAATCCTCGACGACAAAATCCTCGACGGACTCGGCAGGCTGCTCCTGGGCATCACGGATCTCGGCATTGATGGTATAGAACGCCGGGCGCCCGTTAATGCCGCTACCCTCGATCTTGGTCACGATATTTGCCGCGATAAGTTCATCGCGCATCGCCTTGGTGTCACATTCCTTATCGACGGAGCGGAAAATTTGCGCCAGCGCACTCGACTTAATCTTGAGCGCCTTGCGGCAGAGCAGGTCGTAGGCAACCAGCTTGGCACGCTCGGCAGAAAGCGACGTCTGGCTGCTCAGACGCTCAGCCAGGGCATCGACATTATTTTGGTTATCGGAATATACCGTCTTGGCCACGGGGCCCCTTTCATATGTACACAAATACGTCTATATGGTACAACGCGCGCCCTTATCCACGCAAAACATCTGCGAGAACACTCGAGCGTCACCCGCTTTTGCATGAAAAAAGACCGAGCCCGCGAAGTCGCGGACCCGGTCTTTCCGAGTCATATAGATGTGACGTTCAACTCGTCAGGTCGACTAAGCCTTGGCGGCCTCGGCGTCGACAGGAGCCTCGGCGGCAGCGGCGCGGCCGTACTCGGCCTTGCCCATCTCGGACCACTCGGGCTCCTCGTCGGGCATGGAGCCAGCCTCCTTGCCGAAGAACTCCTTGAGGCAGTTGACGGCGACGATGAGACCCAGGACCATCAGCAGGACGGCGAAGACGAGCTGCAGGCCCTTGGTGGCGGCGACGGAGACGGCGGCCGTGGTGGCGGTAGCCGGGATGGTACCGAAGAAACCGTAGGCCTGGACGGCGGTCATGCAGCCCATGGCGCTCTGGACCAGCGAGGTGAAGGTGCAGCAGAGCAGGAAGGCGACGGGCACATAGAGCATCCAGCCCTTGCGGCCGGTGCACTTGCAGAACACGGCGAGGGTGATCATGGTCATGCCGCCGAGCAGCTGGTTGGAAGCACCAAAGAGCGGCCAGATGTTGGCATAGCCACCAAAAGCGAGGGCGAGACCGGGAAGCAGGGTGACGACCGTGGCGAACCAGGGGTTGCCGAGGACCTTCATGTAGCCGGCCTTGGACTCGATGGCCAGGGCGTCGTTGGTCTGGGCAAAGAACTCGGAGAACGAGGTGCGAGCGATGCGGGCGACGGCGTCGAGCGAGGTCAGAGCCAGAGCGGAAACGTTCATGGTCATAAAGACGGTAGCGAGCGTGCCGTCAACACCGAAGGCCTGCATACCGCGGGAGATGCCAGCGGCGAAAATCTGGAACGGGGTGGAAGCGACACCAGCGTTGAGGGCGCCGGTACCGGCGGTGTTCATGTCGGAGAACATGATGCCGGCGACGATGATGGCAAGGATGCCGACGAAGGACTCGACGATCATGGCGCCATAACCGACCTTGACGGCGTCCTGCTCCTTCTCGACCTGCTTAGAAGAGGTGCCGGAAGAAACGAGGCTGTGGAAACCGGAGAGAGCACCGCAAGCGACGGAGACGAACAGGACCGGGAACATCATGCCGGAGGCAGTGGAGAAGCCGGTGAAGACCGGAGCGGTCATCGTAGCCTGACCGTTGACGCCCAGGACGACGATGCCGAGGACAGCGCAGACGATCATGACGATCATCATAATGGAAGTGAGGTAGTCACGCGGGGTCTTGAGCATCTGGATGGGCATAGCGCCAGCGAAGACCAGGTAGACCATGACGACGGCGAACCACTGGAACTTATCCAGGTAGACCGGGAACTGCATACCGACGGCGAACATGAGAACCATGAGGACCACGCCGGTGACGAACTCGGCAGCGCCGGTGAGGTTGAACTTCTTCTGGGCCCAACCAAAGGCGATAGCGACGAAGGTGAACAGGATGGAGATGGTACCAGCGCAGCCGGCGGCATAGGACTTGGTGAAGTCGATGGCACCGGTAGCAGCACCAGAAGCGTCAACGGCCGGGGTGAACATGAACGTCTTGCAGACCATGTCGGTGAAAGCGGCGATGACGATGATGCAGAACAGCCAGCAGAACAGCAGGAACAGGCGACGGCCGGTCTTGCCGATGTACTTCTCGATGAGCTGAGCGAGCGACTTGCCGTTGTTCTTCATCGAAGCGTACAGGGCACCAAAGTCGTGGACGGCACCAAAGAAGATGCCGCCGACGAGGACCCAGAGCACGACGGGCAGCCAGCCAAAGGCCATGGCGACGATCGTACCCGTGACAGGGCCAGCACCGCAGATCGAGCTGAACTGGTGCGAGAACGCGGTGAAGGCGGAGACGGGCGAGAAGCTCTTGCCGTCCTTCATGCGCTTGGCCGGCGTGAGGGCCTCTTTGTCAACGCCCCACTTGTTGGCCAGCCATCGGCCATAGCCCAGATAGCCGCAGGCGAGCACCGCCGCGGCCACAACCATGAGCAAAACTCCGTTCATTACATTTCCTCCTCTAAAAAGAACTTCCTAGACATAAAAAATGAGGGCCGTCGGTTGCGCTCGACGGCCCTCATCTTCATCAGCCGCCCGTTATCGTACGGGCTAGCTGTATGTGCTAACCCGCATCAGATAATTACTACGCTGATAATGTTTAGCTGATGCGTGAACATGTCTAAGAAATCCTCTTCAATCATGATGCGAACGATCCGTGCGTGTTCACATCCCCCAGTGGTTGAAAAGGAGTATGAAACTTTAGTTACCTAAAGTCAACGCAAATTTGTAATGAATTTTCAACTTTTTTGGATTTCTCGGTATAAAACGCCACTGACCTCGGACTTTACCGAACGACAGTTTTTGCATGAGAGATGCCCCTGAGAGCCGCGGGAGCCGGGCGGCGCATATGAACTTTCCTGCTCTACAGTCCTGCGCAAGACGGAAAGCACATTAAGTGCTTTCCTTTGCGTGCGGAACTCGCGATAAAGTTCATATGCGCCGCCCGGCTCCCGCGGCTCTCAGGGGCTCCCATCCCAAATGCGGAGCAAAGCTCCGCACGCCAACTTTTTCTTTCAGCTAAAGAACGCCGGAAATTCGACGCTGGCTTGTTAACCTTGCTGGACGTTGTCGACGCCAAACCAGCCCAGAAGCTATATCGACTCAGAAGCTATATCGATACAGAAAGGTCCCCGGACGGAGGGGCCGGATATAAGGTTTATCGCGAGTTCCGCACGCAAAGAAGGCCACTTAATGTGGCCTTCGTCTTGCGCAGGACTGTATAGCAGGAAACCTTATATCCGGCCCCTCCGTCCGGGGACCGCGCCGTACCAGCTACAGCGTCATGTTTGGATCGGCGTCGACGTCGAACGGCGAGATTTCACCTCGGTCGAATTTACGGCGAGCGACCTCCGCGATCATGGCTGCGTTATCGGTACAGGCAGACAAGGGCGGCACCGTTACGCGAATCCCCTGACGCCCAAGCTTCTTGATCATCATCTCGCGCAGATGCGGGTTGGCCGAGACGCCGCCACCGATGCAGTATTCCTTGCATCCGGTAGCGTGCAATGCGTTTTTGGCCTTCTTGTACTGCACGTCAAAGACAGCTGCCTCAAACGAAGCCGCCAGATCGGGCAGGTGAATCGTGCGCCCGGCCTTGGTCTCTTGCTCGATGTAGAGCGTCACCGCCGTCTTGAGGCCCGAAAGCGAGAAACGATAGTCTCCCCTGCTGTTAAGCGCACGGGGGAAATCGATCGCGCGGGGATTGCCCGTCTCGGCCAGCTTGGAAATGATGGGGCCACCGGGATAGCCCAGGCCCAACGCCTTGGCCACCTTGTCGAAGGCCTCGCCCACGGCGTCGTCGAGCGTCTCACCGAGCACCTCGTAGTCGCCCCATGCCTTTACGTGCACGAGCATGGTGTGCCCGCCCGAGACAAGCGTAAAGATAAACGGAGGCTTGAGGTCGGGCTGCGCCAGCAAGTTGGCAAACAGGTGCCCCTCCAGATGGTTGACGCATACGAGCGGCTTACCGGCAGCGTAGGCAAAGCCTTTGGCAAAGGCAACGCCCACCACAAGGGCGCCCACCAGGCCCGGACCCTGTGTCACGCCCACGGCGGCAAGCTCGCTGGGGGCAATGGCTCCACCCTCAAGACCAAGCGATGCTGCGGCATCCTCGAGCGCCGCATCCACGACACTCACAATCACCTCAACGTGCTTGCGCGAGGCGATCTCGGGCACCACGCCGCCAAAACGGGCATGGAAATCAATCTGCGTCGACACCTGGTTGGCCAGCATATTGCCATCCGCATCGATAATCGCCACGGCCGTCTCGTCGCAGGAACTCTCGATAGCGAGCACTAGGCGGCGGCGTTCAATTTCGGCACGCTCCCCCTCGGAGCGCCCGGGCGCAGGCAGCGGCCATACGCGCTGCTCTGCCGCCGTCGGCTCGGGCGAAGCATTGTCGACCGGAAGCACGAGGGGCAGCGGAGCCGTCATGACGATGGCATCCTTGCCGGCACCATAGTAGCCGCGGCGACGGCCAGCCTCGGTAAAGCCCAGAGCGTTATAAAGTGCGATCGCTCCCTCGTTGCCGTCCTCGACCTCGAGCGAAGCCGTGGTGCAGCCGAGCATCTGGGCATCATAGCTCACATGCGACAGCAGCTTGCGGGCAATGCCCTCACGGCGATGTGCCGGGTCGACGGCGACATCCAGAATCTGCACATCACCGTCCACGACCATACCGCCGGCAAGGCCCAGCAGCTTGCCGTCGTCGTGTGCCACCCACCAACTACGCGGCGCAGCGACGTCCTCGCCCAGTTCGGACAGGAACATGCCCGGCGTCCACGCCTTGTGTCCGGCACCTTCAAAGCAGGCAGCCTCTAACGCGCTCGCGCCCTCGGCATCCGCCGCGCCCATGGGACGGAACTGCAGATGACGACCGGCGAGCTCATCGGCAACGCCCGTAATTTCGCTCTGCGCACTCTCGGCAAGACCAAGACGCTTGCGCTCGTTTTCCTCGGCATCCGAAAGGCGCGTGTAAATCGGCAGGACGCGAGCCGGATCGCCGTCACCCGCAGCGTGCGCGAGCAGCAAGCCCTCGCCCGAAGGCCACCACAGGTCGCGCTCCACGCAGCGGGCGATCTCGTCCTCACCCAGCAGCTTGCCATAACGCACGAGACCGTCACCAGTTAGCTGAACCTGATCCCAGCCCGCGGTCTGACGCCACTCATCAAGCGCCACGGCGGCCTTGACCACGTGTTCGCGCTCAAATTGACGCTCGGGGCCCTCATCGACCAGCATATACAGCGCCGGATATACCTCACCGCGCATAGCATCGGCCAAGATACCAAGCTTGCCGCGCACGCCAGCCTTCCACGCCGTCCAAGCGCAAGCGTCAAGCGTTGACACGCCCAGCAGCGGAACATTGGCACCACGTGCGAGGCCCTTGGCAGTGGAGATGCCGATGCGCACACCCGTAAACGACCCCGGGCCGCGGCCGACCACGTAGCAACCAACATCGCTGCGATCCAGACCGACTTGAGCCAGCACGCCATCAACGGTATTCACGAGCTCAACGTTGGCGTGACGGCGACACATGTGGTCGCCACTCACGAGCTTCGTCTCGCCCGTCTGCCCATCAATCCAGCTTGCCGCGCAGGCAAGCATGTCGGTCGAGGTATCGAGCGCCACCACCAGCGCGTTGTCGTTATGCAAGCTCATCTTGTACAGCCTTATCAATCAAATGGGAAAGCTCCATTGCGCGGTCACCGTGCGCCTCGAGCGTTATCGTTCGCACATCACTGTCGCCCTCATCACGCTTGAGCGTCACCGAAAGATACTCATCCGTCAGCTCGTCTTGGAATTGTTCGCCCCATTCCAGCAGGCAAGCACCCTCATAGCCCAGCACATCGAAAATGCCCGTATCCTCGAGCTCGTAGGCATGCTCCAGACGGTATAGATCAAAGTGAAACAGCGGAATACGGCCTTGATCATGAACGGCCATGAGCGCAAACGTAGGACTCGTAACCATATGCTCATCGCCCAGCCCGCGCGAGACGCCCTTGGTAAAGTGAGTTTTGCCCACTCCCAGGCCACCGGTCAGGATGAGCACATCGCCGTCCTCAAGGCACGGTGCAATTAGCTCGCCAAAGTACTCCGTATCGGCAGCGCAAGTCGTTTTGTAAGTACCTACCCCCAGGCGCTCCAGGGACATATATGCTCCTTATTATTCCGAGGCGTCCTCTGGTGCGGGATGTCGCTCCAGATAATCGCCCAGCATCTTAAAGTCTTCCTCCAGCAGCTCCTGCCACGCCGGATTGCGCAGCGCTGCTGCCGGATGAAAAGTGGGCATTACTACAAAATGCCCCATCTGGTGGAACCTGCCGCGCAGCTTAGTAATGCCAATCTCGGTCTTAAGCACAAAGTGCGTCGCGGGGTTGCCGAGCGTCACGATAATATCAGGCCAGATGCTTCGAATCTGCTCACGCAAAAACGGCGAGCAAGCCAGCACTTCCTCGGGACGCGGATTGCGGTTTCCCGGCGGGCGGCACTTAAGCACGTTGGCAATGTAGACGTCTTCGCGTTTGAGCCCCGCCAGCGACAAAATGCCGTTGAGGTCCTCGCCTGCCGCCCCCACAAAGGGCTCGCCCTGCAAATCCTCGTTGCGACCCGGCGCCTCACCGATAAACATGACGCGGGCGCGGGGGTTTCCCACGCCAAACACGATATTGTGACGCGACTGGTAGAGCTGGCAGAGGTGACAATCGCCCAGAACGGCCTCAATTTCCTCGAGTGCGACCTCACGTGGCGCCTGATGGCTATGACCGGGGATGTGCATGACGCCCATAGCGGCTCCTACACGTAGACCTTGTCGAGACGCATGCCAAAGCCGCAGGCGACCTCGTAGTTAATCGTTCCGCGCAGTCGGGCCATCTCGTCCATAGTGATCTCGGCATCGCCATCGCGGCCGACAATGATCATCTCGTCACCATACTCGGCCTCGGGAATCTCGTGTGCCGGGTTGGACTGAATGGCGACCATAAACTGGTCCATGCAGATATTGCCAACCTGATGCACGCGCTCGCCGCGATACAGCACATCCATACGATTGGAAAGCGTACGCGATAGGCCATCGGCATAACCGATCGGCAGCGTGCAGATCTGAACGCGCGTACGCGGTACGCGGTAGGTAAAACCGTAGCCCACGCCCTCACCCATCGCAGGGTGCGCCACGCGCGTCACACGCGCATGGACGCTCATAACGGGATCAAGCTGCATCACGCGGCCACTCAGCTCGCACGGCTGCATGCCATACAAGCCAACGCCGGCGCGGATCATATCAAAATGCATCGAGGGGTCGAGCATCGAGGACGGCGTGTTGGCGCAGTGCACGATACCGCACTCAAAACCCGCATCCTTAATGGCCTGAACGGCCTCGGTAAAGCGCTGGCACTGCAGCTTGTAGTCCCAGCCCGAAGGTTCATCGGCCGTGGCGAAGTGCGTAAATACGCCGTCGCACTGAATACCGCGATGAAAATTTATACCGCGGACAAAGTCGACAACCTGCGTGTAGTGAACGCCGATACGATTCATGCCCGTCTCGATGGCGAGATGATACTTGCCCACTTTGCCCGCCGCGACGGCACATTCGCCATACGCAAGAGCAAAGTCAGACGTATAGACCGAGGGCATGATATCAAACTCGAGCAACGTCGGAATGGCCTCGATAGGCGGCTCGCTTAGGATGAGGATGGGTTTCGTAATCCCGCCCTGTCGGAGCTCAACGCCCTCGTTAACCGTCGCCACGGCAAACATGTCGGCACCGGCCGAATACATGATCTTGGCGCACTCAACAGCTCCATGACCATAAGCATCGGCCTTGACCACGCAGCACAGGCGCTGACGTGGATTCAGCAAGTTCTTATAGGCCCTCGTGTTGCGACGGAGCGCCCCGCGGTCGATCTCGACCCAGGACCAGCGCGTCAAATCGGCTTTATTCATGATTAGTCATCCGACCCTTCGTCCATGATTCCCAGATCTTCGAGCGCATCCTTTGCCGCCAGCTCCATGGCAGGACCGATCAAGTCGATAAGATCGGTCGCGATGACGCTCTTCTCACCATACTCCGTCGCCGCGGCAAAACCGGCGTAGCTGTGAAGTGCGACGGCGTACGAATACAGCAACTCCCAACGATCCATCTCGTCGCGCATGGTGGCAAGCGTGCCGGCCAAAATACCCGCGAGAACATCACCCGAACCGGCAGTTGCCAGAGAAGCCGGACCCGAGAGCGGCAGCAGCACACGCTCAACGCCACAGATAGCCGTCGTCGGCCCCTTGGCAATGACCACCAGATTGTCGGAGCCTGCAGCCCAGACAACCTTCTGCGCGGCCGCAATCGCGGTACCAAGGTCGTTCACCTCGTCACCGGCAACCAGACGCGAAAGCTCACGATAGTGCGGCGTCATAACCAACGGCTGCTCGCGACGATACATCTCGGGATTACTATCAATACCGTCAATGGCAATCTTAGCAAGGCAGTTGAGTGCATCGGCGTCCAAGATAAGCGGCACATCAAGCTCGAGCAAGCCCGAAACCACCTGCATAGCGCCGGCAGATGTCGTCATACCGGGACCGCACAGTACACAGCTGTACTTCTTTGCAATCTCGCACACCGTCATGCGCGCAGCGGCGCCAAAGGAGCCGCGGGAATCAGACGGAATAGCAAAGACGGGAATCGAAGGAAGTGCCATGCGAATAAGATTGGCGCAGGCGTCAGGAGCCGCGACTGCCACGTAACCAGCACCCGCGCGAGCTGCAGACTTGGCCGCCATAATGGCAGCACCAGGATATTGCGCAGATCCGGCGACAATAAGCACAGAGCCACGGGAATACTTATCGATATTCGTAGGAAGTGGAGCAAAGTAATCGACTAAGTCACCGGGCTCGACAATCTCGGCGGCGTGTTCGACATCATCGATGACCTCGTCAAGACGGTCGTAAAGATTGCCGCAGATCAAATCGCCAGCATACTCAGGACCATCAGCGCTATACAGACCAATCTTGGGCGCAATCATCGTCACCGTATGCTCGGCACGAATGCAGTCGTCATCAACAACGCCCGTCTCGGCATTCAGGCCCGAGGGGACATCAATGGATACGACACAATCGGCGCATTCATTGACCGTAGGAATCCAGATGGAGAACGGCGCACGCAGATTCCCGTGGAAACCGGTACCAAAAATGGCATCGACAACAACATCGGCCTTATCGATCAAAACCTCGAGTTCGTCACGCGAGGGGCCGACGCAAACGTGCACATCGCGGCCGGCAGTACGACGAGCAACATGACGTGCCAGAGCAGCAGGAATCTCATCCGGCTCAACCGGAGAAACGATATCGACGTCCACACCCTTATGGCTCAGAATATCGGCGGCAACCCAACCGTCGCCGCCATTATTACCAAAACCGACCAGAACGAGAACCCGATCGGGATTGAGCTTCAAGACCTCGTTGGCGGCAAACTCACCCGCTAGCTCCATAAGCTCGGCCTTCGAAGTCCCTTCGCGTTCGATGATATCCTCGAGACGAACGACTTCTTCGGTACTCAAAACCGGTTTCATCTATGCTCCTAGCGTATCTTGCGAAGCATCGCCCAGGTGCTCCGTCAATGCTGAATTCTGCAGCTGCTCAAGCTCATCTAAAACAGAGCGAGCCTCTTTAAATGTCTGCGCTACGCGTTTCTTGGTACTCACCTTTTCCTCTTTTGGCTTAGGCCGAGCATCTTCGGTAATCGCGATGGCATTCGCAACGGCTAAGTCTCCTGTAAGCGTAATGGAAAGAGCGACCTCAACAACACCCAGCTCTTGAGCGATCTCGAGAGCACGGCCCGAAAGCAGCGCTTTCGGTTTGCCGAGTTTATCACGCGTAACCGAAACATCCTTGCGACCAACGCCTTGACTAAAACCCGTGCCGAGAGCTTTAAGTACCGCCTCGCGCGAAGCAAAGCGGCTGGCATAGTGAGCAGCGGGGCGCGATGATGCATCGCAATACGCACGCTCTTCTTCGGTAAACACACGCCGAGCAAACGACGGCGTCTTTTCAAGTATTGATTTCATGCGGGAAATCTCGACGATATCAACGCCGATACCAGCTTCAGCCATGTTCACCTCCATATCGCACAGACTAAGTTATTGTAGCCCGTTCACAGAAGATGCGACAAACGAGGGTTATAAAACACAGCTACTATGTGAGACAAGAGCCCGTAAACGCAAAAAAAGGGGGAGGCCGCGAGGCCTCCCCCTTCTCAGTCCAAGCGTACGGCTCGGTGCCGTCCACCGGTCAGCGGCGCCCTGGCCTCCCACGGGCTGACCCCGCAGTACTCTCGGCGCG
>CABURR010000022.1 GCA_902493985.1 uncultured Collinsella sp. | reverse complement strand
TCACCACGTTTGACCTGCGCCTGACCACGCCCAACAAGGAGCCGGTCATGAACACGGCCGAGTGCCACACCATCGAGCACCTGGGCGCGACGTTCCTTCGCAATCATGCCGAGTGGTCGAGCCGCATTGTCTACTTTGGCCCCATGGGCTGCCGCACGGGCTTTTACCTGGTTGTCTTTGGCGAGCTGACGAGCGAGAAGGTCTTGCCGCTCGTCCGCGAGCTGTTTGAGTTTGTCGCCGGCTTCGAGGGCGATGTCCCCGGTGCCGCTCCCGGGGAATGCGGTAACTACCTGGACCAGAACCTCCCCATGGCCAACTGGCTTGCGCGCCGCTACCTCGACCGCGACCTGGCCGATATCGACGAGAAGCATCTGCACTATCAGCAGGCGTAAGAGCTTTATCGCCCAAAACGCGCGCATTGGGCGTCTTCGCTTATGCGGGGGCGCCCTTTTGTTGATTGGTCGGGACGAGCGTTCAAAATCGCTCATGTTTGTTCTAGAATGTTCGTATAGTCACATTTACGAACAGGAGTGAACATGCATATCTATTCTGTTTCCGATCCCGAGTTCAAATCCTATGGCAACGTTTGGGATAACGTTTCGTCCGAGCTCACGTCGCCCGTGCTCGAGGCGCTCTCTGCCACGCCCATTCCCGAGGGCAGCAAGTACGTAGCAAGTGCGCCGGAGCTCGAGGACGTCAAGGATGCCGACAAGCTTGGCTTTCTCATGTTTGGTGGCCGTCCGTTCCAGCTGGGCTGGTGCAACGGCCACAACACGCGTCTCAACTGCCTGGAGTACCACCGCGCGAGCGAGTTCAACCTGGGCGCGCGCGACTTTATTCTGCTCGTGGCGCATCGTTGGGAGATCGAGGACGGCAAGCTCGACACCGCGTGCGTCAAGGCGTTCCGCGTGCCGGCTGGCACGCTTGTTGAGGTTTTCAACACCACGCTTCACTACACGCCGTGCATGGTCGACGATGGGGGCTTCCAGGTGATGGTGGCGCTGCCCGCCGGCACCAACGGCCCGCGCCCCGAGGCCGCAACCGACATGCCTGCCGCCGGTGACAGCTACTGCTATTGGAAGGCCGACAAGTGGGTTCTCTGCCATGCTGACAGCCCCAAGGCTGCCGAGGGCGGCTACGTAGGCCTCATTGGCAAGAACCTCGACATCGCCTGCGACTAGAATCTTCTGTCTCGATATGTAACATCTGGCGGGCCAAATCGTCTCTACCTGTTACAGATCGAGACAAACCGGGCCCAAGCCGCCACAAAGGTGCCTGTCCCCTTTGTGGTGGCTGCCTAGAGTTGGCTGCGCAGATAGTCAGCCATATATGGAACGGCGAAACGCACGTAACCGCGGCGCGCCTGTTCGATTACGCCGGCGTCGATGAGGCGCCGGCGATACTTTTGCGCATAGTCGGGTGTGACTGACATGCGTTTCGCTACATCGGAAATGCGCGAAACGGCGTCTTCGTCATCAGTCATTGCGTCGAGAAACGCGACGTCTTGGTCCGATAGCGCGGCGAGCGTCGTTTCACAAACATCGTTTTCGAAATCGGCTTTTGACGCTTCGATAGCTCCGTCGACTTGCTCTGGCGTTACGTGTTCTCCTGTCTTGCAGCGATTGCCGATGTTATAGCCGATGAGCTGCAGCATATAGGGCGAGCCTTGGGTTGCGCGAGCGGCACGGAGGCGAAGATCGCCTGGAATATCAAGGTCGAGCTCTTCGAAAGCCCGCTGATAATAGGCATCGACATCTCCGACTGAAAGCGGTTCGAGCGTGACCTTGCGAGCGCGGTTGAGAAATGTCAGCACGCGGTCATTGAGCGTTGCACAGACGGCTCCCGGGAGACCTGCCATAACAAGCGCGACGTTGAGTCCCTCACCGACCAGCTCTTGATAGGCGGTGACGAGCTGTCTAATCTCAGGTGAATTAGCTTGGAGCTCATCGATAAGGATGAGGATGCCGTGCCCCTGCTCGGTCAGCTTGCGCGCCAGCTGCGTGAGTTTGAACTGGAAACTCTTGGTCTCCTGCACATCGCGTGTGAACTCGAGACCGGCTGAGAAGCCGAAGACGCTCAAGCTACCGCCAGAAAGTTTGGGGAGATGACGCTTGCTGACATAAGGCTCGCCTGCTTCTTGGATTTTTTCAACAATGCGCTCAAGCATATCTTCGGAGGCTACGGTGGGTGTGGCGACAACAAAACCGAGCTTGCGTGCGCGGTCGGCAAGTTCCCACAGAAGAACCGTCTTGCCGCTGCCTCGCTGGCCGAGCATGAGCATGGCTCGGTCTCGATTGCCCGGCTCCTGCTCAAGACCGGAGATGAATGTCGAAATCACGTTCCCGCGACCCACCAGATAGGACGGGCGATTTCCAAATGAGGGGGAGAAGATGGTTTCAGTCATAAGTCTCCTTTCCTTTTTTTCCTATTTTTTCCTTTCTTTCCTATTCAGTCAAATGAATTGCTGAGCGAAGGCGGTTACGTAGGCCTCGTCGGCAAAACCTCGACATCGCCTGCGACTAGAATCTTCTGTCTCGATCTGTAACATCTAGCGGGCTAAATCGTCTCTACTTGTTACAGATTTAGACAAACCGTAGGGGACAGACCGAACAATCTCAATCTGTAACACCAGGCCCGGTTTTGGCGACCTACCTGTTACAGATCGAGACAAACCGCCCCCAACCACCACAAAGGTGCCTGTCCCCTTTGTGGTGGATTGGGCGGGCGGGTATCAGAAAGCGTCAGGCGGGGGCGGCTGCTGGGCCGCCGTGTACGAAAAGAAGTGTCGGCCTGCTCCCTTGCCGTTGAGCGACGCGTTGTTTGCAGGGATACTGAGCCTATGACAACAGCGTGCGAAAGGATTGATGTATGGCTTTCCGTAATGACTTCCTGTGGGGCGGCGCGACGGCTGCCAACCAGTGCGAGGGCGCCTACAACGTGGACGGCCGCGGCCTGGCCAACGTGGACGTGGCTCCGCACGGCCCCGAGCGCTATGCGGTGGTCTCCGGCCAGCGCAAGATGCTCGACTTCGAGGACGGCTATTACTATCCCGCGCAGACCGGCATCGATTTCTATCACCACTACAAGGAGGACATCGCCCTCTTTGCCGAGATGGGCTTTAAGACCTTCCGCATGAGCCTGGCTTGGACCCGCATCTTCCCCAACGGCGACGAGACCGAGCCCAACGAGGCTGGCCTGGCCTTCTACGAGGACGTATTCCGCGAGTGTCAAGCGCACGGCATCGAGCCGCTCGTGACCATCACGCACTTCGACTGCCCGATTCACCTCATCAAGGAGTACGGCGGCTGGCGCAACCGCAAGCTCATCGACTTCTACAAGAACCTCGCGACCATGATCTTTACCCGCTACAAGGGCCTGGTGAAGTACTGGCTTACCTTTAACGAGATCAATATGATCTTGCACCTGCCGTTTATGGGTGCCGGACTGGTCTTTGAGGAGGGCGAGGACAAGGAGGCTGTCGAGTACCTGGCCGCCCACAACGAGCTCGTCGCCAGCGCTTGGGCAACCAAGATCGCCCACGAGATCGACCCTGAGGTCAAAATCGGCTGCATGCTTGCCGCAGGTAGCTACTACCCCTACAGCTGCCGTCCGGGCGATGTACGTCAGGCGCAGCTCGACAACCAGGACAACTACTTCTTCGTCGACGTCCAGAGCCGCGGCTACTACCCAGCCTATGCCGTCAAGAAGCTCGAGCGCCTGGGTATCGATGTGGGCATGACGGACGAGGACCGCGAGATCCTGGCCGCCAACACCGTCGACTTCATCAGCTTTAGCTACTACAGCACCCGCTGCTCTGCCGGTGCCGATAACCCCGATGTCGAGCGCACCCAGGGCAACGCCTTCGCCGGCGCCAAGAATCCCTACCTGCAGGAGAGCCAGTGGGGCTGGGCCATCGATCCGCTGGGCTTCCGCATCACCCTTAACGACCTGTACGACCGTTATCAGAAGCCGCTGTTTGTGGTCGAGAACGGTTTGGGCGCCAAGGATGTTGTCGAGGAGGATGGCTCCATCAACGACGACTACCGTATCGACTATCTGCGCCAGCATATCGCCGCGATGCGCGATGCGGTGACCGAGGACGGCGTTGACCTACTGGGCTACACCACCTGGGGCCCGATCGACCTGGTGTCTGCCGGCACGGGCGAGATGTCTAAGCGCTACGGCTTTATCTACGTCGATCGTGACGACGCCGGCAACGGTACCCTCAAGCGTTCCAAGAAGAAGAGCTTCGACTGGTACAAGAAAGTTATTGCTTCTAATGGTGAGGACTTGTCCTAAGGAAGTTGAGACACTCAACTTCAGAGTCTCCTAACTAAGGAGCCCGGCGAGCAGTTAATGCTCGCCGGGCGCGTTCGCATCGGGATGCCCATCAAGGAAGCGGCGTCGCGCGTGCCCCTCTGGTCCATGCGGCTAAAAATCGCGGCGTGATGTGAACGGCTGGGGTCAAATTTGCAGCATTTCGAGCTCGGCTTCGATATTGAGATTGGTTCTTTTATTAAAATGGAATTCCAGACAATTGAGCGGCCGGGGGTTAACCATGAGGGGCATGGGAGGCACAACCGCATATCTGCGTCGGGGCATTCGGGAGATTATATGCCTGGCGCTGTTCTCCTTCACGTTTTTGGCGTGCGAGTATCTCTTTGATGTGCGCATGGCCGAGTTCGTGTCTCCGAACGAGGTCGTTATTTATGAGAGCCTTGTCCTCGGCGCGAGCGTGATTGGCTTTTTTGTGCGTCCCATTCTGTATTATCACCGCTCCCATGCCATCGACGCAACGAGTGACGTCACGGGCGTTTTGCTGGTGGCGGCATTGCTGCTGTTGATTATGGCGGTTCAGGTTGAGGTAATAATTGCCGGCGGTTTGGTGGCGTGCTGCGCACTGGGCTACTGCGGATCGACTGCCCACGCAAACTTTGCGCGACGCTTTGCGCGGACGCCCTGCTTGGCGCGCGCCGCCGCACTTTCTTACGCCATGGGAGTTCTGGTGCAGGTCCTCAACCACATGGTGATGCCTGCCGGCATTCCTTGGCAGGCTGTTCTGGTCGTCTGCGCGATCGCGCAGGTGGCGTTGCTCCACGGTGCCCGACGCGCCAAGCTGCGCGACGAGTCCGATCCAAACTTTGAACCCAGTGTAGCCGGGCTTTCGGTAGATGCTCTGGAATATGGCGCCAAGTGGCAAGACGATTCCAAGGCAAAAGCGGCATTCCGCCGCGCCGCAGTTCGCCTGACCGTGGCGACGGTGTATCTTTCCGGTGTATTCGCCGCTCTCAACGCTGGCCTCACGACCTTGCATGCTGTCGGAGCTGTCGATTTGGGCGATTGGTCGCGCCTGCTGCTTGTCGTGAGCTCGTTGGCCGCTGGCGTCCTATTTGACTTGCACGGCCGTTCGTATATGAATATCGGCATGACATGCGCCGCCATGTTGTCTACGCTTTCGTTCTTTGTGCTCATCATCGACGGCAATGGCGGCAACGAGCTTGCTGCCACGATCATCTTTTATCTGGGCTCGGGCTTCTTTGTGGTGTTCTTTACCACAAAATTCGCCGCCATCTCGCTCTATGCGCGCTGGTCATATTTTTGGCCGTGCATGGGTCGCGTCGTCAACAACGTGTGCTCGATGCTCGTGACGGCGCCGGCAGTGTCGATTATTTTGAGTCAAAACGTGCTGGCTGCGGTCGGTGCGGCGCTCGTGATGTTTGTGGGCATTGCGATTACGCTGCTGGGGCAGTTGGGGCAACGAGCCGATGATGCCGTGATGCAGGATGGCCTGCCGCTTGCCACCGACGATCTTGGTGGGGATCTTGCGCCCACATGCTCCGACCCCGAGCCCGTGGAGGCAGCGGAGCTCACGTCCGATGAACGCCTTGATGCCTTCGTCGCCACCTTTGGGCTTACAGAGCGCGAGCGCGATATTCTTGAGGTCTTGGTCGTTTCGGACCAGAGCGTTCAGGACATCGCCACAACGCTCTTCCTTTCGCGCTCCACGCTCTATCGTCACATTTCCTCGATCAACAAAAAGACCGGCACCGCCTCGCGCGTGGCCCTCATCATCTTCTTCTGGTCCTGGACACCCAAGGACTAGCGTATGAGCCGCCGCCCAGTTCCTTACTCTAACGGGGGGATGTGGCCTCAAAGCACGCCCACATCGACGCCTCGCCTGCGCTAAACTGAAGAGCACGTACGCGATTACGAGAGGAGCCCGCATGGAGGCTTACAAGCAAGAGTTCATCAAGTTTATGGTTGAGTCCGACGTTCTTAAGTTCGGCAGCTTTACGCTCAAGAGCGGCCGTCAGTCCCCGTTCTTTATGAACGCCGGCGCTTATGTGACGGGCTATCAGCTCAAGAAGCTGGGCGAGTATTACGCCCAGGCCATTCACGATAACTTTGGCGACGACTTTGATGTCCTGTTTGGACCGGCCTACAAGGGTATTCCGCTGGCCGTCGTGACCGCAATTGCCTACCACGAGCTGTACGGCAAGGAGGTCAAGTACTGCTGCGACCGCAAGGAGGCCAAGGACCACGGTGCCGATAAGGGCAACCTGCTGGGTTATGAGCCCAAGGACGGCGACCGCGTGGTCATGGTCGAGGACGTCACCACCAGCGGCAAGTCCATCGACGAGACCTATCCCAAGGTTAAGGCTGCTGCCGATGTCGAGATTAAGGGCCTGATCGTGTCCCTCAACCGCATGGAGGTCGGCAAGGGTGGCGTGACCACCGCGCAGAAGGAGATCGAGGCCAAGTACGGTTTCCCCGTCGCGAGCATCGTCTCCATGGCCGAGGTCGTCGAGACCCTCTACAACCACGAGATCGACGGCAAGGTTGTCATCGATGACGAGCTCAAGACCGCCATCGACGCCTACTACGAGCAGTACGGAGCACGGGAGTAGGTAGTTACGCGGGTTTACCAACCCGTGTAACGGCTCGACGCTGCGCGGGCCGCATTTGGACAATCTGACGTTCAACTTCAAGGGCGCGACCAGAAGGTCAGCGCCCTTTCGCTTCACGTCACCTTGTCTCAAATGCGGCCCGCTCGCTGTCCGTTCTCTACCTGCGGCGTCGTCTTGCTCCGAATGCGGCCCGTTCGCTGTCGTTGCCGAAACATCGGCGATGCCGGAGGAGTAGTCATTGGGGACGTTCTTAAATGACTAGTCAGAAATGAGCGTGGATAATCTCCCGGTTTTGGCCTGTGTGCGGGCTCAAAGTGGGAGATTATCCGCGCTCGCCTTAATTTGCCTGGGCTGCGATGCCTATCTAATCGGCTCGGCGTCTTCCCTGAGAATCGAAAGATACTCTTCATACCCGTACTGCCGGTATCTCTGTCTTGACTCGTCGAGAGGACGGAGGATACCCAATTCTTCAAATGATTTGACGAGCGAGCTCGCGGTACTCCTGCCGATATCGAGTTGGGCAGCGATGAATGCGGTGTCGACGATGGGGTGCTCTTCAAGAATGCCCAACAGCCTTTGCCCGTTTGCAGCAGTCCTTCCGAGATTTTCGGTAATGGTTGCTGTGGAACGGTTATGGAGGTCAACAAGGTTTTTTAAAGACCCTACCGAGTCCTTCGCACTCTCGAGAAGACTGTTGCAGAAAAACTCTATCCATTCCTCGTAAGTGCCTCTCTCCCTTACGGATGTGAGTTGCCGGTAGTACTCGCTTCGATTTTTCTTGAACTGGAACGATGGATAGAACAAGCAAGAATGAAGAACGCCATCATTGATGAGCATAAGTGTAATGAGAAGCCTGCCCAGGCGACCGTTTCCGTCTAGGAATGGATGGGCAGTTTCAAATTGGTAATGGACGAGCGCCGCCCGCACAATCGGATCCATTTCGACTTGAGGCTCATTGATAAAGCGTTCGAGGTCCTGGAGCGTGTTGCTCAAATCTTCAATGTTTGGAGGGACAAACGATGCGGTTGCAATGGTGCAGCCTGAGGGGCCAATCCAGTTTTGTGAGGAGCGCAGCTCGCCTGGATTCTTCTCCGTTCCGCGCACTCCGTCCAGCAGGACCGCATGAACTTGCCTAAGAAGTCTCGTGCACAAGGGCATCTTTTTGAGCAGTTCTACGCCGCGGTCGACAGCACGGACGTAATTCACGACGTCTGCGACATCTTTATGATGGAGTTGTGTTTGCGATGGACTAAGTAGGTCGTCAAACGTGCACTGGGTTCCCTCAATTTGCGAAGAAAGGAGTGCTTCTTTGCGCACGTACATTGTCAGATACATGTCGGCGTTGGGAACAAAGTAGAGCATGCCTTCAAGCTCTCCAAGCTTTCGTGAGCATGCGGAAAGCGTGCGATGGGTTTCCTCGGTGAGGTTTAGCTGCCTCAATGATTGCAAGGGCGTTGGAAAAAACGAATAGTAAGCCAATTTCCCCGATAGATTATTGCGGAGCGTTCCCTGGCCGTTCTCCTCGATTTGCATCGCGCCCTCCATATCTTTAGTGCCGGAAACTCGTTATTAGGCTAATCATATCAATTCTAATAACGAGTTTAAGGATTAAATAGTTATTAGAATGGATGTAAACAATCTAATGATGAGAAGTCGTTATTACTTGACCATGGAGCTCAGCTTGGTACAAGGGGGTCATCCAAAATGAACGTGGATAATCTCCCGTTTTTGGCTCGGTGACGGCCTCAAAGTGGGAGATTATCCACGCTCGTTAGTTAAGCGTCCGAAAATCCACACTCGCCAAACCTACCAAAAAGGGACGGGTTTATTTTGGCACGTTTCGGTCGGTATCAGGAAGTGTCAGGGACGGGGCGGCGGCAGGACTCGAGAGCGAAAAGAAGTATCGGGTTTGGTGCGCCCGCTTCTGCCCGTCCCGTGCGCAGGCGATACTCGGCTTATCGACTCGCGATGCAAAGGAGATGCTCGTCCCACGAGCACTACCGGGAAGGGCTCGCGATTCGAGTCCCCACCTTAGCATTTGAACCATTTGGCACTATAATTACCGTAGGCATGCGCACAACGTTGCGCTTAATCAAGAGGAGAAAACGTATGGGTCTGTTTGACATGTTCAAGAAGAAGGCTGAGCCCGCGGCTGCCGCTGCTCCGGCCTCCATCTCTGCTTCTGCTGGCGCCGACGTGCTGTGCTCGCCCGTCAAGGGCAAGGTCATCAAGATGGCCGACGTGCCCGATCCCGTCTTTGGTGGCGAGGTTCTGGGCAAGGGCTGTGCCGTGTGGCCCGAGGACGATCTGGTCTACGCTCCCTGCGACGGTAAGGTGACCGTCACCATGGGTCACGCCGTGGGTCTGCAGTCCGATAGCGGCATCGAGGTTCTGGTGCACGTTGGCGTCGATACCGTCAACATGAACGGCGACGGCTTCGAGGGCTTCGTCAAGGCCGACGACGTTGTGAAGGCTGGCCAGCCCATACTCAAGATCGACCGCGCCAAGATCGCCGCTGCCGGTTACAAGGACTGCGTCGTGGTGGCCGTGTCCAACACCGCCGAGTTTGCCGATGTCGAACTCGCCGTTGAGGCCGACTCCGCTGTCGCCGCCGGTGACGCCATCGTTAAGGTCGTCCGCAAGTAAACTGCGGCATCCAAAGGATGTGCAAGGGTGGTCGGGTTTTCCGGCCACCTTTTTTATTGCACCGCGGGAAAGCGTTTTATTGCACGTTGGGCGGGCTTGCAAACCGTTCGGACGCTAAAACGAACCGACCGTGCCTTCGCGTTGCCGAGGGTGTTCATAAGTGGATAGTATGGGCTTACTTATTACAACGTGCGCCGCGTCTGGGAAGCGCAGCGCCGCTGATTGGGAGGAACAACATGAAAAAGAAGCTTCTGCTTGCGCCCCTCATGGCCGTCTTGGTTGCATGTGTGGTCGTGCTTTCCGGTTGCGGAGGCCCTTCGATCGAGAAACTCATCACCGAGGATCTTACGACTCAGTTTGACGAGGTCAAGAACGGTGGCGACGACTTTCTCTCTGGTCTGGAGGAAGCTTCGGGCGACGAGTTCGAGCAGCTGGGTATCGATCCCAAGGAGTATGCCAAGACCTATCTCGAAGGCTTTGACTACAAGATCGGCGACGTGACGGTCGACGAGGACAAGGGTGTCGCGACCGCCGAGGTCTCCATCACCTGCAAGTCTATGAACAAGATCGTCGAGGACTTCTCCACCCAGTATCAGGAGAAGGTCGCCGCGCTTGACACGGTTCCTTCCGATGACGAGCTGTACAAGATGGCCGGTCAGGTTATGGTCGATGTGACCAAGGCCACCGAGCCCAGGAAGACCACGGTTATCTTCAAGTACACCTGCAACGACGACGGCGAGTGGTCTGCCGACGACTCCGTCAACTCCGAGATGATGGATGCAATGCTGAGCTAGGGGGTTACGCGGTTCTACGAACCGCGTAACCAGTTGACGCTGTGCGCCGCCCAGGACGACAATTTGTCATTCAAAAGGCGAGGCATGACCAGAAGGTCTATGCCTCGCCTTTTTCATGCCAACTTGTTCGTCCTGGACGTCGCTCGCTGTCCATCCTCTACCTGCGTCGTTGCCATGGTGGTCATTGGGGCGGCACTTGGGGACACTCCTTGTGCCAGCGTTGCATCGAGTGCTTGGGAAACCGCGACCCGGTTTTTGGCCGAATAGTGGGTCGCATTTTCCGAATGGGGTGGGTTGCGGAAAGTGCGACCCGGAATATTGCTCTGAAACGGGATGCGGTTTCCCCGACGCACCTCAAACGGAAAGCGCATCCCATTCCGGAGCTCCAAAACGGGATGCGCTTTCCGCGCGGAAGAATTGTCGCAGCTGCGTTAAGCAGTGTCGCTCGTTACTCGCCCAGGATCAGCGCCGCGAGCTCTGCCTGGGTGTCCACCACGTAGTCGGCGCCGGCGGCCTCCAGCTCTGCACGGCCGCGGAAACCCCAGCTGACGCCCGCGCTCTTAAGGCCGGCGTTGTGACCGGTCAGAACATCGACATTGGAATCGCCCACATAGAGCGTGGTCGCCGGATCGGCGCCCAGCTCTTCCATCACATGCAGCGTAACAGGCGCCTCGGGCTTGGGGGGAAACGTATCGATGCGGCCCTGCACCAGCGCAAAGCGCTCGGAACCAAAATACTTCTCGATAAGCGGAGCCGCCGAGACGTGGTCCTTGTTAGTGAGCACGGCAAGCTGCACGCCCGCGGCGCGCAGGCGGTCGAGCATCTCGATTGTGCCGGCATAGGGGGCGGTGTGGTCCTCCTTGTGCTCGCCGTAGTAAGCCCTAAACTCGGCAAGCGTCTGCTCAAACATACGGCCGTCGCCCGCATACTCGGCAGGCATAAAGCGCTCAACCAGCTTGAGCATGCCGTTTCCCACCTTGTAGCGGTACTCGTCAACGGCAAACGTGGGCCAGCCGTGCATCTCGCAGGTATGGTTGCCGGCGGCCGCCAGGTCTTCGAGCGTGTTGAGGATGGTGCCGTCCAGGTCAAAGATCACATGGGAAAAAGCTGCTGCCATGAAAGCTCCCGTCATTGGGTTTCAAAACGCACCTCATAATACTGGGCTTCCGCGTTGGGCGCGCTTGGAATCTGAACATCTCCAGGGATATCAAGCCACATCGCGCCGACCGCGCGATTCCGCCCTAGCAAATTCTCGGCAGCTGCTCTCCTACGAGCATATCGAGAATACGGGTCGAGCCCCAGCCGGTGCGTACGCGCACGGCGGGTCGAGCGCCCTCGGCAAGCGGCAGCACGCGACCGATGATGGCGGCGTTCTCGCCGTAGCGGGCGGCGCGCATGGCCGCCAGCGCGGCATCGGCCTGCTCAGCCGGCACCACGGCGACCATCTTGCCCTCGTTTGCCACCTGCAGAACGTCGTAGCCGAGCATCTCACATGCCGCCTGCACGTCGGGGCGCACGGGCACGGCATCCTCGTCGATCTCCATGGCAACGCCGCTGGCCTGGGCAAACTCGTTGAGCGTGGATGCCAGGCCACCGCGCGTGGGGTCGCGGAAGCAGCGGGTGTCGGGGGCGGCGGCGAGCACGTCGGCAATCAGATGATTGAGCGGCGCAGCGTCGCTTTCAATGTTGCTCGAAAACGCCAAGCCCTCGCGCTGGCTCATGATGGCGATGCCGTGGTCGCCCAGCGTGCCCGAGACCAAGATGACATCGCCGGGCTGGCAGTTTGCACCGCTGAGCGCCACGCCCGCGGGTACCTCGCCCACGCCGGCGGTATTGATGTAGACGCCGTCGGCACCGCCGCGCTCGACCACCTTGGTGTCGCCGGTGATAATCTTCACACCTGCCTCATGTGCCGTTTCGGCCATGGTCTGTACAATCTGGCGCAGCTTGTCCATGGGATAGCCCTCTTCGAGGATAAAGCCGCATGAGAGGTAGCGCACGTTGGCGCCCGAGGTCGCGACGTCGTTGACGGTTCCGCATACGGCGAGGCGGCCGATATTGCCGCCGGGGAAGAACTGCGGCGTCACCACAAAGCTGTCGGTCGACATGGCGATTCGCCCGCTTGCGGGCAGCGCGGCGACACCGGCATCGTTGCCCGCAAGCAGCTCGGGCGACCCAAAGGCATCCAGAAAGACCTCATCGATAATGCGCTTCATCATCTGGCCGCCGGAGCCGTGGCCCAGCAGGACAGTGCTATCGGTGGCAGTACGGGACATATCGAAAACTCCAATCGTGGGTGGAATCGGCAATAGCCGAGTGTGGCAAAATCGATGTTAAGTAAAAGTCAGCGAGCGCCATTCAGACGAAGTGAGTTGCCTTGAAAGAGGAGGCTGCTGGGCTTTTGCCCGCAGCCGACGATTGAAAGGCAAATCGCTCGCCTGAATGGTGCGCAGCGTCGGCCGGTCCGCCGTTCGTTAGAACGGCGGAACCTAGCAGTCGCGGTAACGGTAGTACGCCGCGCAGCTGCCTTCGGAGCTCACCATGCAGGGGCCGACGGGGTGTTCGGGCGTACATGCGTGGCCAAAGAGCGGGCAGTCGCTCGGCGTGATGGCACCGCGCAGCACGTCGCCGCAGCGGCACCCGCGTGGCTCGACCGTCGGTTCAATGGGCGCGTCAAAGCGGGCGTCGGCATCAAAGCGCGCGAATTCGGGTCGGATGGAAAGACCCGAGTTGGCAATCGGTCCCAGCCCGCGCCACGTGGTGTCGCACGGCTCAAATACCTGCTCGACCAGCTGGCGAGCTACGGGATTGCCGCCAGCGTTGACGCCACGGCGGTAGGCGTTGCCAATCGCGGGCTTGTCCCCGACAACCATCTGGACCAGCATGCAGATGCCCTGCAGGATATCGACCGGCTCAAATCCCGTGACCACGCCCGGGGTATTGAACTCGTCGACCAAAAAGCTAAAGGGTGCCAGGCCTGTGATGGTAGCGACGTGACCAGGCAGGATAAAGCCGTCGATGGTCGTCTCGGGGTCGTTGGAGATCGCACGCAGAGCCGGCGGCGTGGTCTTGTGAGCACAGTAGACCGAGAAGTTCTGGAGCCCGCGCGCGTCGGCCTCCAGGATAGCGGCGGCAATGGTGGGCGTTGTGGTCTCAAAGCCGACGCCCATAAAGATGACCGGGCGTTCGGGATTTTGCTCGGCAATGTCGAGTGCGTCGAGCGGAGAGTAGACGATGCGGATGTCGTGCCCCGCCGCCTTTTGCGCGGCAAGCGAGGTGGACGATCCGGGCACGCGCATCATGTCGCCAAAGGTGGTGATGATGGCGCCGTCCATGTTGGAAAGCGCGATTGCATGATCGATGTCGCGGTTGGCGGTGACGCAAACGGGGCACCCCGGGCCGCTTAGCAGTTTGAGTCCCGTCGGCATAATGGAGCGAAAGCCATAGCGGCCAATGCTCACGGTATGCGTGCCGCAGACTTCCATAAGGTTGATGCTGCGGTTGCCGACAAGCCCATGAATACGATCGATGAGCTCGCGAGCCAGCTTGGGGTCGCGAAATGCCGAAAAGTCGATACCGGAGCGAACCGGCTGCGCCGCCGCCACTAGTATGCCTCGGCCGGGTTGGTGGCGAGCTGGTCCTCTTCGGCCAGCTCGGTCATGGTGTTGACGAGCTCGAGTGTCTCTTGGGCTTCCTGCTCGTCGACAATCTGAATGCCAAAGCCGGCGTGCACAAGAATATAGTCGCCGACCTGCGCCGTCGGCACGAGGCGCAGCGAAACGGGGCGCTCGATGCCCATCATGTCGACGGTCGCTTTAAGGTCGTCGTCGCGTTTGACCACTTTACCGGGAACGGCAAGGCACATAATGTTTCCCTTTTATACGTTTTGCGCTGGATAGGCGCCTAATTACCCATCAGTTGATGGTAGCGCTCGCGGGAGTCGCGAGCAAACGCGTTACACCTGTGAGACGGCGGCGCGCAGGCTGGCAAAACAGCCTATCGCAACGCCGTCTGCGCGAGGCGAGCGCGAGCGATGGCGGCCTGACCGTAGGCGATGCAGCCGTCGTTGACGGGCACGGCGTGGGGGACCAAGACGGCAAGGCCAGCGTCTTTGAGTTCGTGGGTAAGGAGCTGAAGCAAAAGCCGGTTCATGAACACACCGCCCGAGAGCGCGACGGTATCGAGGCCTTCGCGATCACAGATCTCGCACGCGATGTGGGTCGTAGCGTGCGTAATGGCGATGTGAAACCCGAGCGCGAGCCTGTCGGCCGGCGCGCCTGCCTCGATTCCATTCAGAAGAGCTTCGATGAGCGGTTGGGGGTCCAAGATGGGGGAGTTGGCGTCAGACGTGAATACGCCTGCATGATTGCCGTCGAGACGAACGGGCTTACCGCCGAGTGCGCGCCAGGCGGCGGCTTCGAGTTCGATGGCGGGTTCGCCTTCGTAGGTTGCCTGCCCGCAAATGCCCAAAACAGCAGCGGCGGCATCAAAGAGACGCCCCATACTGCTCGTGCGTGGGCTGTTGATGTTCCGCTCGATCATCGTAGCCGTGATGCTGCACGTCTGCTCGTCGAGGGTGCCCAATAGTCTCGCGGCACCTGGGTGCTCGAGCAGGCCGAGCTCGCTCAGCAGGGCAAAGGCGTTGCGCCGGGCATCGCGCACGGATGCGGCACCGCCTGGCAGCGCCCAGGTGCGCAGGTGCGCGGTGCGTTCAAAATCGGCAAGGCCGGCGACAAGGAACTCACCGCCCCATATGGTGCCGTCGGTGCCGGCACCCGTACCATCGAAGGCAATACCGAGGACGCGTGCGTTGGTTGTAAGCTGGCCTGCGGCGATAGCCTCGGCCATTACGCTCGCGATATGCGCATGATGGTGCTGCACCTCGACGAGCGGCAGATTGCATTTTCGCGCCTGCTCGCGCGCCCACTGACTCGATAGGTAGCTGGGGTGCAAGTCGCAGGCCAGCGCGGCGGGCGTCAAGTCGAAGAGATCTTCCAAGCGCGTGCGCGCGGCGTTCCAGGCATCGAAGGTCTCGCCGTTTTCGACATCGCCAATATGCTGCGATACAAAACAGGCCGCCTCGCCGTTCGCATCCTCGCGTGTGAATGCGATCGTTGCCTTTTGCTGTGGGCCGCAGGCGAGCACGCAGGACGGAGCGCCGTCGAGCGCCGGCAACGGCAGCGGCTGGGGTGCATATCCGCGAGCGCGGCGCACGGGCATAACGACCCCACCGACCACGCGTACCACGGAGTCGTCGTAGCGTGTGAGAATCGCACGGTCGTTGCCAAGTAGCGCGTCGGCGATGCCGGCGGCAACAAGATGTTCCCATGCAAGGGCATCGTCGGTTTCGATAGGTTCCTCGCTCAGGTTTCCGCTGGTCATGACCAGCGCGTGCATGTCATGCGACGCGGCAGCTGCAAGCAGCAGATGCTGAAGCGGTGTATAGGGGAGCATGACGCCGAGCTCGGGTAGATCGTGCGCGACGGATGGCGCGAGTGTAAGGGCGTCGGGGGAATCTCCCTCGCCAACAGCACGCCGGCGTAACAGCACGATGGGGCGAATGCTACCGGTTAGCAAGCCGCGCTCGGCATCATCGACATGGCACAGGCGTTCAGTATCGGCAAGGCTGCACACCATAACGGCAAGCGGCTTGTTGCTGCGGCGCTTGCGACGGCGCAGCTCGACCACCGCCTGCTCATCGGCGGCGTTGCAGGCCAGATGGAATCCGCCCAGGCCCTTGATGGCGACAATACCGCCGCTGGCTAGCAGTTCGACACAGCGATCAATAATGGCATCGCTGGTTTCGCGCGTGCTGCCGACGGCTGGCGTCGCCCCCGAGCCCTCGAGCTCCATGTCGCCCGCCGCCTCGCGCCAGGTAATATGTGGCCCGCAGTCAAAGCAGGCATCGGGCTGCGCATGAAAGCGCCGGTCAAGCGGGTCGCCATACTCTGCGGCGCACTCGGGGCACATGGGAAAGCAATCCATCGACGTGGCCGCTCGGTCATAAGGCAGCGACCGGATGATGGTAAAGCGCGGCCCGCAGTTGGTGCAGTTGATAAAGGGGTAGTGATAGCGTCGGTCGGCGGGGTCGAACAGTTCGCGCAGGCAGTCGTCACAGGTGGCGATATCGGGGGAGATGAGCGTCGTGTGCATGGTCTGATCCTGCGACGCTACGATACGAAATACCTGCTCATCGTCGGCATCCCAAGCGTCGGGCTCCAGGTCTGCAACAGCGACATGCTCAACGCGGGCCGCGGCAGGCGCGTGCTCCGACAGCGCGGCGACAAAGCCGTCGAGTGCCTCGACCGAAGCATGCGCCTCGATGTGCACGCCATCGCCCGCGTTGAGCACCCAGCCGCAAATGCCATGCGCCATAGCCTCGCGATACACAAATGGCCGCATGCCAACGCCCTGCACAATGCCCGTCACATGAATATGCACATGCCGCATGTGGCTCCCCTTCATTGAAGTGTGTGCTGTTAGAGCCCCAAGCTCTGCTTGGTGGCGGCGCAGGTGAGCTCGCCGTGCTTAACGCCGCGCAGCCCCAGCAACCGGTCCGCCAGCTCGTAGACGCGTTTGCCGCGACCCTTGAGCGCCAGAATCTCCAGGCAGTTGTGGTGGTCCAGATGCACGTGCATGGTCGAGACAATCTCGTCGGTGTAGTCGTGCTGCACCTCGTCCAGACGGCGCGTCAGATCGCCGGTATGGTGGTCATAGATCATGGTGAGCGAACCGATGACCTGCTCGTCGGGCGTGCGCATCTGCTCCTTGGCGATTGAGGCACGAATCAGATCGCGTACGGCCTCGGAACGGTTGGCCACGTCACCGCGGCGTGCGATCTGCTCGTCAAAGCGGCGCAGCAGGTCGTCGGGCGCGGTGACCGAAAAGCGGACCAGCTCGGAGCTGGAGCCGCTGCAGCGGCAGTTCGCATCGTCGTCCGCACCGTAATCGTGCTCGTACTCGCAGCAGTGCTCGTGTTCGGCCACCTTACACCAGCTTCACGGAGCCGACGGAGTTGTGGTCGGCCTCGATGGCTTCCTCGTAGCCCTCGAGCGCGTCATGCGCCTCGTGGAGCGCGGCCATGGCGGCCTCGAGCTTGGTACCGATGCGCTCCATGTCAAAATTCTCGGTCGCATGCAGCAGCTGATGGCTCCACTCGTGAGCGAGCTCGATGGTGTCGTCGACCTGCTTGACGCTCATGGCAAGCTGGCTCATGTTCATTCCAACATCATGCATGGAAAATCTCCTTTTGTATGGGGCAGTTCAGTGGTTCAGATTTTACTACGCCCGCTCTGCGCGCAGCTGCATAAGAAAACGGGTACGAGTCTGTGCGACCCGCACCCGTTCACTGGGGGCTGTTTGTGACTACCATACTATCCGTGGTTGCACTCGGTGCATCCAGAAGTCCGGCGAGCGGTGCAAAAGCGCTCATAGACGGCGAGTAAGTAACAAGCGTATTACAGATGCTTCTCCAGCAGCGCCTGCAGCCTCGCCTTGGGTAGAGCGCCAACTGAGCGGTCAATCTCCTCGCCGTTCTTAAACACAATCAGCGTGGGGATGCTCATGACGCCATACTTCATGGCCAGGTCCTGGTTGTCGTCGACGTTGCACTTGGCAACGGCGAGCTTGCCCGCCAGCTCATCGGCAACCTCGTCAACGATGGGCGAGAGGGATCGACAGGGCCCGCACCACGGTGCCCAAAAATCGACCAGCACGGGCAGGCTGTCGTTAACGATGGAATCGAAGTTCTCGGGGGTAATCTGATTAATGTCAGCCATGGTGACCTCCATAATGCGACGCGGCTCGGCCGCGTAAAACTCAGTACGACCGTGCTTATACCCAGCCGCCCGCAAAGCAACCACTCGCGGGCGGCTCTTTTATATAATGGTGGGCACGCAAACGATTGGAGAGCGCATGTCCACGTCACAAAGCCAGAAAAAAGAAGCCATCGCCCAGGCGGCCGAGCAGGAGCTCGCATCGCTTGCGGTCCGTGGCGTGCGTATCGCGGGCAACGCGTGCTCGCCGATCGTGCTGGTCAAAGGCGATTTGGACGAGGCCGAGCGTTCGGGTGGCGAGCTTGCCGCCGGCCCGGATGGCGCGGCGTTGCGCAAGGCGCTTGGGGCCATCGGCTACGCGCCCGAGGATTTTTGCATGCTGGCAAGCGTCGCCGGCGTGGGTGACGGAGCGGTCGCGGTGGGCGAGACTCTGCCGTGCGAGCTGTTCCGCGAGGCGCTCGAGGCCTTGGACCCCGAGGCGGTCTTGCTGCTGGATGATCGCGCGGCCGATACCATGCGCGAGACCTATGCCGACATGCTTGTGGCAATCGACGACTTCGACACCGCCATGCTCAAGCCCGGCTTGGTCGCCCATGTGCAGGGTCGCCGCGTGCTCGCGCTCGACGGTTTTGAGGCGGCGCTCACTGACAAAGCCGCCAAGCAGCGCATGTGGGCATACATCAAGCAGCTGACCCCGGCAGCCGCGCCGCTGTAGCGGATTGGCGCCGGCGAGCGATTGCCTGGCGGGCAAGGCGCGCCTCGAGATCGGCGCCGCACTTCTACATCACAGCGCGCAGCTCAAACCGATCGCCGTTAATGCGGAACTGACAGTTGCCGTTCATGCGTTCGACGGCAAGTTTGATGCTCCTGGTGCCAAAGCCGTGGCCCGCATGCCGGGTCACGGGCATGCCATCGACCATGCGCGGCGCGCGGTCAAACGTGTTGGAAACTAACAGCAGCAGCTGGCCGTCCTCTAATCGCAGGTCAAAGTCGACGAATCGCTTTCCTTGGGGTGCGGCGCTTGCGGCGGTGATAGCGTTTTCCAAGGCATTTGAGAGCACGCTAAACAGGTCGGCGTCACCTACGTGGATGGTTTCGGGTACGGCGGCGCGCAGGTTGGCGGTAATGCCGTTTCTATTGATATCGGAGTTAAATGACGAAAGCGCGATGTTTACGGTCTCGTTGGCGCAGAAGCGGCGTACGGCGGTGCGATCGCCGGCTTCGCAGAGTTCATCGATGCGTTTGAGCGCCTCGTCGGTGTGGCCCTCCTCAATTAAAGCGGCCAGGCCGCGTAGGAAGTGGCGCATATCGTGGCGAAGAATCGACAGCTCGCGCCCAGATTGACGCCAAGCCTCGAGCTCTTTGATGGCGGCGTTGTCGCGGGTTTCGAGCATCCAGCGCTCTCGCTCGGCGGTTTCCTTTTCTTCGTATTCGCGCAGGTAAACGGCAAGAAACATAAGATAGAAGGCACAGAGCGCAAATGCCAAAAACTCAACCGTTACCACCGAGCCCGAGTGGAACAGCGTGGTGTAGACGTTGGTGGCATAGTCAAAGACGTAATAGACGAGCGGCAGGATTAAAAGGATGCCCAGCTCGGTGGTGCTTTTAATCGCCAAGCGTGGACCGATGTCGCCGGCCCAATGCAACAGGACGGCAAAGACGGCGAGTGTGGTCGCGATGCGCGCCAGATAGTACGCGATCTGAGAATCGGTTGCGGCAAATGCGGCGATGCCCATCCAATTGCTGAACTGGCAGCTCAGATAGGCACTGGTAACGCCCAGGATGGCGAGCAGCGGACTCAGGCGATAGCGTACGCACAGGTAGACGACAAGCGGCAGATGCACGACGAGTGGATAGGCCTGTCGGGCAAGCAGCTCACCACCGACGAGGTTGGCAATCGCAAAAGCGGTGCCGGTTACGGCACCGACCCCCACCAGCTCGAGCGAATGGCGGCGGTTGATCTCGACACCGCACAGCGCCGCCGAGGCAAAGACGCCAAAGAGTAACGTCGTCGCATGGTGGATTGCCCAAAGTACCAGTTCTGCCGAGGAAAGCATCAGCGTCTCCCGCCCTCGAACCGCACCGCAAAGTAGGCGTCTTGGAATCCCTGCTTGCAGCTGCGCGCGAGCGGTATGCACGCACCTGAGCGCATGACGATTTCCGTGCGGTTAAAGTGGTCGATGTTGCGCAGATTGACCTGGTAGCTGCGGTGGCACTTAAAGAAGGTCGCGTTTTGGGCCAGTCGGTCCTCGATGCTGCGGAACGGCTCGAGCGCCTCGATATCGCGGCCGTCGCGCAGGTGGAAGACCACGTGCTTGTTGCGGGCCTCGGCATATTCGATATCGGATAGACGCAGGGCATGGTAGCCAAAGGACGTCTTGATGACGAGTTCGTCGGTCGCTGCCGGACGCAGGCTCGACAGCTCGCCGAGTAGTTGCGCCACGCGCTCATAGGTCACGGGTTTGAGCAGGTAGTCGAAGGCGCGGACCTCGTAGGATTCCAGCGTGAACTCGGGCGACGAGGTGAGGAACACCAGGCGCACGGCGGTGTCGGCCTGGCGCAGTTCGCGTGCGGTGTCCATGCCGTTGACGAGCGGCATGATCATGTCGAGCAGAATGATGTCGGCGCGCGATGCGGCATGGCGGGCCAGCAGGTCCTCGCCGCGCGTGACGAGCGCAACATCGACCGCCGTGCCCGTCTCGGTCGACCAACGGTCGATCATCCGGTGCAGTCTATCTAGAAAAGCGACATCATCGTCGCAGGCAATAATCTTGAGCATTCGGCCCCCTTAAGTAGTTCGATTTTGCCACATCGGGTACGCGCCGCTTGCGGGGGTGCGGACCGTTTGCGCCCCACGGCGTGCAACTCGCGCCAAGCGGTATTGCGGTGGCGAAAGATGCCCCTTGCGCTATCGAAGGCCCGGCTATCCTCAGCTTGCCAGTTCGAAAATGGACCTGCCACATGATTGAATCTTTATTTCAACTTTACACCTAGGTTTACAGCTGTCTTGTCAGCTGTAAACCTAGGTGTCATACTAAAGCCCCAAGATTCGCCAAAAGAGAGGGGCCTTGATGGCACAGAGCGCGAACATGGATGCGTCGGAGCTTGCACGCGATATCGCGGCCGGCCTAGCATCGGCAACGACGGCAACGGAGCGCGCGGCACTGGTGCCCGCAGAGCTCGTCGAGGCCATTCAGCAACTAAAAACCCAACGTGACGCGGTAATCCTGGCGCACTATTACGTGGCGCCCGAGGTGCAGGCCGTGGCTGATTACGTCGGCGACAGCTTCTACTTGGCCAAGCTCGCCAAGAGTCTGCCGCAGCAGACCATCGTGCTGTGCGGCGTGGAGTTTATGGGCGAGAGCGCCAAGCTGCTCAATCCCACTAAGACCGTGCTGCTGCCCGAGCCGGGCGCGGACTGTCCCATGGCGCACATGGTCAAGCGCGAGACGGTCGACGCGGCGCGCGCCGAGTACGGTGACGACCTGGCTGTCGTCTGCTACGTCAACTCCACGGTCGAGATCAAGAGCTGGAGCGACGTGTGCGTCACCAGCTCCAACGCCGTCAAGATCGTGTCCGAGCTGCCGCAGCAGCATATCCTGTTCATTCCCGACCAAAACCTCGGTCGTTTCGTAGCCGAGCAGGTGCCGCAAAAGCACGTCATCCTCAACAACGGCTACTGCCCGCGCCATCACATCATCACCGTCGAGCAGATCGTCGACGCGACGGAGGCCCACCCCGACGCGCTCGTGCTGGCGCATCCTGAGTGCAAGGCCGACGTCCTGGCCGAGGCCGACTACATCGGCTCCACCGCCGGCATCATCAAGTATGCCGAGGAGTCCGACGCGAGCGAGTTCATCATCGTGACGGTCCGCGGCGTGCTCTACGAGCTCGAGCGCCGCTGCCAGGGCACCGGCAAGAAGTTCTACTTCCCCGTGGTGCAGCCCACCTGCGTCAACATGGATCTCATCACGCTCGAAAAGCTCGTGCGCTGCCTGGAGACGGGCGAGGGCGAGGTGCAGATCGGCGTGTCGGACGAGGCTGCCGACCAGGCCAAACTCACGCTCGACCGCATGCTCGAGTACGCAGCACGCTAGAACGATGTGTCATGAGGGGCAGTCCCTTATGCCACATTACAAGGGAGAGGATTCCTGTGGAAACCAAACAATACCCCGACATGGAGTGCGACGTCGTTATTGCCGGCTGCGGCGTAGCGGGCTTGTACGCGGCTCTCAACCTGCCGACGAGCACGCGCGTGATCATGCTCTCCAAGGGCGCTGTCGACGAGTGCGATTCGATGCTCGCGCAGGGCGGCATCTGCGTGCTGCCCGAAGGCTCGGACTACGATGCCTTCTTTGAGGACACCATGCACGCCGGCCACTACGAGAACCGCCGCGAGAGCGTCGACATCATGATTCGCTCGAGCCGCTCGGTCATCAACGACCTGCTGGCGATGGGCGTGGACTTTGAGCGCAAGGCCGACGGCAGCCTCAATTTTACCCGCGAGGGCGCACACAGCCGTCCGCGCATTGCCTTCCATGCCGATATCACCGGCAAGGAGATTACGACCAAGCTGCTTCAGGCTGTCCGCAAGCTGGACAACGTGCAGATTTTGGAGCACGTGGCCATGACCGACATCCTGACGGGCGAGCGTGACGGCGCCACGGTGTGCACCGGTATCGTCGCCGTTCCCGTGGACGAGAACAACTCGGTTCGTCCCGCCGACGAGCTGGTAAATGCCGCCGAGGGCGCGCATGCCGGCGAGCCGTTTAAGATCCATGCCCGCCACACGCTGTGGGCAACGGGCGGCATCGGCGGCGTATACGACCATTCGACCAACTACCCGCAGCTCACGGGCGACGCCTGCTACATCGCTCAGGAGCATGGCATTAAGATGGAGCACCTGGACTACGTGCAGATCCATCCCACGGGTCTGTTCTCGCCGCAGCCGGGTCGCACGTTCCTGATCAGCGAGAGCTGCCGCGGCGAGGGCGCGATTTTGCTCAACGCCGCCGGCGAGCGTTTTACCGACGAGTTGCAGCCGCGCGACGTTGTCGCCGCCGCCATCCGCGAGCAGATGAAGCAGGACGGCACCGAGCACGAGTGGCTGAGCTTTGCCCCCGTCGAGCGCGACGTGGTGACCGGGCACTTTGCCAACATCCGCGCGCGCTGCCTGGAGGACGGCCGCGACATCTTGGACGAGCCCATTCCCGTTACGCCCACGCAGCACTACTTTATGGGCGGCGTATGGGTCGACAAGGACGGCCGCACCTCGATGCCCGAGCTCTACGCAGCCGGTGAGACGGCCTGCAATGGCGTGCACGGCAAGAATCGCCTTGCATCAAACAGCCTGCTCGAGGCGCTGGTCTGGGGTCGTCGCGCCGCGTGGTACATGCGCACCGGCGAGTCGCTCGCAGTGGAGCAGGCGGGCGATCCCGCGCTCGATGGCCGTCATCGCGCCCTAAGCGCAGACACCCTGGCAATCGATGATTTGGCCCGTGCCGCCGGCACGCAGGCCGTGGAGGAGTAGACCATGAATCCCATTACCATGAAGCTCGTCGTCGATGATCTGATTTTGCAGGCTCTGCGCGAGGACATCACGTTTGAGGACGTGAGTACGGCGAGCGTGTGCCCCACGGCGCGCCCCGCTACCGTTGAGCTCATCGCCAAGGCCGACGGCATTATCGCCGGCCTGGACGTATTCGCCCGCACCTTTGAGCTGCTGGATCCGCAGAGCTCCGTGTTGTTCGATGTCTCGGATGGCGACGAGGTGCATGCCGGCGATCACGTGGGCCAGGTGCGCGGCGACGCGCGCGTGTTGCTTTCGGGCGAGCGCGTGGCGCTCAACTACCTGCAGCGCATGAGCGGCATCGCTACCTACACGCACAGCATGGCCGCGGCGCTCGAGGGCACTAAGACCGTGCTTGTCGACACGCGCAAGACCACACCGGGCATGCGTGTGTTTGAAAAGGCGGCAGTCGAGATCGGCGGCGGCAGCAACCACCGTTACAACCTGTCGACGGCCGTCATGCTCAAGGACAACCACATCGATGCCGCCGGTGGCGTGACGCGTGCGATCGAGATGGCGCGCGCCCATGCATCGTTTACCGCGACGGTCGAGATTGAGTGCGAGAACCTGGACATGGTACGCGAGGCCGTGGAGGCCGGCGCCGATATCATCATGTTCGACAACATGACCCACGACGACATGGCTGCCGCGATTGAGCTTATAGCCGGTCGCGCCAAGACCGAGTGCTCGGGCAACGTGGACGCCAGCAATATCCGCGCGCTCGCCGACCTGGGCGTTGACTTTATTAGCTCGGGCGCCCTGACGCACTCCGCGCCGATTCTCGACCTCTCGCTTAAGCACCTGCGTCTGCTGGACGGTAAATAATGGACGCCCGCGAGCGTCGCCGTGCCATCATGGCCGTGCTCGAGGTGGCCAAGGGGCCCGTATCGGGCAGCGCACTTGCTCGTGAGGTGGGTGTGAGCCGCCAGGTCGTGGTGCAGGACATCGCCCTGCTGCGCGCCGATGGGCACGATATCGTGGCGACCAACCGTGGTTATGTGCTGCAGGAGGCCCCCAGCAGCCCCGCTGTGCCCACGCGCTTGGTCAAGGTTCGCCACAGCGTAGAGCAGGCAGGCAATGAGCTCACGAGTATCGTCGACGCCGGAGGCGCCGTGCTCAACGTGATCGTCAATCACCGCGTGTACGGTAAGATCACGGCCGACCTGGATATCCGCAATCGTCGCGATGTTGAGCGCTACCTGCACGATATCGAGAGCGGCAAGAGTTTCCCGCTACTAACGGTGACGAGCGGCTATCACTTCCATCGCATCGCGGCGGAGGACGAGCAAACCCTCGACGAGATCGAGGCGATGCTCAAGGAGAAAGGTTACTTGGCAGACCTGATGCCCTACGAGGATGATTTGTCCTAGCCCGACACCGTCTTTATAAGTTGCGGTGAAATAGTTCCTACAATCGGCACCTAAGCAATGAGCCAGGAACTATTCCACCGCAACTGCCCACATATGCAAAAGGAGGCCTCCGCGGCGATGCGGAGGCCTCCTTTTTGTGCACGGTGTACTTTTGAGTGTGCAAGTGGGGAGTTGTTACTCCTCGACGATCTCGGTGATCGCGCCAGCGGGGCAAGCGTCCTGGCAAGCGCCACAGGCGACGCAGGAGTCCTCGTCGGCGACGGTAGCGACGTCCTGGAGCTCCAGAACGCCAGCGGGGCAGGAGTCGACGCAAACGCCACAAGCGATGCACTCGTCGGCATCAATTACGGGATGAGCCATGGTAGTTTCCTCTCTGTTGACCGACGCTACAGACGATGCGCGCCGGTTTGATTCGGGCAAAAACATACCACGGGAGCGACCGTTTGCAATACCCTCTGACCGGCATCTTCATACCGTTCGCCGAGTATGCTACGGCTTACTAAAAAACATGCAGGTGAGGCCGTTGAGCTGCGCAAATGTTAGCTATAGGTGACTTGAAATATAGGGCGATTGAGCGAGCTGGCGGAAAGCGCATCCCGTAATCCATGTCCAAAACGGGAGATAGTTTCAGGCTCGCGCCTCAGTCAACTCTACATAGATCTCGATAGATTTGCCTAGAACTCAAACAGTGCGTCTACCTGCGCATTTAAGAACCTAAACTCTCAGCAATAAGAAATCTTATATGAATTGACTTAGATTTTGTATATTCCGGCCCATAAGGGGATACACTACATCCTGAAAGACAAGCCGAAGCGCCACGCGGCAGACCGCCGAGTCGGTGCAAACGCACAAGAGAGAGGGAATTTCTAATGGGCAAGATTCTTGGTATCGACCTTGGTACTACTAACTCCGCAATGGCCGTCCTCGAGGGCGGTTCTCCGACCATTATCGTGAACGCCGAGGGCGACCGCACCACCCCGTCCGTCGTGGGCTTCCGTGCCGACGGCGACCGCGTCGTGGGTAAGGCCGCTAAGAACCAGGCTGTCACCAACCCCAAGAACACCGTGTTCTCCATCAAGCGCTTCATGGGCCGCAAGTACTCCGAGTGCACCTCCGAGATCAAGACCGTGCCGTACGAGGTCAAGGAGGGCCAGGGTGGCCGTGCCGTCGTCGACATCGAGGGCAAGGATTACACCGCCGAGCAGGTGAGCGCCATGACGCTCGCCAAGATGAAGGCCGACGCCGAGAAGTATCTGGGCGAGACTGTCACCGACGCCGTCATCACCGTCCCGGCCTACTTCAACGACGCCCAGCGTCAGGCCACCAAGGACGCCGGTAAGATCGCCGGCCTCAACGTCAAGCGTATCGTCAACGAGCCGACCGCTGCTGCCCTGGCCTATGGCCTGGACAAGCAGGGCACCGACCAGCGCATCCTGGTCTTCGATCTGGGCGGCGGCACCTTCGATGTCTCCATCCTCGACCTCGCCGACGGCGTGTTTGAGGTTCTGTCCACCTCGGGCGACAACCACCTGGGCGGCGACGACTGGGATCAGCGCGTCATCGACTGGATGGCCGACAAGTTCCAGCAGGAGAACGGCGTCGATCTGCGTCAGGACCCCATGGCCCTGCAGCGTCTGAAGGAGGCCGCCGAGAACGCCAAGAAGGAGCTCTCCGCTGCCCAGCAGACCACCATCAACCTGCCGTTCATTACCATGAACCAGTCCGGCCCGCTGCACCTCAACTACACGCTGACCCGTGCCGAGTTCGAGAAGATCACCCGCGACCTGCTCGAGCGCTGCAAGCAGCCTGTCACCAACGCCCTGCGCGACGCCAAGCTTAAGCTCTCCGATCTGACCGAGGTCATCCTCGTCGGCGGCTCCACCCGTATGCCCGCCGTCCAGGAGCTCGTCAAGACTATGACCGGCAAGCAGCCCAACATGTCCGTGAACCCCGACGAGGTCGTTGCCGACGGCGCTGCCGTCCAGGGCGGCGTGCTCACCGGCGACGTCGAGGGCATCCTCCTGCTCGACGTTACCCCGTTGTCGCTGGGCGTCGAGACCATGGGCGGCATCATGACCAAGATGATCGACCGCAACACCACGATCCCGACCTCCAAGACCGAGGTCTACTCCACCGCTGCCGACAACCAGACCAGCGTCGAGATCAACGTGCTCCAGGGCGAGCGCGAGCTTGCCCGCGACAACAAGTCGCTCGGTAAGTTCCAGCTGACCGGCATCCCGGCTGCCCGCCGCGGCGTGCCGCAGATCGAGGTCACCTTCGACATCGACGCCAACGGTATCGTCAAGGTCTCCGCTAAGGACAAGGGCACCGGCAAGGAGCAGCAGATCACCATTTCCGGTTCCACCGCGCTTTCCGACGACGAAGTCGATCGTATGGTCAAGGACGCCGAGGCTCATGCCGAGGAGGACAAGAAGCAGAAGGAAGAGGTCGAGGTCCGCAACCAGACCGATAGCCTGTGCTACTCCACCGAGCAGACCCTCAACGAGCTGGGCGACAAGGTTTCCGCCGATGTGAAGTCCAAGGCCGAGGCCGCTATCGCCGACGCCAAGAAGGCGCTCGAGGGCTCTGACGTCGAGGCCATCAAGGCCGCCGGCGAGTCCCTGCAGTCCGTGGCCTACGAGCTGGCCCAGGTTGTCTACGCCGACGCTCAGCAGCAGACCGACGGTGCCGCCGGCGCCCAGCCTGCCGACGATGACGTCGTCGATGCCGACTACGAGGTTGTGGACGACGAGGACAAGTAATCATGTCCGCCCGTAAAGCTCGCACGGAGGCGGCTGCCGTTGGCGCCGCCCCCGTTGACTCTGAGGAGAAGGACGTGAAGATTCCCGTAGAGGCCGTCGACGATACCGAGGCCAACGAGGCCGCGGCCGCCGAGGCTGCCGAGAACCAGGTAGAGGATTCCAACAAGGAGGCGACGATGACCGAGGACGAGATGGTGGAAGCCGCTATCCGCGCCGGTGAGGAAGCCGCCGACAACGACTTTAAGCTCAAGTTCGAGCAGGCTCAGAAAGAGCTTGCCGACGTGCGCAATGAGCTCGATGCTGCGGCAGAGGCTCAGAAGGCCGCCGAGGACAAGGCAAAGGACGCCACCGAGCGCACCGCCCGTCTGCAGGCCGACTGGGAGAACTTCCGTCGCCGCACCGCCAACGAGCGTATCGCCGAGCGCGAGCGCGCGACCGAGAAGCTTGTCACCGCGCTGTTGCCGGTGATCGACGATATCGAGCGCGCGATCGACCATGCCCGCAGCCAAGAGCTTTCTGACGACTTTAAGCAGTTCGTCGATGGCGTTGACGCGGTACATGCCAAGCTGCTCGACGTGTTTGCGCATGAGGGCGTTGAGCCCATCGACCCCAAGGGCGAGGCGTTCGATCCGCTCGAGCACCAGGCTGTGGGTCGCGTCGAGGACGCATCGCAGTACGACGAGACCGTCAACGATGTGTACCAGAAGGGCTACCGCATGGCGGATCGCATCCTGCGTTCCGCGATGGTGACGGTGACCTACGGTGGCGAGAAGCGCCCCGCACCGGAGCCCGAAGCGGCGCCTGAGGATGCTGCGGCCGATACGGCCGAGAGCACCGAGGAGTAATTGAGAAGGGCCCCGGGGCAACACCCGGGGCCCTTTCTGGCCTAGTGCCATATGAAAGCATGAGCCGCCGCCCGCTGGGCGGCGGATGAAACAGGAGAGGAGCTACGATGGCTGCAGGCAAAACCTTCTATGACATCCTGGGCGTATCCAAGAGCGCCTCCGACAAAGAGATCAAGAGTGCGTTTCGCAAGCTCGCGCAAAAATATCACCCCGATGCCGGCGGCGACGAGGCCAAGTTCAAGGAGATCAGCGAGGCCTATGAGACGCTTTCGGACGAGAAGAAGCGCAAAGAGTACGACCAGATGCTTATGTTTGGCGGCATGCCGGGCGCAGGCGGCGCGTATGGCGGCGGCTACGGTGCCGGCGCGGGTGCCAGCGGCTGGGGCGACATCTTCGACAGCATCTTTAGCGGCAACGGCGCCTGGGGCAGCGATTGGGGCTCGGGCTTTGCCGGGGCTGCGGGCGCTGCCGGTGCCGGCGCTGGCCGCAGCCGCGCTCGCAAGGGCGGCGACCTGTCGCTGACCGTCGATGTGACGGCCGAGGACGCGTTTCGCGGCGTGACGCACAAGGTCACCTACCGCATTCCCTCGACGGGCGAGCAACAGACCATTACGGTCTCGGTGCCTGCGGGCGCGGTCGACGGTGGCAAGCTGCGCTACAAGCGTCGCGGCGAGTACGGCGTTGCCGGCGGCGAGCGCGGCGACCTGGTCGTGACCACGCACGTGGAGGAGCATCCGCTGTTTAAGCGTAAAGGTGCCGACGTGACTATGGAGGTACCGGTCTCGGTCTATGAGGCGGCGCTCGGCTGCACGGTGGACGTGCCGACGCCCGGCGGTGCGACGGTTCGTCTGAAGGTGCCCGCGGGTACCCAGACGGGCAAGAAGTTCCGCTTTAAAGAGATGGGCGCGCCCGACGTTAAGCACCGTGGCCGTACGGGCGCGCTGCTCGTCGAGATCAAGGTGCAGGTTCCCACGAACCTATCCGATGATGAGCGCGATGCCATGACCAAGCTGCGCGAGGCTGACACGCGCGACTATCGCGAGAAGGTCAACCGTTACAAGGCGACGTACTAGGGCGGTCGTGGCGCACGCCCGCGCCCGCGGGCTTATGATGGACGATAACGAGACGGAAAGGGATTAGGTAGCATGGCCGAGGACAATAGGAATAAACCGCTGTACATGATCAGCGTGGCGGCCGAGCTGACCGGCATGCATCCGCAGACTCTGCGCGTCTACGAGTCCAAGGGCCTGGTGAACCCCCAGCGCTCGGGCGGCAACACGCGTCTGTATTCGCGTGCCGATATCGAGCGCCTAGAGCTCATCAACCAGCTGACCGACGAGGGCATCAACCTTGCCGGCGTGGTGCGCATTCTCGATATGAAGGAGCGTGCCGAGGAGCGCGAGCGCGAGAACGAAAAGCTCCGCGCCCGTGTGCGCCAGCTCGAGGACGAGCTGCACGAATACAAGATGCAGAAGAAGATCACTGCCTTAGCCCCGCGCGACGGCTCAGTTAACCCCGAACAGGTCATGCGCAAGCTGCTGGGTGCCGGCGGGGATTTGTAGTTACGCGGGTTTACCAACCCGCGTAACCAGTTGACGCTGCAAGCCCGCCAGAGCGGCAATCTGCCTTTCAACTTCGGCGGCATGATCAAAAGATCAATGCCGCCTTGTTTCAAGGCACCTTGCTCGCTCTGGTGGGCTTTCGCTGTCCGCGCCAAAACATCGGCGTTGTTATGGGTAGTCATTGGGGACGTTCTTAAATGACTAGTCGAAAGGGACGCCCTTGCGCCAAATCTGCCGGCCCCACACTGGGCTCGTCCTTTGCTTTACTGAGATAAAGTGAACGCGCAGATTCGTAACCCACTCGCAACCGTTCTATGGCACGATAGTGAACGAATGTATGCTATGCGCCCGAGCCTTTCGGGCAGAGTGGGAGACAGTATGGTCAAGCTGTACGAGGACGGCATCTACCTGCGCGGCGGCAGCGAAGTTGTGCCTGCGGCCGAGGCTGCCGAGCGCGGTATTACGCAGACGCCCGAGGATGCCAAGCGCGGCACCATCGCGTATTCGATCCTCCAGGCACACAATACGTCCGGCGACCCCGAGGCGCTCAAGATTCGCTTCGACGCCATGGCGAGCCACGACATCACCTTTGTCGGCATCATCCAGACGGCGCGCGCCTCGGGCATGGAGCAGTTCCCGCTGCCCTACGTGCTCACCAACTGCCACAACTCGCTGTGCGCCGTGGGCGGCACCATCAACGAGGACGACCACGTCTTTGGCCTTTCCGCGGCCAAGAAGTACGGCGGCATCTTCGTTCCGCCGCACATCGCCGTCATCCACTCCTTTATGCGTGAGAACTTCGCCGGCTGCGGCAAGATGATCCTGGGTTCCGACTCGCACACCCGCTACGGCGCTCTGGGCACCATGGCCGTGGGCGAGGGCGGCGGCGAGCTGGCAAAGCAGCTGCTGCGCGACACCTACGACGTTGCCTATCCCGGCGTCGTTGCCATCTACCTCACGGGCGCCCCGCGCCCCGGCGTTGGCCCGCACGACGTGGCGCTCGCCATCATCCGTGCCGTCTTTGCCAAGGGTTACGTTAAGAATAAGGTCATGGAGTTCGTGGGCCCGGGCATCGCGAACATGACGACCGATTACCGCAACGGCGTCGACGTCATGACCACCGAGACCACCTGCCTGTCGAGCATCTGGGCCACCGACGAGGACACGCACGCGTTTTTGACCATGCACGGTCGCGGCGAGGACTACCGCGAGCTCAAGCCCGCCGATGTTGCCTACTACGACGGCTGCGTCGAAGTCGATCTGTCGAGTATCAAGCCCATGATCGCGTTGCCGTTCCATCCTTCTAACGGCTTTGAGATCGACGAGCTCAACGAGAACCTCGAGGACATCCTGCATGAGGTGGAGCTCGAGGCCGCCAAGATCGGCGAGGGCAAGACGCACTTTAGCCTGCTCGACAAGATCGTCGACGGCAAGCTGCACGTGCAGCAGGGCGTTATCGCCGGCTGCTCGGGCGGCAATTACGACTCCGTGGTCCAGGCTGCCCGTGTGCTCAAGGGCGCCAACACCGGCTGCGGCGAGTTCTCGCTGTCGGTCTATCCCACGAGCCAGCCCGTGGCACTCGAGCTTACACGCCGCGGCTATATCTACGACCTTATGGAGGCTGGCGCGATCGTGCGCACGGCGTTCTGCGGCCCGTGTTTCGGTGCCGGCGACACGCCCGCTAACAACGGCCTGTCCATCCGCCACACCACGCGCAACTTCCCCAACCGTGAGGGTTCCAAGCCGGGCAATGGCCAGCTGAGTGCGGTGGCCCTGATGGACGCCCGCTCCATTGCGGCGACGGCTGCCAACGGCGGCGTCCTGACGCCGGCGACCGACCTGCCCGAGGAGACCTGGGACGAGGCCTGCGAGTACACCTTTGACGACGCGCCGTACAAGAAGCGCGTGTACTGGGGCTTTGGCAAGGCTGAGCCGGCCGACGAGCTGGTCGAAGGCCCCAACATCAAGCCGTGGCCCGCGATGGAGCCTCTCGGCGACGATATCCTGCTCAAGGTGTGCTCCAAGATCATGGACCCGGTCACTACGACTGACGAGCTCATTCCCTCGGGCGAGACGAGCTCATTCCGCTCCAACCCGCTAGGCCTGGCCGAGTTTACGCTCAGCCGTCGCGATCCGGCCTACGTGGGCCGCTCCAAGGAGGTCGACGCGGTGGAAAAGCGCCGCGTTGCCGGCGAGGCAGCAGGCGACCTGGCGGCGCTCGATGCCGAGCTTGCCGGTGTGTTTGAGGCGCTGGCCGGCGCGGGTGTCGCGGCCGACGCCAAGGCGACCGAGTACGGCTCGATGCTCTATGCCAAGAAGCCCGGTGACGGTTCTGCCCGCGAGCAGGCCGCGAGCTGCCAGCGCGTAATTGGCGGCCTGGCCAACATCGTCCACGAGTACGCCACCAAGCGCTATCGCTCCAACGTGATGAACTGGGGCATGGTGCCCTTCCAGATGGAGGCCGAGCCCAACTTTGAGGTGGGCGACTATGTCTTCGTGCCGGGGATTCGCGCTGCGCTCGATGACGACCTAAAGGACATCGCCGCCTACGTGGTGCGTGCCGACGGTGCGGTTGAGCAGATCGAGCTCTACATTGCCGATATGACGGCAGAGGAGCGTGCCATCGTCAAGGCTGGCTGCCTGATCAACTACAACAAGTTCAAGGCCGCT
>CABURR010000021.1 GCA_902493985.1 uncultured Collinsella sp. | reverse complement strand
GGCCTGAACAATCGTCAATATCGGTCGGAGGGGTGGCTTTGTAAAGCCGTTTGTCTCCACCCGCGTAGCGGGTGGTTTAAAGCTGGCCGCTGCGCGGCCAGCAGACTAAAGTCTTGAACCAAAGATGGCCCGCAGTGGCCATCTCGCCAAAGATCGCCTCGGTGGTAAACAACGTACCCAGGCCGACGACGATTCCGGAAAATGCGAAAAGAATTGCAGGCGTGTACATTGCACCGCCGAAACGTTGTATCTTTTGCATCATGACGGGGAATCCCCCTCTCTTCATTCGGAGCGCTGCGGTTTTGGCTTCACTCGAGACCGCAGACGCGCCGTTTGCGTGTACCTCGTGCAATAGGACGGGTGGGCCCGTGTCCCCGGCTTCTTGCGCTTCTATTTTTATCACATCACTTATCTATACAAGTTAGCAGTAATACTACGGTCGGTAAACGGTTGATTATTGGCCGTAAACGGTATATGTCCAGTATTTCGCCTGCTAAATCTGGCATAGCTGATGGCTGCATTTTAAATTTCTTTTCTACTTGTCTAGATGTGCTTGTCTATATCTATAGACAAGCCTATACTTCATTACAACATTCACCGCCACGTTAAGGAGTCACCATGAAAAGCGCGGTCTTCTATGGAAAGCACGACCTCAGAGTCGAGGAATCGGCAAAGCCGGCCGTGGGCAGGCGCGACGTTCTGATCAACGTCAAAGCTTGCGGCGTCTGCGGTACCGACGTTCATATCTATGAAGGCGACAAGGGTGCAGCCGACGTTACCCCGCCCACGATCCTTGGTCATGAGTTTGCGGGCGTTGTCGAGGCCGTGGGCAGCGATGTCACCGGCTTTAAACCGGGCGATCGCGTGTGCATCGACCCAAACCATCCCTGCGGCTGCTGCGAACCCTGCCGCGACGGAATCAACCACTACTGCGAGCATATGACCGGTTACGGTACCACCGTTAACGGCGGCTTTGCCGAGTACTGCTCCGTCGATATGCAGCAAGTCTACAAGTTGGGCGATCACACCAGCTTTGAGCAGGGTGCTATGACCGAGCCCGTCGCCTGCTGCCTGCACGGCATCGATATGTGCAACATCAAGCCCGGCAGCACAGTTGTCGTTATCGGCGGTGGCATGATCGGTCTGCTCATGATGCAGCTTGCTAAAAACGCCGGCGCCACCAAGGTTGTCTTGCTCGAGCCTGTCGAAGGCAAGCGCGAGGTTGCGCTCAAACTCGGCGCTGACCTGGCAATTGATTCCATCCACGAGGATGTCCCGGCCCGCCTGAAGCAGGAGGGCGTCGGCAACGTCGATGTCGTTATCGAGTGTGTTGGCAAGCCCGTCACCATCGAGCAGGCCATCCAGATCGCCGGCCACAAGGCTACGGTCATGATGTTCGGCCTCACCAAGCCCGATGAGACAATCACCGTCAAGCCCTTCGAGGTCTTCCAGAAGGAGCTTGTGCTTACCTCGTCCTACATCAACCCTTATACGCAGCGTCGCGCGCTCGAGCTCATCGACTCTGGCAGGCTCGACGTATCCTCGATGGTCGCCAAGGTGGCTTCCCTCGACGAACTCGGCGCCATCCTGTCAGACCCAGCTCTGCGTGCCATGGGTAAATATATAATCGACCCCAGCAAGTAAATCGATCGACACCTGCGCGAGCGGTCCTCATCCACCGCTCGCGCACTCAGCTCTAGGAGACCGTCATGGCGCGAGCCATCTTCCAAACTATTTATGACAACGTGAAGCAGTCGATTGACGACGGCACATACGCCTATCAGAGTTATCTGCCTTCGGAGACTGAGCTCACGCAGCTGTTTGACTGTTCGCGCATGACGGTCCGTCGCGCCATCTCGATGCTTGCGGCAGATGGTTACGTGCTCCCCCAGCAAGGCAAAGGCATGCGCGTCATTCGCAACATCAGTGACGAGAAGAGTCGTGGTGGCGGCGGACTCGAGACCTTTAAGGAAATCGCGGTCAACCGAGGCTTTGAGCTCAAGACTGTCACCACCGTCTTTGAGCTCCTCATCTGCAGCAAGGCGCTCTCCAAGATTACCGGGTTTCCCGAAGGCTGTGAGCTCACACGCGCCAAACGCATCCGTTATGCAGACGGACAAGCCGTTTGCTCCGACGACTCCTATTACCTAAGCTCACAGGTACCGGGACTGACAGCCGAGATTGTCAACGATTCGATTTATCGTTACCTCGAAGAAGATCTTGGCGTTAAGATTGCCACGGGCAAACGCGATGTAACGATTGAGCATCCCACGCCCGAGGATGCGCGCGTGCTCGATCTCGACGACTTTAACGCACTCGCCGTTATACGCGGGCAGACCTACAACGCCGACGGCATCCTTATGGAATACACCGAGACCAAACAGGTCCCAGGGTTCTTTTTGCTCCATGAAACCGTGACGCGCAACGGTACCGGTCGAACCGGCCACCAAAGCAGCATGAACTAACCATTTATTAGTTGCGGTGGAATAGTTCCTAGAATGGCCAGCTTAAGGGCAAAACAGGAACTATTCCACCGCAACTTTTTTGGCCGGCGGGGCAGCATCTGTCCCACCGGCCATCATTTACGCTCTTTTAGCTAGTCCGCGAGCTTTTCCACCTGGTCGAGCATCTTGTCCAGCTTGGCCTTTGCCTCGGCCTTGACCTTCTCGGCTTCTTCGTGAGCCTTCGCCTTCTGGGCAGCCTTTTCCTCGGCTTCGGGGTCGACGACAACCAAGTTGGATGCATCGTGTTCAACAAGCTTGAGCGCATGTTCGGAACAAACCTTGACACAGGCGCCGCAGCCCAAGCAATACGTGGACTCCAACGCAAAGCGGCCGCTTCCCACCAAATCGCAGGCAAACGTGGGGCATACATTGACGCACTCGCCGCACGACGTGCACTTGTCAAAATCGCACTCCGGCGTGCTCACCTGCATGTTCTGGGCAAGCTCGGGATGGTTCTGCAACGTTGAGAGCACCAGTTGGCGCCCGTGCGTGAGCGAACGGCGACGCTTAGTCGTCGTGGTGCCGCACATGGTGTTGAGCGTGCGCTCCAGCTGGGTAATCTGATGGCGATGGGCCTTGAGCTTTTGCGTCACCGAGGCCAGCGCCGCCGTCGCCGGATTGAGCTTGGTCACCGTCAGGCCCGTGGTGCGGGCAATCTTTTCCATGTACTCCTTGCGTTCGTACTCGCGAAGCTTATGGCACTTGAGGCTCTTGGGGTCGACCTCCAAGCCCATACCCGTGCCAGACCACTCCTCGGCCTTCGCAATCGCCTCGCCCAGAATGTCCTCACCGCCGATGTTGCGGCATTTATCGCACACGCCCAACGGCAGGTACACGCTCACGTTGGGATAGTCCGCCAGTACCGAGAACCAGGTCTCGGCCGTAATATCGCCCACGCAGGCAACGACGACCTCGTTTTCGCGCGGCATGCGTTTGAGGGCACGCGTGCAGGTGACGTAGGCGGTCTCGTGGCTCGTAGCAGCAGAGACGATATCGTCATACAGGTTTTTAGGCGCCAGGCGCGGCGAGATGATCGCCTCGGTCGGACAGGCAGCAGCGCACAGGCCGCACTTGCGACAGGAGTCGAGGATCTCGATGGCGTCTTCCTCGACCTCGATAGCGTTGACCGGGCACACGTCCATGCACGCGGTGCAGCCGCTCTTTTCGTTTTTGCAGGTCAGGCACGGAATGGTGTTGCCGCGCGGACGCTCCTTGTAGTCGGCAGGATTCCACTGCGGCGCCGATGGATCGAGTGCATCGGTCACACCGCCAAGCGGGTTTTTAAGAAAGTCGAAACCCTTGCTGATCTCGATAATGTCATCAAACAGATCGTGTTCCTGCGCCATGCGCGGCCCCTCCCTGAGCAGTGCAAACAAGCAAGAGATAATGATACGCTATCGGCCCACGCCTCGGGCAAATTACACGCGGAGCATCTTTGCGGCAAATAGCCCATGGCCTATCGCCGTCTCGATTGCACAAGATCAATCAAGCGCCAAACTATGCCTCGCACATGAGCTGCACGAGTTTTTGTTTGGTCACCTTGGCCTGTTCGTTAGCCATATTGCGCTCGTTTCTAAAGACCGCATTTGCAACACCCTGCAGATCGGCATCGGAAATCGCACTGCACGGACCGTCCATCGACGCCGCCGTGGGGCATACGCACAACGGCAACTCGGCATAAAACGCAACGGCCTTGGCGATATCGAGCATTTTGCCGCCGCCAATACCCACCACCATGTCGCAATACTCAGCCTGGGCTTCCTCAGCCATTTCGACAACGGCCTCTTCCGTACACGGACCGTTGTAAATCTTAAAGAACGGCTCGCTTAGATCTTCGTCCAGAAATCCATCAACAATCTGCCTGCACAGCCGATCCTCGGTGCCCTGGTCAAACAAGACATAGGCAGCGCAGCCCAACCATGTCAAATACCTGCCCTGACGCGAAAGTACGCCCGGCCCCTGAACATACCGACCGGGACCGCCGTAAACCATAGGAAGCGCCATACGAGAATCCGTCCTTCATCAAACAACGATTGGTGCAAAGTAACCTGACCCCTTTGCACCATAGCAAAAAGGGGCAAAGCCATCTGTTGGCTTTGCCCCTTCCTTAGCTTGATTTACTCATCCATGAGATAGTAGTGACCCAGTGCGTCGGCACCCAGAATGGCGTTTGCAACCATCTCGGGCGTCACCTCAAACGGCATGTTGCACATGGTGTCCTCGGGTGCGCAGGCGGCCTCGGCAACAATCATGGCCTGCTCGCGCGTAAGCTCGGCAACGCCAAGTTCCTTCATCGTGACCGGCAGGCCCAGCTCAATGCAGAAGCCCAAGACTTCCTCGAGCTTCTCGGTCGGGGCATCCTCGAGTACCAGCTGGACGATGGTGCCGAAGGCGACCTTCTCGCCGTGATACATGCTGTGGCACTCGGGCAGCATCGTCAGACCATTGTGGATGGCATGAGCAGCAGCAAGGCCCGAGCTCTCAAAGCCAATGCCGGAGAGCAGCGTGTTTGCCTCGATGATGTGCTCGACGGCAGGCGTGAGCGCGCCCTTCTCCAGCGCGACCTTGGCCTTGACGCCATCGGCCATAAGCGTCTCGTAGCAGAGCTTGGCGAGCGCCAGGCCGGCCATTCCGCCCTTACCGCCGGCGCAGGTGCCGCCGTCGGCATCGTGCGTCGCCTGGGCCTCAAAGTAGGTTGCGAGCGCATCGCCCATACCGGAAACCGTCAGGCGCACTGGGCTCGCCGCGATAACCGTCGTATCCATCAGGACAATGTTGGGGTTTGCCTTAAGGAAGAGATATTTATCGAACTGGCCGTCGTCGGTATAGAGCACCGAAAGTGCCGAGCACGGTGCATCGGTCGAAGCAATGGTGGGGCAAATGATAACCGGGGACTCCAGGTAATAGGCGACGGCCTTGGCGGTGTCGAGGATCTTGCCGCCACCGACGCCGACGATGATGTCGCAACCGTTGTCGCGGGCGAGCGCAACCAGGCGATCGACCTCGCCCTTGGAGCACTCGCCGTTAAAGTCCTCAAACAGCAGCTCGGCCTTAGCCTCGGCAAAGCCGCCCTCGATCTTGGCACCGACGCGCTTCTTGCCCGAAGGCGTCACGATGACGAGGGCCTTAGCGCCGAGCGGCTCAACGTAAGAGCCAAGCTTTGCGAGCTCGTCCGGGCCCTGGATGTACTTGCTGGGGCTATTGAAAATTGCAGCCATAACTATCCCATTCTCTAAAAAAGAAAGGGGCTCCGTACAGATACGTGCGGAGCCCCTCGTTACGATAACAAGAGTCGATTAGAAATCGATGTCGGTGTCGTAGTAGCAGGCCTTGAGGATCTTCTCGAAGTCGGCAGCCTTGGTCTCACGCGGGTTCTCGGGCGTGCAGGCGTCCTGCTCGGCGTTCGCGGCGATCTCGGGCAGCTTGGCGAGGAACTCCTCCTCGGAAACCATCTGCGGGTTCTCGGCGTCGACCTTCACGCCACCATTCGCGTAATCCTTGATGGACTGCGGAATGTTGAGCTGGTCGTTGAGGTCGCGAATCTTCTGGACGAGTGCGGCGATGAGCTCCTCGTTGGTCTCGCCGGGAAGGTGCAGGATCTCCTTGGCCACGTAAGCGTAACGCTCGGCAGCACGGGGATCCTTGGAGTTCCACTGGATGACCTTGCCCAGGTACATGGCGTTAGCAGCACCGTGGATGATGTGGCCGTTCTCGAAGGCAGCACCGGTCTTGTGAGCCATGGAGTGAACGATGCCGAGCAGGCCCGAGGAGAAGGCGATACCGGCGATGCACTGAGCCTCGTGCATGTGCTGACGGGCCTCATGGTCTCCAGCATAGGACTTGGGCAGCCACTCGACGATCTCGCGGATGCCGTGCAAAGCGTTGGCGTCGGTGAACATAGAGGCGAAGGTGGAAACGTAGGCCTCCATGCAGTGGGTCAGAGCATCCATGCCGGTGTGAGCGCACAGCTTGGCGGGCATGGTGTAGGTGAGCTCGGGGTCGACGATGGCGACATCAGGGGTGATGTTGAAGTCGGCCAGCGGGTACTTGATGCCCTTGGCGTAGTCGGTAATGACGGAGAACGCGGTGACCTCGGTAGCGGTGCCGGAGGTAGAGGAAATGGCGCAGAAGTGAGCCTTCTGACGCAGCTCGGGGAAGCTGAACGGCTGGATGATGTTATCGAAGGACTCCTCGGGATACTCGTAGAAGACCCACATGGCCTTAGCGGCATCGATGGGCGAGCCGCCGCCGATGGCGATAATCCAGTCGGGCTCGAACTCGCGCATGGCCTCGGCGCCCTTCATGACGGTCTCGATGGAGGGATCGGACTCGACGCCCTCGAACAGCTTGACCTCCATGCCGGCCTCTTTGAGGTCGGCCTCAACGTCCTGCAGGAACCCGCCGCGGCGCATAGAGCTGCCGCCAGAAACGATGATGGCCTTCTTACCCTTGAGGTTCTTCACCTCGTGGCGAGCGCCCTCACCAAAGTACAGATCGCGAGGATTGGTAAAACGTCCCATACTGTGCCTCCTAAACAAGCCCCTCTTAGACTTGCGTATATAACGGAGCACCCAATTGGCTCCGTTAGGACCGGTTTGCGCGTTGCCGGCGATGACAATGCGCGATGTCTAAACGTCTCAACGCTCAGACAAACACTATTTTACCGTTCTGGTTGGTCAGTTATTCACCTAAAGCCGCCAATGATGAAACGTTTTTTCTATCCCTGAAGACCCTTGTGCGGCATTCATACTCCCAAGCTGGGCAAACGTTTTATCAAGGTTGACTACATATCCCGGGCAGGACGGTGCCCCTCCAAAATATGCACCGTTCGCCGCCAAAAATCGACCGTTTGCGGCACCGTGATATCACTCGGTCGTCCAAGGTGCCGACATTTGTGCGACATCCGTCTTCGTGGTGCAAAGGTGCAAGTCCAAGTGCGGCACCCCCGGTGTGCCACATGCGGGTAAACTAGAACTTTATATAGAAACATTTGAACCCTAACCGCAGCAAAGGAGGCCCCATGGCATTCGATCCCATTCAAGAGGATTGCCATCGCCTCGTTCTTGAGGCCTTGCGCCGCGACAATATCCCGCTCACCGACGCTGCCGCCGTAGAGCGTCTGATGGAACAATTCACCCGCAACCCCGCACCGCTCATCGTGCACGACCGCGACCGCGCCGGGCATCTGATTGCCAAGGTGGTCGAGGCTGTCGACTACCGCATTCCCTTTATCCCCGACGATACCCAGGCAGAGCAAGAAGAAGCCGCAGCCGAGAACATGCTCCGCGAGGCAGCCGCACTCGACCCGGCCAACTGGGATGCCCAGCGCATGCTGACGGCGCTCACCGCCGAATCCAACGAGGAATACGTGCAGTATCTGGTGTCCAAGTGCGACGAGGTGGAGCATGACCTGGCGCTCAAAATCGCCTCGGCGCAGGACCCCTACGAGCGTGAGGCCGCAGGCGACCTTACGCGCCGCCCCTATCTGCGCTGGCTTGCCGCCCTTGCGTCACGCGCGCTCATTAGCGGCCGCTATCGCATGTCGCTCGAAGCCGCAAACCGCAGCCTCGACTTTGCGCCCAACGACCCCGCTGGTGTCCGCCACACCGCGATGCTCGCCATGGCAAAGCTCGAATACCCCGCCGAGGAGCTCAAGCGCTTTCGCTCTGCCCACTCCGTCCCCTATCTCGCCAACACGCCGCTGCGCCGTCGTCCCAAGGATGCGAAGCGCGACTTGGACCCGTGGACGCTCATCGCGCTGATGAGCGCTGCCTGGCGCGAGCTGGACTACGAGGGCGCCGAGCACTATTTGCGCATCCTTGCGCGCTCGTGTCCGCACGCAGCCGAGGCACTCTACTTCCAAACCGAGTTTCCCGATGGCGTCTATACCCGCGTCAACGTGGGTGCGGGCTCCACCGACGAACTTGTCCTTGCGCTGTCCGAGGCGACGCCGGTACTGCAGGAGGGCCTGGGCGCCCCCGACAACGCCAGTTTTGCCGCCTGGGTCGCCACCAACGATATCGTGCGTTCCCAAATCGATGAGCGCATACTGCGGGCGGCCGAGCAGGGTTTGCCGTTTAAGGGAGGAGACCTCTAATGGATCCGAGCGTCTACATCCCCGCCTACCTGGAGCGCACCTATCTGGCGTCGCACCCCGAACTCACCGATGCAGCACGCGAGCTTGTCCATAACGACGTGAGCGTCAACCCTCATAAGTATGCGCAGACCGAGCATGCCCAGGCACTGCTGTCCTATGCCGGTGTTCATCGCCACCTGCTCGACGAGCTCCATCGCATCGAGGACATGGGCAGTGACGAGGAGTTCGAACAGACGCGTAATCGCCTGTTCGACGACATGCGCGATGAGCTGCTCAAGATCGTCCGCATCGATGCGCATGTCCTCGATGCCCAGCTGCTCGCCATCATCCTGGCCGACACGCCCGTCGACGCCTGCCTGGGCGACCTGATGAAGCTCGAGGCGACCACAGCCGATTACCTGCAGCAAAGCGTGCCCGGGTTCGACATGGAGGCCCCGCACTACTGGGCCAATAATGTTTTGACCGACGGTGTCACCGCAGCAGACCTTACCGTGAGCGAGCCGACTCTCATCGGGTGGCTCCACACGCTCGAGGCCATCTCGCAGCTGTGTATGGCGAGCGCTCGCTACCGTGCTGCCGCCAACTATTCTCGCCGTGTTCTTAAGGCGGAAGGCTATCCCACCCGAGCCGCAGGCACCGTGCTACTCGCCCTCGCTCGCCTGGAAGACGAGGACGGCTTTTTTGCCCTGGCCCATCAGCTCGAGGAGCAGATAGGAGCCGATGCACTCGAGAACTCTCCTTGGTATCTGCTCGCCCGCACGATTCTGCTGTTCAAAACGAACAAGATGCGCCCGGCGACACGCGCGCTGCGCGAGTTTGCCAACCGCTGTGAGGGCGGCGCGTTCTTCTTGCTGAACCCCATGTACCAGACGCCGTACCTTCCCTGCCGGCCCGAGCCACACGATCCCTGGGATCTTTCGCACCAGGCCGTTTGGGAAGCGGACGGTATTATCTCGGACACTCCCGACTTTGCCCCCTGGGCCAATGCCTGCGAAGACGTGTCGCAACTTGCCCAGGAATTTGCGCGCCGTTATGGCTTTTAACGACACAATCGCCACGACCATGTCATTCACGTTAGGAACGACTTCATGAACTTCCGCTCATCTCTCGCCTGCACCTCGAGCGATATCGCCCGCTGGGGGCTGCGCTCCGTCCTTAAGCGCCAGGGCGGCGTACTCCCCGGCCGCATCGCCATGAAGATCAACCCCGAGCTGCTACGCGACCTCGCGGGTCTTGTCGACCGCAGCGTGGTAATCACCGGCACCAACGGCAAGACCACCACCTCCAACCTCATCGCCGACGCCGTTGCCGCCAGCGGCGCCACCGTGGTATGCAACCGCGCCGGCAACAACATGGAGCCAGGCGTGGTGGGCGCACTGCTCGAGGCGCGCAGCGGCCTCAAGCGAGTCGGCGGCGGCAAGCGCGTGGGCGTTTTTGAATGCGATGAGCTTTACACCGTACGCGTTCTGCCCAAGCTCAAGCCGACGTACTTCGTGCTGCTCAACCTGTTCCGCGACCAGCTGGACCGCTACGGCGAGATCGATCACACCCAAGAGGTCATCGCCCACGCGTTGGAACTTTCGCCGGCAACGACGCTCATCTACAACGCAGACGACCCGCTGTGTGCCGCGATCGCCGCACGCGTTCCCAACGCGAGTATTGCCTTTGGCATCGACGGCGCCACCAACACCGAGTCCGACCGTATTAGCGACTCACGTTTTTGCTCACAGTGCAACGCGCCGCTGGAGTATGACTACGTGCAATACGGCCAGCTCGGCGCCTACCATTGCCCCTCGTGCGGCTGGGCCCGCCCTGCGCTTGTCCGTCGCGTGACGGGCGTGGAGCTCGGCTGCGACGGCTATGGTTTTGACCTGGTGTTTGGATCTGATTCCAGCGCGCCAGCCGCACACATCGTCACGCGTTACAACGGCCTGTACATGGTCTACAACGTTGCCGCTGCATTCTTTGCCGCACATGAGTTAGGCGTGGATACGGCGCACCTGCAGCCCACGCTCGATGCCTACGTCCCCGCCGGCGGACGCATGGGCCGCTGGGATATCGCCGGCCGCACCGTCGAGGCCAACCTGGCTAAGAATCCCGTAGGCTTCGATCGACAAATCCAGTCCATCAAGACGGCAGGCGGCAGACTCTGCGCTTTCTTCCTCAACGATAACGATGCCGACGGCCACGATGTATCGTGGATCTACGACGTCGACTTTGAGCGCATCGCCGACACGCCGGGTCTTGTCGCCTTTGCCGGAGGCACGCGCGCGCACGACATGCAGGTGCGCCTCAAGTACGCCGGCATCGATGCCGCGATTATCTCGGACGTCGCGCAGGCAATTGGCGCCGTGGCAGACGAGGCCGCCGATGACACCTTCTACGCCGTCGCCAACTACACGGCCTTCCCGCCGCTGGTCAAGGAACTCGACGGACTGAAGGGCACCGCCGACGCCGTTGCTGGGCGCGCTGTAGCCCGTGCCGACGGCAGCGCTCTTCCTGTCGGCATCGCACCAGTCGAGCTTTCGCACCCGCTGCGCATCGTCTACCTGTATCCCGATGCCCTTAACCTCTACGGCGACGGCGGCAATGTTATCGCGCTCGAGCGCCGCTGCGCCTGGCGCGGCATTCCCGTGCGCGTGGACGAGGTCCGCATGGGCGAGTCACTCGATCTCACCGATGCCGATATCGTCATGATGGGTGGCGGCTCCGACCGCGACCAGCTAGCCGTGGCACACGAGCTGCTCGCCCAAAAAGACAAGGTCGCGGCCTATGTTGAGGACGGCGGCACACTGCTTGCCATCTGTGGCAGCTATCAGCTGCTCGGCCGTTCGTACTACATGGGCGAGGATCGCATTGAGGGCCTGGGCGTCATTGCCGCCGAAACCGTACGCGGCTCCGACCGCCTGATCGGCAACGTAGCCGTCAAAACCGATCTGGCACCTGAGCCCTTTGTGGGATTCGAGAACCACGGTGGCCGCACGCTTTTGGACGCCGAGGCCACGCCGCTCGGAACGTCCGTCGTCACGGGCACCGGCAACAACGGCGACGATGGCTTTGAGGGCCTGATCTACAAGGGCGTCATCGGCACGTACCTGCATGGCCCGGCGCTGCCCAAGAACCCCGAGCTCGCCGACTGGCTGATCGCCCATGCCCTCGAGCACCGTGGCGATGCACAGGCCGCCGCCCTGCTGCCGCTCAAACCCCTCGACGACACCTACGAGCACGCCGCCCATGACGCCGCCATGAAGCTCCTCCCCTAGCACCTCACCACCACAAAGGGGACAGGCACCTTTGTGGTGGTTTTTCAGTTTGCCAACGATATGTGAACGGCTAAAAAAGTCTGCTATACTCTTTCCCGCTGTCCCCATCGTCTAGCGGCCAAGGACGCCACCCTTTCAAGGTGGATATCGCGGGTTCGAATCCCGCTGGGGGCACCATTTGAATTGAAGAGCCCGTTGCCCTCGCGGTGGCGGGCTTTTTGCTACCGATGTGCCGGGATTCGAACCCGACAGGGTGCGGAGCTGAGGAAACGCGTGAGCGTTTTCCAGCGCAGCACGCAAGGAGCGAAGCGACGCGGCGAAAGCGGGCGGCGTCAGCCGCACGCGGACATCCCGCTGGGGGCACCATTTGAGATGTGAAGCCCGTTACCAATTCGGTAGCGGGCTTTTTGCTACCGATATGCCGGGATTCGAACCCGACAGGGTGCGGATCCCGGCATCTTCCGATGGACCGTGGACAAAAAATAGCAAATATGAGTACTGTTTCCATTTTAGTAACAGCGATTTCATGCCTTTAGAAGTCGATTTAGCCGTCAGGCGTCCTACGGCGGAAGAATTGCAGACGTTTATCGGCTAAGTACTTGTACATATGTTGCGTAACACTACATATTTTGCAAATAAATAATGCTACAGGACTTGTGACAGTACTCATATTTGACGTTTTTTGTCCACAACCCTTTATACCTAGGCAAGTCGGCGACAAAACGGGCTTCAAAGCGTCCTTCGCAAACAAAAACCGGGGCCCGCATGATGCGGACCCCGGCTCAATACCGTGACGATGTGTCAGTTACGCTCTACACGTAGAACAGGATGTCGTCGTAGGTCGGGACCGGCCAGTAGTCGGCGGCCACGATCTCCTCCATGGCATCCACGGCGGCGCGCAGCGTGTCCATAGCGGGAACGACCTCGTGTGCATACACATTGGCCTGATCCTGGCCATCGAGAGCCTCGGCCTTCTGATGCACGGCGTCGAGTGCCTTGATGGAATCGTTGATGGCGGTGATACCGTTGCAGAGCTTGTTGAGCGTGTTCTGCTCGCACTGCATGGCAGCCTCAGCACCGGCGGCACGAATAGTCTCAAGGCCCTTAGCGACCTTGGTGGCATAGGCGGTAATGACCGGGCGATAGGTACGACGCGCCTCGCGAACCATCGTGGTAGCCTCGATGTTCATGAGCTTGTTGTACTTCTCGAGCTTGCAGTCATAGCGGCACTGAGCCTCGGCCTTGGTCAGGACACCCGTCTCCTCAAAGAGCGCAATGGCCTTATCGGAAACAAAGGCGGGCAGGGCATCGGCCGTGGTCTTGTTGTTGGCAAGGCCGCGCTTCTCGGCCTCGACGGGCCACTCATCGGAGTAGCCATCGCCGGAGAAGAGGATGCGCTGGTGGTCGGTCAGGACCTTCTTGCAGTACTCGAGCGCGGCGTCCTGGAACTTATCCTCGGGCGTACCCTCGAGTGCGTCGGCGAAGGACTTGAGCGACTTGGCCACGGCGGCATCGAGCACCAGGTTGGAGTCGGAGACGTTCTGCTCGGAGCCGCAGGCACGGAACTCGAACTTGTTGCCGGTGAAGGCGAACGGGGAGGTGCGGTTGCGGTCGGTGTTGTCCTGCATCAGCTTGGGCAGGGTATCGGCGCCCAGGTCGAGCACGCCGCGCGTGGCATGGACGGAAGCCTTGCCATCGATGATCTTCTCGACGACCTCGGTAAGCTGGTCGCCCAGGAAGATGGACATAATCGCCGGAGGAGCCTCGTTGGCGCCCAGACGATGGTCGTTGCCGGCCGAGGCAACGGAGGCACGCAGGAGCTCCTGATAGTTATCGACGGCCTCGATCACCGCGGTGAGGAAGACGATGAACTGCAGGTTGTCGAGCGGAGTGTCGCCCGGATCGAGCAGATTCTCGGACTCGGTGCCAAGCGACCAGTTGTTGTGCTTGCCCGAACCGTTGATGCCCTCGAAGGGCTTCTCGTGCAGCAGGCAGACCAAGTCGTGACGGGAGGCGATGAGCTTCATCTTCTCCATCATGACCAGGTTCTGGTCGATGGCCTCGTTGACCTCGCCATAGACAGGGGCGAGCTCATGCTGGCAGGGAGCGACCTCGTTGTGCTTGGTCTTGGCGGGAATGCCAAGCGCCCACAGCTCATCGTCCAGGTCCTTCATATAGGCCGAGACGGTGGGGCGGATAGCGCCAAAGTAGTGCTCCTCGAGCTCCTGGCCCTTGCAGGGGGCAGCGCCAAAGAGGGTGCGGCCGGTGATGACCAGGTCCCTGCGCTTGCGGTAAGCGTCTTTCTTGATCAGGAAGTACTCCTGCTCATCGCCCACGGAAGGAACGACCTTCTTGGGGGTCTTACCAAACAGCGCCAAAACGCGCTTGGACTCACGCGAGAGCGCGGTCATGGAGCGCAGCAGCGGGGTCTTCTTGTCCAGGGCCTCGCCCGTGTAGGAGCAGAAAGCCGTGGGGATGCACAGGACATCGTCCTTAATGAAGGCGGGGCTGGTAGGATCCCAAGCGGTGTAGCCACGGGCCTCGAAGGTGGCGCGCAGGCCGCCGTTGGGGAAGCTGGAAGCATCGGGCTCGCCCTGGATGAGGTTCTTGCCCGTAAACTTGGTAATGGCGGTGCCGTCGTGGTTGGGCTCGAGGAAGCTGTCGTGCTTCTCGGAAGTAATGCCCGAAAGCGGCTGGAACCAGTGCGCGTAGTGCGTCGCGCCCTTGGAGATGGCCCAGACCTTCATGGCGTGGGCAACGGCGTTGGCCACATCCAGGTCGAGCGGCTCACCGTCCTCGAGGGTTGCAGCAAGGCGCTTCCAAATGTCCTTGGGGAGGTAGTCCTTCATGACTTCCTCAGAGAACACCATGGTCCCGAAGCGGTCAGTAAGATCGGCCATACGGAACTCCCTTCGTATCGGCACCGCGTGAGAAGCGGTGTTGATTACTAACGAACGAGTCATAGCTTAGACTCGCCGTGTTTCCGCGACATTACCGTTATGTTGCTGTCGCGAAACCAATCAATGAGGTTACCGCATCACAGCGGCGCTGCCGCCCTTAATGGCCAATCAACTGTATAAATTGCAGACCTCTCCCCATAGTTTAAGGGTAGTCAATTTGGGATGGGGCTCTATTAACTGGTATTTCGTATAAGATACCAGTCTTTATAGCCCCATCCTAGATTGACCGCTCTGTTATAAGAAATGCCGATAGCAAAGCATTTTCGATTGGTATCCCCAAATAGCGAGTGAAACTCCACCGTAACACAGTGGTGCTGTAGAATCCTTACTACACATCACACTATTACGTATCTAGAGGAGCACGATATGCGCGTCGACGAGGTTTTTAAGCAGGCAGCATCCCAGGGCACCGCACCCGTTTCGTTTGAGATGTTCCCGCCCAAGGGCGAGCTTACCCTCGACACGGCTCGCGAGGTGGCAGGCAATCTGTGTAAGCTTTCGCCGAGCTTTGTCTCGGTCACCTGCTCGGCCGGCGGCTCGGGTAACGGTGCCACCACCGCCCCCATCGCGCATATGATTTCGAGCGAATTCGATACGCCCTCGGTAGCGCATCTCACCTGCGTGGGCCGCACCCACGCCGACATCGCCGCCAAGATTGACGAGTATCGCACTGCCGGCGTGGAAAACGTGCTAGCCCTGCGCGGCGACCTGCCCGCCGGCGCGACCGAGGACGACAAGCCTGCCTCCGACTACGCCTACGCCCGCGACCTCATCCCCGAGCTCGTCGACGCCGGCTTTTGCGTGGGCGCCGCAGCCTACCCCGAAGGCCACATTGCCTGCGAGGATCTCAACCTCTCGGTCGAGCACCTCAAGCAAAAGCAAGACGCCGGCGCGAGCTTCTTTGTGACACAGCTCTTCTTTGATAACGAGTGCTTCTATCGCTTCCGCGAGCTTGCCGACAAGGCCGGCATCACCGTGCCCATTACCGCGGGCATCATGCCGTTTATGGGCAAGTCGCAGATCAGCCGCATGGTCTTTATGTGCGGCGCGTCGCTGCCCTCCCCCGTCATCAAGATCCTCGCCAAGTACGAGAACGACCCCGAGAGCCTGCAGGCAGCCGGTGTAGATTATGCTGCTCGTCAGCTTTGCGACCTTAAGGAGCACGGTGCCGACGGTCTGCACCTGTACACTATGAACCGTCCTGCAATCGCCGCGACCATTATGGAGCGCCTGGGGTAATGGAAAAACCGCACGTCGATACAACCGTTGTTGAAGTGCCGGCCGACCTTGCGTCGCCGGCGCTTTACCGTATCGACGCTGCCCACCACCCTCGTGTCGACCGTGCCGAGATGCTGCGGTATCTGGGCTACGGCGGCCAGCAGATTGAGCCCGAGCTGTCACGACGAATTGAGCTTGTAGTCGAGCGCCTAGAGCTGGATATCGAGCCCCGCGGCGTGCGACGCGTGTTTGCCGTCGATGCCACGGGCGTCGACGAGCAGGGCGAGCCCTGCATCCGCTTGGTTGGCACCAATGTTGAGCTGCGGGGTCGTGATATCTATCGACATCTCAAAGACGCCCGCCTGGCGGCGCTCATGGCCTGCACCCTCGGGATGTCTGCCGAACGCCGTCTGCGCACCACGGGAGCCCAGCAACCCCTGGAAGGCGCCGTGCTCGACGCCGCATGCTCTGCCTATGTGGAGGCCGCCGTCGAGCAGATGGACCAGCGGGTCAAGGCTGCAGCCGCTGCACACGGGCTCGCCGGCAACTGGCGCTTCAGTCCCGGCTATGGCGACTGCCCGCTCTCTGCCCAGCGCTCGATCGTGGATGCACTCAATGCCACGCGCCTCATTGGACTTACCGTCACCCCCACCAGCCTGCTCATGCCCACCAAGAGCGTGACCGCTGTGATTGGTCTGTTCGACGGCGAAGTCCACGACGCCCAGAGCCGCCCCACCTGCAATATCTGCCGCATGCGCGAGCACTGCCGCTTCCGCGCCGCCCACACCACCTGCTATTCCAGCCATTAGGAGCCATCGATGTTTACTCCGCTTATCACTCATGATCTGGACGGCGCCGCGCTGGCGGCACCCGTTGATGCCGCACGCCGTAATGGCGCTGCATACAAGACGCGCACGATCGACGACCTTCGCATTAAGGATGACCGCCTGCGTGCCGCCATCGAGGGCACGGGACACCTGCTGTTTGACGGCGGCATGGGCACCATGCTGCAGGCGTCCGGCATGAAGGCCGGCGCCCTGCCCGAGCTGCTCAACTTTGAGGAGCCCCAGGTCATTACCGACATTCAGCGCCAATACGTCGAGGCCGGCTGCGACGTGATCACCGCCAACACCTTTGGCGCCAACGCCCACAAGCTCGACGGCGCCGCCACCGTGGCAGACGTCTTTGCCGCGGCAGTCACCTGCGCCCGCGAGGCCGGCGCCCGCTACGTTGCCGGCGATATCGGCCCCATCGGCGCCCTGCTGCGCCCCTTGGGTACCCTCAGCTTCGACGAGGCCTATGACCTCTTTGCCGAGGAGGTGCGCGCCGGCGTCGATGCGGGTGTGGACCTCTTTATTATCGAGACCATGACCGACCTTGCCGAGATCAAGGCCGCCGTCCTCGCCTGCCGCGAGAATTCCGACCTGCCCGTCTTTGCCACCATGACCTTTGAGGAAGACGGTCGCACCTTCTTGGGCACGAGCCCCGAGGTCGCCGCCATCACCCTCGACGCCATCGGCGCCGACGTCCTGGGCATCAACTGCAGCCAGGGCCCGGCCGAGCTCCGAGGACTCGCCGCGCGTATGCTCACCGTCACCGACAAGCCCGTTATGGTGCAGGCCAATGCGGGACTGCCCCGCGTGGACGACGACGGCAATACCGTCTTTGACATCCAAGCCCCCGAGTACGCCGAGGCCGTCGCCGGCATGATCGCCGACGGTGTGAGCGTCGTGGGCGGCTGCTGCGGCACCACGCCCGCGCATATGGCGGCCCTGCGCACGCTTATCGACAACCACACGCCCAGTCCGCGCCGCCGCAAGCCCAGTATGTCGGTCACGAGCGCCCAGACCGTGGTGGACCTTCCCTGCGACGGCCACAAGATCGCCGTCATCGGCGAGCGCATCAACCCCACCGGCAAAAAGCGCCTGCAGCAGGCCCTGCGCGACGGCGACCTGGACTACGTCGTGAGCCAGGGCATCAGCCAGCAGGAGCAGGGCGCCGACATCCTGGACGTCAACGTCGGCCTGCCCGAGATCGACGAGGTCAAGATCATCCAACAGGCCACCGAGCAGCTCCAGGGCTCCACGCTGCTGCCGCTGCAGATCGACTCCACCGATCCCGCCGCTGTCGAGGCCGCCGTGCGCCGCTACGCCGGCAAGCCCATCATCAACTCGGTCAATGGCAAGCAGCAGATCATGGATGAGATCTTTCCGCTGGTCGCCCACTACGGCACCAACGTTGTCGGCCTTACGCTCGACGAAGGCGGCATCCCCGATACCGCCGAGGCCCGCTTCGCCATCGCCGAGCACATCGTGGCCGAGGCTGCCCGTTACGGCATCGGACCGGACCGCATCCTCATCGACTGCCTGGTCATGACCGCCTCGACCAACCAGCGCCAGGCCGAGCAGATCCTGCGCGCCATGTCCCTGTGCAAGGAGCGCCTGGGCGTCAAATGCGCGCTCGGCGTGTCGAACATCAGCTTTGGCCTGCCTGCCCGCCCGCTGCTGGGTTCGGTCTTTTTGGCCGCCGCCTTTGGCGCGGGCCTGGACGCCCCCATCATGAACCCGGGTTCCAAGCGCTTTATGGACACCGTCTACAGCTATCGCGTCCTGAGCGTTGAAGACGAGGGCTCGACCGGATACATCGAGCGCTATGCCGGCTGGACCGATCCGTACAAGATCGCCGCCAACCCGGCAGCGGCTCAGGCCGCATCGAGTGATGCCGCGCCTGCTGCTGGCACCGCCGGCACTGACGGCAACGACGACCCGATTCGTCGCATGGTCGTCTCGGGCCGCAAAGGCGAGATCGCTGCCGAGACCGAGCGTCTGCTGGCAGACCACGACGCCATGGACCTCATCAACAACCACTTTATCCCCGCCCTCGACGAGGTGGGCGTCCTCTTTGACCAGGGCAAGTTCTTCTTGCCGCAGCTTATGGCCTCGGCCGAGGCCGCACGCGTGGGCTTCGACACCATCAAGCGCCTGATGCCCGCCGGCGAGATTGCCGACAAGGGCAAGATCTGCGTGGCCACCGTCAAGGGCGACATCCACGATATTGGCAAGAACATCGTCAAAATGCTGCTCGATAACTACGGCTACACCGTCTTTGACCTAGGCCGCGACGTCGACCCGCAGGAGGTACTCAAGACCGTGCAGGAGCGTGACATTAAGCTTGTCGGCCTCTCAGCGCTTATGACTACCACGGTCGTCGCCATGGAGGAGACCATCAAGCTGCTTCATGCCGAGGTGCCGGGCGTCAAGATCATCGTGGGCGGCGCCGTGCTCACCCCCGAATACGCCAAGCAGATCGGCGCGGACTACTACGCCAAGGACGCCGCCGAAAGCGCTCGTATCGCCGAAGAGGTCTTTGGGCAGTAACACAACGGAAACAACCGAGCACCAAAACGTGTCGCATGCGCCACTTGGCACGTACGGCACGTTAAAATAGATAAGACTATGCTCGTTTTGGCAGATAGGAGCGCAAGGATGGCGATCACGCCCGCAGAAATCGCGGAAACCCGCGGCATGGTTGAGGAGCAGAACCTCGACATCAGAACCATCACCATGGGTGTTTCGCTCATGGGTTGCGGTGACGAGAACCTCGACCGCATGTGCACGAAGATCTACGACCACGTGACGCACACGGCTGAGCACCTGGTCGAGACCGCCGAGAACCTCGAGCGCGAGTACGGTATCCCCATCGTCAACAAGCGCGTTTCCGTCACCCCGGTGGCGCAGATCGCCGCGTGCTGCAAGGATGAGGACCTCACCCCCATCGCGCATGCCCTCGATCGCGCGGCCGAGACGCTCGGCATCGATTACCTGGGTGGCTTCTCCGCACTCGTCCAGAAGGGCATTGGCGACGCCGACCGCCGCGTCATCCAGTCCATCCCCCAGGCGCTCGCGACCACCAGCCGCGTCTGCTCCAGCGTCAACGTCGCCAGCCTGCGCGCCGGTATCAACATGGATGCCGTGCTCATGGCCGCCCAGACCATCATCGATGCCGCCAAGCTCACGGCCGACCAGGATTCCGTTGGCGCCTCCAAGTTTGTCTGCTTTGCCAACATGGTCGAGGACTCCCCGTTTATGGCGGGCGCCGTCCACGGCGGTGGCGAGGCCGACGCCGTCATCAACGTTGGCGTCTCGGGCCCCGGCGTTATGGCTGCTGCCTTGGAGACGCTCCCCGACTCCGCCTCGATGATGGAGGTTGCCGAGAAAATCAAGCAGACCGCCTTTAAGATCACCCGCGCCGGCGAGCTCATGAGCCGTGAGGCAGCCCGCCGTCTGGGTGTCGAGAAAGGCATTGTCGACCTGTCACTGGCTCCCACGCCTGCCATCGGCGACTCCGTTGCCCGCATCCTCGAGATCATCGGCGTGGGCACCTGCGGTGGCCCCGGCACGACCTGCGCGCTCGCCATGCTCAACGATGCCGTCAAGAAGGGCGGCGTCATGGCCAGCTCCAGCGTGGGCGGTCTCTCCGGCGCCTTTATCCCCGTGTCCGAGGACGCCGGCATGATCGCCGCCGTCGAAGCCGGCGCGCTTTCGCTCGAGAAGCTCGAGGCCATGACCTGTGTGTGCTCCGTCGGCCTGGACATGATCGCCATCCCCGGCGACACCCCGGTCGAGACCATCGCCGGCATCATCGCCGACGAGATGGCCATCGGCGTCATCAACAACAAGACCACGGCCGTCCGCGTGATTCCCGCCATTGGCAAGGGCGTGGGCGACTGCGTCGAGTACGGCGGCCTGTTCGGCCGTGCGCCCATCATGCCGGTGAACCCCAACGCCGGCACCGTGCTTGCCCACCGTGGCGGACGCTTCCCGGCACCGCTGAACTCGCTCAAGAACTAGCTGAGGGGTTCGGGCGAGGAGCCCCGAGGAGGGCAAATATATAAGGTCGCCTGCTCGGACAGTCCTGACTCGCACGGAGAGCACATTAAGTGCTCTCCGGCTCGTGCGGAACTCGCGATCGACCTTATATATTTGCCCTCCCCGGGGCTCCCGCACAACGGGACCTCAGTTGGGTTCTATCCCGTATGGCAGTCGCTTCGCTCCTGCCCGCCTTGGTTGTGAGGGCGGTTTGGTGTTGGAACGGTTCTTTTCTGATATATGCTGGTTGCGGCTCTTCTTTTGGGGGGAGTCGCTTTTTTGTTGCTAGGAGGTTGGCCCGTGGTTGATGGGGAGAATCGTTCTGAGCTGCTCGCTGCGAATTGGAATGGCGAATGGATGCGTCTGCAAGCTGATCGGCGGCGGGCTGATGATTCTTTTGAGTGGGATAAAAGGGCTCGGCATTTTCGGCCGTTGGAGACTGCCCCTTATGCTCGGGATTTTATAAAGCTGTTGGCGTTGAAGCCTGGTGAATCGGTGCTTGATATGGGGTGTGGGGCTGGGTCGATTGCTATTCCGCTTGCTCAGGCTGGGCATCCTGTGATTGCTGCCGACTTCTCCCCCGCTATGCTGGGCACGCTTGATGCCGGCATTGAGTATTACGGGCTCGAGGGGCGCATAACGCCGCTTGAGCTTGCTTGGGATGATGATTGGGATTTGGTTGGACCGGCCGCGAAAGCGGTGGATGCTGCCTTTGCCAGTCGCTCTGTCACCACGACCAACCTAAAAGGCGCGCTTGCCAAGCTTGATCGTACGGCTCGTCGGCGTTGCGCTGTCACGATGGTCGCCAACTCCAGCCCGCGCTATGACCTGCACCTGATGAACGCCATCGGCGCCTCGGTTACCTGCAGTAATGGCTTTGTGTATGCCTTCAACATCCTCATTCAGATGGGTGCCCTGCCGCAGGTTACGTACTTTGAATCGCCCCGTCGCGACACCTTCGATAGCCTTGAGGCGGGCGTAGCAGATTTTTCCCGTATGCTCGAGCATGGCAACGAGGATAAGATCGACCGCCTGCGCGACTACATCGCTCAACACATGATTGAGAATCCCCGTGCCGGCGAGCCGGGCTCCAAGGGCGTGCCGCAGGGACGCTACATGCTCGACCACGCCCGCAAGGTCCGTTGGGCGTTTATTGCATGGGAGCCGGTCTCTGCGCCCAGCTCATAGCCTGTTCGCAGCCCGCACTGCCCACTCACTCGGCATCCGCATTCTTTTTGAACTGGGCAAACGCGCTCCACACCGCACCGTTCCTGCGCTATCGTGGGACAGCTCACGTAAATTAAGGCCCCGTCGCGGGGCGCCCCATACATAGAAAGCGAGAACCTATGGCACTGACAGGAGCACAGGTCAAGCAGCTTCGCAGCATGGCCCATCACCTCAACCCCGCCATCATCATCGGTAAGTCCGATGTCAACGAGGGCACCGTCGAGCAGACGGTCGCCTACCTGGAGAAGCACGAGCTCGTTAAGTGCTCCGTGCTCGATGGCTCCAGTCTTTCCGCCCGCGAGGCCGCCGAAGAGCTCGCTGAGCGTTGCCACGCCGAGGTCGTCCAGGTCATCGGCCGCAAGTTCTCACTGTATCGCGAGTCCTCGCGCAAGGACATCGAGAAGATCAAGCTCGTCTAAGAGCCAATGATCCGGCAATCCAACACATAGCAAGCTTACGGGTGCCCAAGTACTTCGGGCGCCCGTTTTTTATCGCTCGACCAGCACGCGATTGAGCCGCCCCTCCACCAAGCGCTCGTATAGACGCCGCGTCTCGGGCTCGGGCACGCCATTGACCTGCTCCCTCAGATGGTGCATATGCCCGCTGTATAGCTCGACGATATCGCGCCGTCGCCCCGCCGCACTGTAGACGCGCATGGCGCAGCGCACCATATCCTCACGCGCCGTTTCCTGCCGAAGCCCCGACTCCGCCAGCCAAATCGCCGACTGCAGATCGTTTTCTTCTAGAGCGGCATTTGCTCCCTTAATCATGCAATCGATGTACTTTGACTGCATAATGCGTCGCATACGCAAAAAGTAGGTGGGATTACAGCCATTGGGAACATACAGCGGTCCGGCATAAAGCTGCTCAATCTTAAGGCACAGCTCAACTAAATGGGGCCCGCGCGCACCCGTGCGATTTCCCAAAACCTCGCGGCTTATCTGGTCAAACAGCCGTACATCGGTCTTGACGTAGTCGCCGTTGAGCCCAATGCATTCATTTTGGATGAGCACGCACGACTTGCCATCCGGCGTCGGTCCCAAAGCCGACCGCAAGCGCGATATCGTCGAGTACAGGTTGTTGCGGGCGCTATTGAACTCGGCATGGGGCCACAGCTCCATGGCCAGCGTCTCACGATCGACGAGCGCATCCATGCCCAGCGCAAGCCGCTCGGCAAGCGTCGCTGCCTTCTTGCGGCGCCACATTTTGTCCGTGATGGGAAACCCGTCGCGCTCGGCGCGAAACGCACCAAACATGCGAATCTCGATATGGTCGATGGTATCAACGGCTTCAACTTCGCCAGCCTGGAACAGACGCTCGCCCTCCCCTTCCAAATCGTCGCGCAGCGAGTACCGCGACAGCTCGCGCACGGGAAGCTTCTTGCGTATCCTGCCCGCCGGCTCGCCCAGACAATGCATGGCAAGGCGCGCAAAGAGCCGATACGATGGCTCTAGAATCCCCGCACGATTCATGGACATCCAGGCCGCAAGATCGCTGTCTCGCCCCGCGCAAGCCAAATGCAGCGCCACCATCCAGGCTTCTGCGCCACCAACCTGCGTCTGGCTTATATCGAGCAACTCCGCTTCCTCGCGCACCGAAATCATCGATGTATTTCGCAGATACGCTGCGCGCTCCAGCAGCAATGCGTTATCGCGCATGTACGCAATCGACTCCTCGGCAAGTTTGAGCACTTGGACCGCACGGAACTTTGCATTAACCGGCCGTCCCTCTGCCAGCGACTGCCAACCTTCTAGCAACAGGCCAAACAGCTGAATCTGGTTGTCGCGCATGCGCACGGCAAAACGATCGAGCTCGTTGAACGCCGCGTCGTCGGTTACCGGCAAGCCGGAAAGGAGCCGCCGTGCCGCCAACACCATGCGCACCCAGATAGCCATCGCCTTAAGCCCACGTACGTCGAGCGCCTCCCGCATCACCGTCATCTCATCGTCGCGCTCGTCGGTTCCCGAAAACGACCCGTCAAAGAGCTCCACCAGCATGCTATCGGCCCGTATAACAATCCCCGCGATATCGAGCTCGCAGTCGTAGGCCTTGCTCGTTTTGAGCTGCTGTAGAACGCCGCCGTCATCTCCCCGCTCGGTCAGACAGCGCTTGACCTCGATATGCGCAGACAACATATCGAGTGCGGTATGGGATGTCTCGATTTCTGGCACGGCCAGGTTCGTAGGAAGCCCAAGCCCGTTGTCCCCATAGCAAACAGCCGTCAGTGTCTGGGCCACCCTCCATGAAACAGGGTCTATTTCGCAGGCCGCCCGTTCGCCCCCGCGCTCGATGACCGATGCCATATAGCGAGCGAGCTTTGTATTGGACACGCTGACCGCTGCCAGATATACGCCAAGCGCCTCGGCGGGCGTTGGCTCTGGAGCCGGATCGTCAGCATCGATCGTGCCCAGCGCCGCTCGGCAGATATCGGCCCCGTGCCCCGTCAGAGCTAGATCGACCCCATACTGCCCAGCAAGTTCAAGGACCGCTTCACGGTCCAAAAAGGCGTCCGCCAGGTCCATCGCCGCATCGCATCGGCCCGCCTTAAGCAAAATCCGGGCCGCCCTCGGAACAAGTTCGGGGCGAACCTCGGCCACCAACTTACGCAAACGCAAGCGTCCGTTATCCTCCGTGCCCAGACACGTAAAACTCCGCTCGGCGGGATCCAAGCCAAAGATCGGGTAGTCGCGTACAAAGTAGGACTGGTCGACCATCGACAGCCTCACCCCGCAGGCCTCGAGTTCTGCGATATTGCCCTCGCCCATCAAAACCATGAGACATGCCACGCAAAACAGCGCATTATTGTCGAGCGAAGCCAGATCGGCAAGTGCCGCGCCATATACGTTGACAATCTCGTTTTCGAGCAGGCCGGCTACGTCGCCTTGGCCATACAGACCCGTCTGCAATGCCGAAACGAGCTCGGGCACGCCCTGCGTGAGCTGAAAAAAGTCGAGCGATGTGCTGATCGAAAACGCCGATGCCCACGCCGAATACTCATAGGCATGCACCTTGAGCATCTGCGCATTGATCTTAACCGAATCGCCCAGCCCATGAATCAGCTGACGATTTGAAGGACGGCAGGAGATAAAGACCCCTACCCCCATAGCGCGCAGGCCGCGAATCCTGTCGATGAGGTCTTCGGTATCGTGCTGATCGAGGTTTGGCACATTATCAATCGCGATAAGGGAGTGCGGTTTGTCTTTGAGTTCTTCGGTAACCACCTCGAGCTGCATAAACACCTCGCGCCCAGTGGCGCGATCGGCCTCGATAATCCGCACGGGGCCTCGCGTCGGGTCGCATTTAACCTCATGGGTGTACTGCAGCAGCACCGAGGTCTTCCCAAACCCGTCGGGCGCATAAAGAACCACGATGCCGGCCTTTCGGCCCTTGGCGATAAGCTCATTCATCAAGCGTTCGCGTCGCACCATATAGCCTCCGCCCAGAGGCATCAGCTCGAGCTCGTCTATACTGCTCAAATCGTTTACCATGCCCGCTCCTCAACTCGACCGTATGGACACTGTAGCCGCAAGACCATACAAGCCGCGCTATGAATAGAGCGACCTTGTGTTTTAGGTTGTCTTTTGGTACGCAAGCGGCAAGTTTTTGTACAGCGAGGGCCGATTGTTATTAATCCCCCGACTAATCGGTCTTTAAGCAGGTAAATGATCTTGTCAGCTTGTCCCATCCAAGCGGCAGTGTAACGCAGATGAACAAGGTTCAGCCATGTCATTCAACTCGCCTAGCACCCGCTACCGTCTACGACCTTCTAGTGGCATTTTTGCATAGAATCTGTTATGGAATGAATCAAACTGTTGGGCATCCGGCATTCGTCAAGCTTGCGACAAGATTTTGGTCAAGTGGGCGGAAAGGGATAACAAAAAGGCCCCCGCAAAGCGGAGGCCTTAGGCAAGGCTATGTCGAGGTGCAGGATTCGCGCTACTCGCAGAGCGAAAGGGCGGCCTCGTCGGCAACGACAACGCAGTTGGTGTGCAGCTGCAGGATCGAAGCCGGGCACTCGGGCGTAACCGGACCATAGCACATATCGTGCACGGCCTGAGCCTTGGCCTCGCCGTTGGCGACGACCAGGATCATGCGGGCATACATGATGGTCTGGGTACCCATGGTGTAGGCCTGACGGGGAACATCGTCGATGCTGTCGAACAGGCGGCTGTTGGCCTGAATGGTGCTCTCGGTGAGGTCGACGCAGTGCGTGCCCTTGGAGAAGTGGTCATCGGGCTCGTTGAAGCCGATGTGGCCGTTGTTGCCAATGCCGAGCAGCTGCAGATCCGGGTAACCGGCGGCGGCGACAATCTTGTCGTACTCAGAGCAGGCAGCGGCGGCGTCGGGGTTGGAGCCATCGGGCACATGCGTGTTGTTCAGGTCAATGTTGATGTGATCGAAGAAGTTCTCACGCATGAAGTAGTGATAGCTCTGGGGATCGTCATGCGAAAGGCCGCGATACTCATCCAGGTTGTAGGTGCTGACCTCGGCAAAGTCGACGTCGCCCTTCTTGTACCAAGCAGCGAGCTGCTTGTAGGCACCGATCGGGGTGGAGCCGGTGGCAAGGCCCAGCACGCAGTCGGGCTTGAGGATAACCTGCGCCGAGATAATATTGGCGGCCTTGCGGCTCATATCCTCGTAGTCTTTAGCTTTAATGATCTTCATTACGCGTCCTTTCTCGTACAAGAGAGGCAAGGCTCCCTTACAAGCACTTGCCCGCGGCCCGCGTCGGCCGCAACCAACGTGTGCGGCCACCAGGGCGAGGTCGCGTAATGTATGTGTCTCGTGTCTAGCCGCGTCGAGGCCCCTGCCCGTCCACGGTGACCCGAAGCTGTTTAGCCTCGGACGTTTCCCATCTTGCCACGGAGGGCGTCCTCTTTCAAGGGCGCCCTCCGCAAACGTGTTTGAATTGTAGGCTAATGGCCATGTGCACTTGCTAGCGCTCGCGAGCAACGATGAGCTGGTCCATCTCTTCGACATGCACGCCAACGGAGCCCTTGATGCTCGAGAACTCAACGGAGTTGCACACCAAGATGGGAACCGTCACATCGTAGCCCTCGGCAGCAATTGCCTCGCGATCGAACTCAATGAGTACATCGCCCTTATGGACGATGTCACCCACTTGCGCATGTACGGTAAAGTGCTTGCCCTCGAGCTGAACAGTGTCCAAACCAACGTGGATGAGCACGTCCAGGCCATCGACCGTGTTAAGCGCAACAGCGTGTCCCGTGGGAAAAATGGCCTCGACCTTGGCATCAGCCGGTGCAATCACACGCGTTCCGGTGGGCTGAATCGCCACGCCCTGGCCCAAAAGGCCGGTGGCAAACGTCTGGTCGTTTACCTCGGAGAGCGGAATGACGTCGCCCGAGATGGGAGCATCCAGCGTAAGGACTCGACCACGCATACCAAAAGACCTTAGGACTTTAGTGAACATGCTCCCCCTCGGACATACCAATCAATCAAAATAACCTTAACAGTTTACCACTTGGCACCGGTTTTTGACCATTAGGGAAGTTCGCGCTTGACAACCTCGACGATGTCGTCGACAACGCGCTGGGTCAGCTCGTGCGTCTCGGCCTCAGCCATCACGCGGACCAGCGGCTCGGTACCGCTCGGGCGCACCAGAATGCGGCCGCGGCCGTCAAGCTCCTTCTCGGCAGCAGCGACGGCATCCCAGATGGGCTGGCAATCGTCCAGACCTGCCTTGTTGTCGGAATGCACGTTGACGAGTACCTGCGGGTACTTCTTCATGATGCCGGCAAGGTCGGTGAGGGTACGACCGGTGCGCTTGAGCACGGCCAGCAGCTGCAGAGCCGTCACCAGGCCGTCACCGGTGGTGTTGTGCTCCAGGAAGATGATGTGGCCGGACTGCTCGCCACCGATGACGGCACCGTCCTCGAGCATGCGCTCCAGAACGTAGCGGTCGCCCACGGCGGTCTGGACCATCTCGAAGCCCTGCTCCTTCATAGCGATGGAGAAGCCCAGGTTGCACATGACGGTCGAAACGATCTCGGAGTTGGCGAGCTTGCCGCGAGCGGCGAGGTCAGAACCGCAGATAGCCAGGATGTAGTCACCGTCGATCTCATTGCCCTCGCTGTCCACGAACAGTACGCGATCGGCGTCGCCGTCGTGGGCCAGGCCGATATCGGCGTGGGTGCGCAGCACGAGCTCGCGCAGGGGCTCGAGGTGAGTGGAGCCGCACTCAACGTTAATGTCAGTGCCGCAGTAATCGGTGTTGATAGCGTGCACCGTGGCGCCTAGGCGCTGCAGCGCGGCGGGCGTAGTCTGGCAGGAAGCACCGTGGCCGCAGTCGACGGCAACGACCAGGCCGTCGAGCCTCAGGCCATCGAGCGTATCGATGGCATGATCGACATATGCCTTGCGAGCGTCCTTCATCTTGATGATGTGGCCCACACCGGCACCGGTCGGCAGCGTGTCGGCAGCCATGGCTTCCTCGGACATGACCCAGGCGCTGATCTCTTCCTCGACAGCATCGGGAAGCTTCATGCCCTTGCGGCTAAAGAACTTGATGCCGTTGAACTCCGGCGGATTATGCGAAGCAGAGATGACGATGCCGCCATCGAGCTCGTTCTGGACGGTGAGCAGTGCCACGGCGGGCGTGGGGATAACGCCGCAGCAATGCGGGCGGCCGCCCTCGGCCATAATGCCGGCGGTCAGAGCGCTCTCGAGCATGGTGCCCGAAAGGCGCGTGTCACGGCCGATGCAGATGTCCGGACCAAGAAACTTGGTCGCCGCGCGGCCCAGGCGAAACGCGAGGTCGCACGAAAGATCGGCGTTGGCGACGCCACGAACGCCGTCGGTACCGAAGATGTTCTGGGGCATAGGATTGCTCCTTCCCTAGCAGGCGATATGCAACCGCCCACCCTAGTCGAAAAAGAAAAGCGGGACCCGCCGAGGAATCGGCAGGCCCCGCTTGTACATTGTATCTCGTAAGGAGATAAAACCTTAGCGCTTGGAGAACTGGGGAGCGCGGCGGGCCTTCTTGAGGCCGTACTTCTTGCGCTCGACCACGCGAGCATCGCGCGTAAGGAAACCGGCCTTCTTGAGGTCAGCACGGTAGTCGCCAGCGTTCAGAAGAGCGCGAGCGATGCCCAGGCGCAGAGCGCCGGACTGACCGGAGATGCCGCCGCCATCGCACAGAGCGATAACGTCGAACTGACCGGCGGTGTCGGTCACCTTGAAGGGAGCAAGGGCGTTCTCAACGAGCTGATGACGGCCGAAATACTGCTCGGCGTCACGCTTGTTGATGGTCACCTTGCCGGTGCCGGGGACGAGACGGACGCGGGCGACGGCGTTCTTACGACGGCCGGTACCCTGGTAGACAACGGTGTTCTCAGCCATCTTTAAGCCTCCAGCTCAATCTTCGTGGGGTTCTGGGCAGCATGCGGATGCTCGGCACCAGCGTAGACCTTAAGCTTGGTCATCTGGGCACGGCCGAGGGTGGTCTTGGGCAGCATACCGCGAACGGCGCGCTCGATGACCTTCTCCGGGTGCTTCTCCATAGCCTGGCGGAAGCTCTCAGCCTTGAGGCCGCCGTTGTAGCCGCTGTGGCGATAATAGGTCTTCGTGTCGGCCTTGTTACCGGTAAGCTGGACCTTATCGGCGTTGATGACGACAACGAAGTCGCCGCAGTCGCTGTTGGGCGTGAACTGGGGCTTGTTCTTACCGCGCAGGATCATTGCGATCTGGGTGGCAAGACGGCCCAGGACAGCACCATCGGCGTCGACGAGAACCCAGTTGCGTTGGACCTCGCCCTGCTTGGCGTAGTGAGTCGATTTCGAAATCACTTAGACTCCTCCATGTACAGTACGTGTTGTTACAGAGATTCACGGGGCTCTGCAAGTAACCCGTCCATATTACCCCGCTCGCCGTACGAGTCAACAGGTATTTTGGCTCCGACCAGAGTTTCTGCACATGTCATCCACGAGCTGTGATTTTCCAGCTCTTGAGCTGTTGTCATTTTTTTGAGGGTTCGCCGTCGCTAGCGCTCAACGAACTCTTGGATTTCCGCGAGCAGACGCTTTGCCTCCTGACGGCCCTGGATATACAGGTCCAAAAGCTTTGCCGGATCGTGCTCGACATGGCCGACCTCGACCGGCTTTTGCGGAGCGACGACCAACGCACGGCCCTCGCGCTCATACTTCCACAGGTGCATGCGCTGGATGTTGTAACGGTCGTGGCGCGTCTCGATAGCCTCGAGTAGGTAAGGGTAGTCGGCATAGCGGGCGCGCGCGGCAGGCATAAACTCGTAGGGCTTTTTCTCGTACGAGCGGTCCTGCGTGACGATGGCGACCGCACGGTCGAAGCCCGCCTCCTCCAGCACATGCTCGATGGGGACCGAATCGGCCACGCCGCCGTCGACGTATTTGTGCCCGTCGATCTCGACCGGCGGCGTCACCAGCGGCAACGAGGTCGAGGCGCGCACGGCGTCGAGATCGAGCACGGCGCTTTTGACCGGGAGGTACGTGGCGGTTCCAAAGAGCATGTCCGTCGCGACGGCGTACATCTCGATGGGGCTCGCGTCGAACGTCTCGTTGTCAAAGGGGTCCAGGCGGTCCTGGACATCGTTGAAGATAAAGTCGTAACCCACAATGGAGCCCGTAGACGCAAGCGATGCGGCGCCCATGAAGCGGTTGTCATTGCAGAAAGCCAGGTTGATGCGGTTGGCACGGCCGATCTGGTGCGACTTGTAGTTCACGCCGTTGAGGGCGCCGGCCGATACACCGTAGACAGCCGGAATCTCGACGCCGGCCTCCATGAGAACGTCGAGCACGCCTGCGGTGAACTGCCCACGAAAACTGCCACCCTCCAAGACGAGCGCGACCTTGCCGGCGTTCTTTGCCTTATCTTCTGCAGTCATGTTGACCTCCTGCGATTGCGTTTTGGCTTTCTTCTACCCAGTTTTGAGATGGCGAGCGCATGGGTTTTTCGAGGCGGCAGGTGAAGCGGAAAGTGTGTCCCAGTTTGAGGCGAGATTCCGGGATGAACTTTCCGCTTGATGTGTCATCCGGAAACCACGTCCCAGTCTGAGCGCGGATTCCGGGATGCGCTTTTCGCCTGGGCCGCCATTGGGAAAGCGCGTCCCACCCGCGCTGCTGCGACGTTTTCTTTACGCCCGCGCCCTGCATAGAGTTCGATTCTCCGCGGGTAGAGATGACGTTGGCGCGGGGGCATTGTCGGCTGTCATCCGATCGACATCGCATCTGTTTTGGGCTGAGGCATTGCGCGGAGAATCCGCGTATTTGCTTCGCAAATACACACCGGCTTCGGCCGCCTGCCGGCGTCCTCGCCCGCGGGCTAAAAACGCTCACGCGTTTTCTTTACGCCCGCGCCCTGCACAGAGTTCGATCCTCCGCGGTACGGACTAGAAATAAAAAGGCAGGTAGATATGAGTATCTACCTGCCTGTTACTTCTGGTGGAGGCGCGGAGAATCGAACTCCGGTCCACGAAAGCCCCCTGATTGGCATCTCCAAGCTCAGTCGCTGGTTTAGTCTCGGACGCTTTGCGCGCAGCGACACGCTCGCGGCGTCCTAACCGGTTCGGTCTTAGCCTGCACCATACCGATTACGTGCGCAGGAGCATTCCCCTAAAATGACGTCGCGCCGGTGTCGGGGAAATCACCGGGTTGACGCGCCGCTATAAACTAAGCAGCGAGAGCCATAGGCTCAAAAGAAGAGTTGTTGTCAATTCAATTTGACGGTACCCCTGTTTAACGAGGCGAGGAGACCTCGGCTTGCTTCCTCTCTCAGAGCTATCGTGTCGAAACCAGTCGCCCCCGAATGTTGGGAAAGTCTGGATGGTATCGGGTCTGCAAACACCCGATAACCGTCGACTTTTCAAGGAACACGCGGGGTGAACCCCGCTCGTGGATAGCTATCTTACCACGTTCTAAAGGCAGACAGCTGTTCTATGCACGAGCTGTGAAGACCCCAATGTGCGCCGCACTTCGCACTTTTGCTACCGATCGCGTCACGTATATTTTCGCCAAGCAAAATTGAACCGTCGAAAGGACCGTTATGGATACCAAGCAGCAACTCGTCAATGCCCTCGCAGGCCTGGGCTCAACCATTGCCGAAGCCATGGATGTCATCGAAGGCTTTGTCCCCTGCGGACATCCCGCCCTCACGGTATCGAACGCACTCGTCGCGCTGGACGCTGACGATGATGCGGCTCTCGTCCAGCAGCTTGAGACCGTCGAGGGCTTTATCGACCACGTGAGTGAGAACCGCGGCGTGACCGCCTACCACGGCATCGAGGTCGAGCTCGCGGGTCCCAAAGCCAATCTGCTCGCAGCAATCCGCGAGGTAGGCGCCCTTATGCAGACCGCAGGCGTCAAGAACACCCAGGTCAACGAGTGGGTCTACCGCAGTCTGGCAGCACTCGACAGCTCCGACGAAAAGGCAGCCGAGCAGCTCGCAGAAAGTCCCGCCATTAAGGCCGAGCTTTTGTAAATTGCAAACGCGGGTCCCTTGGCGCATCGTCGTCCAAGAGGCCCGCAAACAGTTCGCGTCAACCGATAGCCGCGCCGCCGCGTTCGGCCAAAGCAAGAATCGGCATCATTTGGCGCGGGGTCTTTGCTGCAAGATCGGCATGTTCGAGCAGCTTGCGATCGTTAGTCACCAAGTAATCGACCTGTGCGCGCTTGCACGCAGCGAGCACCAAGTTGTCCTCGTAATCGCGATGGAGCGCTAAGTATTTGTCGGCCAGCCAAAGGTCCGACGCATCTGCACCCACGGCCGTGGCGTTTTCGGTCATGTTCCGCACAAACGCCAACGCCGCATCGCCAATCGCGCGGGCAGAAGCCTCGTCGAGCGCTCCCCCGCTGGCAAGAACGCTTCGCTTCAGCTCGTGTTGGACAACGTACAGCACGTCCTTAGCGATATGCACCGGGAAGAACAGCAACGCCCCCGTCTCCGTCGCCTGCCCAATAAACGCACGCGCGGCAAGCGACTCGGCATGGTCGACGCAAAACGAATCAACCCATACGTTAGCGTCCACCATTATTTTGAGGGGAGACCCGCTCACAGGATCATCCCCTTTTGGCGATAGCGCTCGTCCATGGCTTCGGAATAGATTGTGTCCCAATCGCG
>CABURR010000020.1 GCA_902493985.1 uncultured Collinsella sp. | reverse complement strand
GGGGTAAGTTTGTCGCGAGTTCCGCACGCAAAGGAAAGCACTTAATGTGCTTTCCGTCTTGCGCAGGACTGTAGAGCAGCAAACTTACCCCGCCCCGGCCTCCGATGGCCCAGACCGGCGGGATAGACCAGTTCAGATGGGGCTTTGATGCATGGGTGGTCTGTGCTCGTGCAAATGGGTATCATACTGTGGTTATTGCATCGACTCTGCGATGCATGTTTGTACGTTCCCGGCGGTCGGTTTGCCAGAAGCGCCCCGTCGGTTGTTCCAGACCCGTTTCGAAGAAAGGAAACCACACTAACCTATGGCAGCTAAAAAATCATCTCCCTTGAAGATCATCCCGCTCGGCGGCCTTGACGGCATCGGTAAGAACATGACGGTCTTCGAGTGCGGCGACGACATGGTTCTCGTCGACGCCGGTCTCATGTTCCCTGACGACTCCCAGCCCGGTATCGACCTGGTGCTTCCCGACTACACCTATGTTCTGGAGAACGAGGAGAAGCTCCGCGGTATCGTCGTCACCCACGGCCACGAGGACCACACCGGTTCGCTTCCGTACCTTCTGCAGGACCTCAACAACAAGGTGCCCATCTTTTCGAGCAAACTGACGCTTGGCTTTATCGAGGGCAAGCTTTCTGAGTTCCGCATCCGCGCACCCAAGTTCCGCGAGGTCAAGGGCGGCAGCCATGTCAACCTAGGCGGCATCTCGCTCGACTTCTTCTCGATGACGCACTCCATCCCTGGCGCTCTGGGCGTGTTCATCCGTACCAATCAGGGCACCGTTATGCACACCGGCGACTTTAAGCTCGACCAGACGCCCATCGATGGCGTCACGCCCGACTATGCCGCTATCAGCCGCTTTGCCAAGCAGGGCATCGACCTGTTGCTGTCCGACTCCACCAATGCCACGGTTCCCGGCTTTACCAAGTCCGAGGCCGAGGTTGGTCCCAACCTGCTGCACGCTATCAAGAACGCCCCGGGTCGCGTGTTCGTCGCGTCGTTCTCGAGCCACATCCATCGTTTGCAGCAGATCTGCGATGCCGCCCGCAAGTGCGGCCGTAAGGTCGTTGTGACCGGTCGCTCCATGCTCACTAACACTCGCGTGGCGCGTGAGCTGGGCTACCTCAACATTGACGATGCTGATATCCTCGATGCCTTCGATATCGATAACCTGCCCGACGACAAGATCGTCGTCATGTGCACCGGTTCGCAGGGCGAGCCGCTATCGGCCCTGTCCCGCATGGCAAATGGCGAGCACAAGACGCTCTCCATCCACGAGGGCGATACCGTCATCCTCTCGGCAACTCCCGTTCCCGGCAACGAGAAGGCCGTCCAGCAGGTCGTCAACAGCCTGGCCAAGCTCGGCTGCGACGTGTGGGATAAGAACCGCGCTCTCGTCCACGTCTCCGGTCACGGTAGCCAGGAGGAGCTCAAGCTCCTGATGGCCATGGCCAAACCCACGTACTTTATGCCGGTTCACGGTGAGGCCGTGCATCTGCGCGCTCATGCCCAGCTCGCCCGCAAGATGGGTCTTAAGGACGATCATATCTTTATCCTCGATAACGGCGACACGCTCGAGATGCGCGGCGGTATCGTCAAGCGCGGTACGCCCGTCGAGTCCGGCGTCGTCTACGTCGACGGCCTGCGTATCGGTGATACCGACCCCATTGTCCTGCGCGATCGTCAGAAGCTCGCCAACGACGGTATGGTTACCGCTGTTGCCATCGTCTCGCTCAAGCACAAGAAGATCGAGGCCATCGAGTTCTCGGGCCGCGGCGTCTCGTTTGCCATCGACGACCAGTTCTCCGAGGATGCCTCCGCGTCCATCATGAAGACGATCGAGAAGGGCAAGTTTAGCTTTACGAGCAGCGGCTCCGATGCCATTCGCAAGGCCGTGCGCGATTCGCTCTCCAACTTTATTTGGAGCCGTACGCGCACCCGTCCGATGATCATCCCGGTCGTCATGGAGGTTTAGTTTGGCGCGCGGATCTGCACAAAACGCCAAAGGCAATAAGGCCAATAACCAACCGGCATCTGCTAAGGGTGCCGGTTCCCATCTTCGTGCCAATAAGGGCCACGAGTCCGAGTTCGATGATTTTGAACCCTTGGTCGAGCCCTCGGCCAACCGCGATATCGCCGGCGTGGTCATCGCCGTTTTGGCGATTGCGTCCTTCATTGCCGTGATTTCGCCGGCGACCGCACCCGTTACGGCTGCGGTTGCCGGTTTCTACCACCTGGGCTTTGGTCTGGGCGCCTACGTGCTGCCGATCGTCATTTTGCTGTTTGCCGCCACGCTCTTTTTAGGCGAGGACTCGCCGCTCAACGTGCGCTCTGTTGCGGGCGGCGCCGTGGTCTTTATCGCCGTCGTCTCCATTCTTTCGCTGATGGTGCCGGGTACGAGTGGCTCGTGTGTCCTCATGTTCACGCCGCAAAATCTGTCCGCCTCGGGTGGCTACATTGGTGCGTTTATTGCGAGTGCGCTGCAGAATGCCCTGGGTAAGCCTATCGCGATGGTGGTCCTGTTGGGTCTGGCCGTCGTTGGTTTTGTCATCATTGGCTTTTCGGTGGGCGGTGTGCTGCGCTCTGCCCGCGATCGTGCGGCAGATTTTGCCGAACGCCGTCGTGCCGATGTCAACGCCAGCCCGTGGGGTGACGACGAAGCCCTGTCGGTGCCCGGCGTTGCCCGTCCGCACCTGAGCATTCTTCGTCAAAAGGGCTCCGATGCTGCCGTGACCACGGTCATGGGCAACGATGTGGACCCGGTTTTGGACGATGACGACGAGGACGATGATCCGTTTGTCGACGTGTCCGATGCCGTGGAGGCCGAGCGCGCTAAGACGACGCTGCTACCGCGCCGTCATGCCAAGAAGGGTAAGGCTGCGCCTAAGCTCAATACGAGTGAGCCCGACCCGTCTTGGTCCGATAGTGAGATTGAGCTCACCGAGGGCGATGACGAGGACGACGAGGCTCCGATTGAGACCGCAAAGACGACTTTGCTGCCGCGTCGCCATGCAAAGCGCGACCAGGTAGCCGGCCAGCTTTCGATGGAAGACGACCCCGATAAGATCGACGAGTCCGAGCCGCCGTTTGCCGTGAATCCTGTTTCGGCAGCACCTCAGATTCCCGACTTCTTGAAGCATCCCAAGGTTGCCGATGCGCCTGCCTCGAGTGCTGTCGAATCGGCTGCGGCTAGCGATGGGGGAGCGGACGGCGGCGCCGCAGATAACGAGGGCGAAGAAGAGGACGGCCTCAAGCTTCCGCCGCTCGAAATCCTGCATGCCAACCCGCAGTCGGCATCCTCCGCGTCTTCTGACAAAGAACTTGAGCAGACTGCCGAGTCGCTTCAGTCCACGTTGCTTGAGTTTGGCCGCAGTGCCCGCGTGGTCGGCTGGATCGCCGGCCCCACGGTCACGACCTTTAAACTGCAGCCCGGTGAGGGCGAGCGCGTGAGCAAGATCTCGAGCCTCGAGGACGACATCGCGCTTTCGCTTGCCGCCCAGTCGGTGCGTATCTTTGCCCCGATCCCCGGCACCTCGCTTGTGGGTATCGAGATCCCCAATCGCAAGCGCCAGAACGTCAACCTGGGCGACGTGCTTCCCTATGTGAAGGGCGGTCCGCTCGAGCTCGCCATCGGTCGAGATGCCGAGGGTACGCCGGTCGTCGCCGACCTTGCCAAGATGCCCCACCTGCTGATCGCCGGTACCACGGGTTCCGGTAAGTCGGTCATGATCAACTCCATCATCACGACCTTGCTCATGCGCGCCCTTCCCGAGGACGTTCGCCTGATCATGGTCGACCCCAAGCGCGTCGAGCTTGCGGGCTATAACGGTCTGCCGCATCTTTACGTGCCTGTAGTGACCGAGCCCAAGCAGGCCGCGAGCGCTCTGCAATGGGCCGTGTCCGAGATGGAGCGTCGTCTGAAGGTCTTCGAGCGTCTCAATGTGCGTAAGATCTCGACCTATAACGAAAAGCAGGCCGCCGGCGAGTTTGAGCATTACGATAACCCGCCGCAAAAGATGCCCTACCTTGTCATCATCATTGACGAGCTCTCGGACCTGATGATGGTCGCCGGTAAGGACGTCGAGGCCTCGATCGTGCGTATCGCCCAGCTGGGCCGTGCCGCCGGCATTCACCTCATTGTGGCTACGCAGCGTCCGAGCTCCAACGTGGTGACGGGTCTTATCAAGGCTAACATCACCAACCGCATCGCCTTTAACGTCGCCACGGGTATCGACTCGCGCGTCATCATTGATCAGATGGGCGCCGAAAAGCTCACTGGTTTGGGCGACATGCTGTTCTCAAAGGTCGACTGGGGCAAGCCTCGCCGTATCCAGGGCTGCTTTGTCTCGGATGACGAAATCAACGAGATTGTCGAGTTCGTCAAGTCGCAGAGCGAGCCCGACTACCACGAGGAGATCCTGTCTGCCGTGGCGCCCGCTTCCATGTCCATGGCGGGTGGCGGCGGCATTGTCCGCACCGGAGTCGCCGAGCCGCAAGACGATGATCCGCTCATTTGGGAAGCCGCCCATATTGTGGTGGAATCGCAGCTTGGCTCCACATCTGGCCTGCAACGTCGTCTGAAGGTTGGCTATGCGCGTGCCGGGCGTATTATGGATATGCTGGAAGAAAAGGGTGTCGTCGGCCCGCCCGACGGTTCCAAGCCGCGCGAGGTCCTGTTGGACGAGGAGGGGCTTGCCGCGCTGGAGTCTGTCGACGCCGAGATGGCACGTGAAGATCGTGAGTTTGGAGGATTCTGATGGCTGCACGCTTTGGTGACATGCTGCTTGAGCAGCGTCGCCGAATGGGCCTTTCCATTCAGCAAGTCGCCAACACCATCAAAATCAGGCCGCAGATCATCGAGTTTTTCGAGACCGGTAACTTTGCTTCGATGCCGCCGCGCGGCTATGCGCAGGGCATGATTTCGAGCTATGCTCGCTTTTTGGGCCTCAATCCGCGCGAGGTCGTCAATGCCTACTTTGACGATCTGATGGCATACGAACGCGAGACGTCGCAGCAGGGCGGGCGTTTTCAGGACGCCGCTGGCTACGTCAATTCGCGTTCCTCGGTCGATAATGGGCGCTTCCTGATGGTTCAGGGCGGTCGTTCGACCCGCTACGGACAGCGTCCTCAGCAGGCCGGTTATATTACCGAGACGGGTTCGGGCGAGGAGATTCGCTCACAGCGTGACCGGTTCCGCAGTACGCCGATGCCCGAGGACCGTGCACTTCCCGCTGCCCGAGGCGTGGCGCGTGACCCTCGTGCCGGCTACGGCGACGGCGGCTATTCCGATCGCGGTTACCGTGGCGCCTCTACGGGACGCTCTCGCGGTGGCTATGCGGATGCCGATAGCACGCAGGTGACGCCGCGTCTTCGCTCTCAATCACAGCCGTATGGCCAGCGCTCTTCGGCTCCGCGTTCGGGCCAGCGTGGCTATCAAGGCCGCGGTGAACTTGCGCCCCGCTCGGGTCAGCGCAGCCCTCAGGTCCAGGGTGGCTATCGCGGCCGTTTCGATAGCAATCGGGGTCGTATGCCTCAGGCAGGCGGCCGCAGCAGTTCCAGTCGTGGACGCGGCGGATCCCGTACTCCTCAAAACACCGGGCTCGATCCGCGTATCGTCTACACCGGCATCGGCGCCGTTGCGCTGCTGTTGATTGTGCTCATCGTGGTGCTTCTGCGCGGCTGCGCATCTTCGGCGCCCGAGACCACGCCCGAGACGCCCACTGCCACCAAGACGACGACTAAGAAGTCTTCTAAGAAGACCGAAACGGTCGACGAGGACGAAGACGCCGATGAGGCGACGGATGAGTCGACTGATTCGGACGCTACCAAGACGACGACCAAGAAGGAAGAGAACGAGGTCACGAAGGTCAAGGTCTCGGTTGCCAAGGGAAAGACCGCGTGGATTGAGGTCAAGGTCGACGGCAAGTCGGTCTATGGCGCCCAGGCGACTGGCCCCTTTGAGCAGGAGTACACGCCCGAGTCCTCGATCGAGATCACCACGTCCAAGCCTTCCGATGTCACCGTTACCAAGAACGGTGAAAAGGTCCGTTACGATACCAAGACCTCGGGCGTGGCACGTGTGACGATCACCGTTCCCAAGAAGGAGACGACTGATTCCGAGAATGGTGAAAGTTCTGATGGTGCCGACGCCACCGATGGTAACGATACCACCGACGGTACCGATGCCCAGTCCGCGGATGGCGCCGATACCGCAACTGACGGTCAGACGCCCACCGATTCTACCGACTATTCGTACGATAGCTACTAAGCCGCTCGTACGCGAAAGGAAACATCATGGCTAAAGATTCCAGCTTCGACGTCGTGTCCGAGGTCAACATGCAAGAGGTCGACAACGCCTTTCAGCAGACCACGCGCGAGATTTCCCAGCGCTATGACCTTAAGGATTCCGGCGCTACGATCGAGCTTTCGAAGGGCGACAAGCTCTTTACGATTAACGCCCCGGCCGACTTTGTCTCCAAGCAGATTATCGATGTGCTGAGTTCCAAGCTCATCAAGCGCGGCATCGACCTCAAGGCTGTCTCGTGGGATGCTCCTCAGGCGGCATCGGGCGGCACCGTGCGCGTGCTCGGCCATATCGTCGAGGGTATCGACCAGGCGACCGCCAAGAAGATCAACAAGGACATTAAGGACCAAAAGCTCAAGGTCAAGGTGACCATTGAGGCCGATAAGCTGCGTGTTTCCTCTGCTTCGAAGGACGCGTTGCAGACTGTGATCCAGTTCCTGCGCGATCAGGACTACGGCCAGCCGCTTCAGTTCACCAACTACCGCTAATATCATTCGAAAGGACCGCTTTCCAACATGGATACACCGTTGGGCTCCGTGCTCTACATCACCCTCGGGTGCGCTAAGAACGAGGTTGACACCGACCGCATGCGTTCTCTTTTGACCGCCGCATGCTACGAGGAAGCATTCGACCCGCAGGATGCCGATATCGCCATCGTCAATACATGCTCGTTCCTCGCCTCCGCAACGTCCGAGAGCATCGAGACCACGCTCGAGCTCGCCAACGAGGTTCAGGACGGCGTTCGTTCTTGCCCCATCGTCATGTGCGGCTGTGTGCCGTCGCGCTATGGCGATGACCTGCCTGACGAGCTGCCCGAGGTCGCTGCCTTTGTGAAGGCCGACGAGGAGGACGGCATCGTGGCGGTCATCGATGGCGTGCTGGGTGTCGAGCGTGAAATCGCGGCCTATATCCCTCAGGTCAAGCGTACCGTTGAGGGTGCCGTTGCCTACGTCAAGATTTCCGATGGCTGCAATCGTTTTTGCAGCTTCTGCATGATCCCCTACATTCGCGGTCGCTATCATTCGCGCAATGCCGAGAGCATTATCTCCGAGGTGCGCGACCTGGTTGCCGGCGGTGTGCGCGAGATCGTGCTGATCGGCCAGGACACGGGTATTTGGGGCACCGACTTTGCCGACGAGGACGTCGCCGAGGGCTCGCCGCGCAATCTGGCGCAGCTGCTGCGTGCCGTCGCCGAGGCCGTGCGCCCGCACAACGTCTGGGTCCGCGTGCTCTATCTGCAGCCCGAGGGCATGACTGACGAACTCATCGAGACGATTCGCGATACGCCCGAGGTGCTGCCCTATATCGATATCCCCGTGCAGCACTGCGACGCGCGCATTCTCAAGGCCATGCGTCGCTCCGGTTCGCGCCAGGAGCTCGAGAATCTGTTCCGCGACCTTCGCGAGCGCATCCCCGGCATCGTGATTCGTTCCACGGCCATGGTCGGCTTCCCGACCGAGACCGACGACGAGTTCCGCGACCTTATCGACTTTATGGACACCGTCGGCTTTGACTACACGAGCGTCTTTGCCTACTCGCAGGAGGAGGGCAGCCTGGCCGCTAAGATGGAGGGTCAGGTCGACGAAGAGGTCAAGCTCGAGCGCGCCCAGGAGGCCATGGACCTGGCCGAGTCGCTCGGTTTTGCCGCCACCGCCGCCCATGTGGGCGAGCGCGCCCAGGTGATCGTCGACGGTATCGAAGAGACCGAGGACGGCGCCGAGCTGATCGGCCATGCCTGGTTCCAGGCGCCCGATTCCGATGGAGCGGTGCATCTGGACGCCAGCGAGGCGTCCGTGGGCGATATTCTGACTGTCGAGTTTACCGATAGCTTCTGCTATGAGCTTATCGGTCATGTTGTGGAGTAGGAGAGCGTCGTGGCAAACGAGAGCAATAAGGAACTGACGAGTGTCTGGACGCCCGCCAACATCGTGACGTGCGTTCGCATCGTCTTTATCCCGGTGTTCATGATCGTCTCGGCTCTGTCTCACACGAGTGTTGCCGGTACGGATTGGAGCATCTTTGACGGCCCGCTCGCCGCCGCTGCCTTCATTCTGTATGTGATCCTGTCGTGCACCGATAAGGTCGACGGTTATCTGGCACGCTCGCGTAACGAGATCACCGATTTCGGCAAGTTCTTGGACCCCATCGCCGACAAGCTGCTGGTGTTCTCGGCCTTGCTGCTGTTCTTGGATTTTGGCGCGGTGACCGTGTGGTCCGTGTTCATTATCCTGTTCCGCGAGCTGCTGGTGAGCGCCCTGCGCATGGTCGCGAGTGCGGCCGGTGTGGTCGTTGCAGCCGATAAGCTCGGCAAGTACAAGACGGCAACCACGATGGTTTCCATCTGCGGTTACCTGTGCGTTTTTGCTATGGCCGGCTTGCACCTTGGCCCGGTGGCGCTGACGCTCGGCATCTACTCGGTGTCGCGCTTCCTGTATGCCGTTGCCGTTGTCTTGACCGTTATCTCGGGCGCCCAGTACTTCTGGAACTGCCGCAAGATAGTCTTTTCCGTCTAGGTCCTGGTAGGCATGACGGAATCATTTGAGCAGATTGCCGCGCATAACGAAGAGCTCGCACGCGATATTGTCGAGCGTGCAAGCTTTCGTGGTGTGACGGTTTCGACGGCTGAATCTCTGACAGCTGGCATGATCGCCTCGACGATCGCCGATATCCCTGGTGCCTCGGCGGTGCTGCGTGGCGGTGCGGTGACCTACTGCGATGAGATTAAGCATCGCGTGCTGGGTGTTGAGCAGGAGACGCTCGACCGCTACACTGCGGTGTCGCACCAGACTGCGCGCGAGATGGCGTCGGGTTCGCTGGAGCTGTACCAGAGCGATATTGCAGTGAGCGCAACGGGTTATGCCGGCCCCGGCGGTGGTACTGAGGACGATCCGGCGGGCACTTTCTATATTGGCTGGGCGCATCGTTCCGCCGATGGGGGCGTGCCGGTCGTGGACTTTGTGCGCTGCCACTATGAGGGTGACCGTTCGTGTGTTCGTGCCCATGCGGTCACGGAGGCATTGGGTCGCATTGCCCTTGTGCTCAATTCTATGGAATAGACGTGTTTTAAGGGGCCTCCGAGCCCCTTAATTGTGGAGAAGGGGACCTTAGGCTCATTGGCGTTTGTGCTGGTTGTAGATGTATTTTTGCCTGCCTTGTTCATATTTGGTCCTTTGTGGTCAAGCATTTGGTCAGTGTTTGGTCGGCGTTTGGTTGGGTTTTGGAAAGACCGCCTGCATATGATTGGCCTGAACGGTTGACCACGAACAGCCGTTCGTTTATTATCGATGCAGGTTGTTAAGAGGAGGGCTATTCATGGCCAAGAATTCAGGTCCCGTACGTACCGTTCATGCTCGCACGACGGGTAAAGAGCGCGATGAGATGATCGCCACCACCAAGGCCGAGATCGAGAAGAAATTCGGCCAGGGTTCCATCATGAGGTACGGCGACGGTGGTCCCGAGCTCGAGGTCGAGGCCATTCCCACGGGCGCCCTGGCCCTCGATGCCGCGCTGGGTATCGGCGGCGTGCCGCGCGGCCGAATCGTCGAGATCTACGGTCCCGAGTCCTCCGGTAAGACGACGCTTTCGCTCGAGATCCTGGCCGAGGCCCAGGCAATGGGTGGCGTTGTGGCATTTATCGATGCCGAGCACGCGCTCGATCCCACGTATGCCGCGCGCATCGGCGTGGATATCGACGAGGTGCTCATTTCCCAGCCCGATACGGGTGAGCAGGCGCTCGAGATCGTTGACATGCTCGTGCGTTCCGGCGCCATCGATGCCATCGTCGTCGACTCCGTCGCCGCGCTGACCCCGCGTGCCGAGATCGAGGGAGAAATCGGCGACACTACGGTCGGTCTTCAGGCTCGCCTGATGAGCCAAGCTCTTCGCAAGCTCGCCGGCTCGCTGTCCAAGTCCAACACGACGTGCATCTTCATTAACCAGCTGCGTGAGAAGATCGGCGTCATGTTCGGCAACCCCGAGACTACGACGGGCGGCCGCGCCCTTAAGTTCTTCTCTTCGGTGCGTATCGACATTCGTCGTATCGACAGCATTAAGCTTAAGGACGAGGTTATCGGTAACCGCGTGCGCGCCAAGGTCGTTAAGAACAAGGTGGCAGCTCCGTTCCGTTCTGCTGAGTTCGACATCATGTACGGTACGGGCATCTCTAAGGAGGGCTCGATTCTGGACATGGCTGTCGAGTGCGGCATCTGCAAGAAGATGGGCTCCTGGTTTGCCTATGGCGAGGACAAGCTCGGCAACGGTCGCGAGGCCGCCAAGGCTTTCCTGCGCGAACACCCCGATTGCGCCGATGAGATTGAGCATAAGGTCCGCCTTGCCTGCGGGCTTGAGTTTGATGACGATGCTCCGTCCGAGGTCGAGCTGACCGATCAGCCTGCGCCTGAGGAGTTTGACGAGCTTTACGCCATCGATGGTTCCGCCATGCTCGATGATGACGACGAGTAGCGGTTACGCTCATGTCGTATACGGTGACCGAGGCCACGGTCGTCTTTCCCGATAAGAAGGCGGCCTCCTCGTTCTCGAGCGGGTATGCGTCCAAAAAGCCTTGCGCACATATCGATTGTGAGCTTGAGGGCGGTTTTGAGCGGTCCATTTGGATTCCCGTGCGGGTCGCGCGGCTGTATGTCAAAAACCGCCCCGATCTTCCCTGTGATTGGGACAACTTTCGTGAGGCGGTGCAGCTCATCGAGCGTAAATGTGCACTTACCATGGTGACCGAGATGTTATCGCGCCGCGACCATGCGACGGGTGAGGTCCGTGACAAGTTGGCTCGCTACGGCTTTCGCCAGCCCGCGATTGATTTCGCCGTCGAGCGCGCCACCGAGTATCGCTTTTTAGACGAGAACCGCTTTTGCTCGTACTTTATCGAGGAACGCAAGCGGCGCGGTTGGGGACAGCGCAAAATCGAGACCGAGCTCAAGCGACGTCATGTTGTGCTCGATGACATTCCCGGTTATCCCGAGGATTATTTTGCCGTCGAAGACGATTTGGCGCGTGCGTCAGCCCTGCTCGCCAAGCGGCGTGTTCCAGAGACGCGCGGATTCGAAAAACTGGTTCGGTTTTTGATGGGCAAGGGCTTCTCGTATCACATCGCCGCCGATGCCGTTAAGGCACGTCTCGATGCCGAATGCGAGGAATGTGCGGTTTAGGCGTATGCGTTTTGTGGTCCTGCCGTTCACCGCGTTTTAGCCGCCGTACTGGGGCCATTTATTTGACAGTTGTTGTGGTTCAACGTACGATAAACACTGTCATTTGCTTTGTGATATGTGCTCATCTGTGATGAGTTTGTTTATATGTTTATCTGTATCCGACCCGCATAAGCTGCGCCCATATTACTCAAATGTCGCGAGCCGTTCGTAAGGACGGTTCGCTTTGTTGTGTAACGAATCCATAAAAAGGAGTGAGCATGCCTATCATCGCAGCGCTCGTTGGCATCGTTTTAGGTGCCATCGCCGCCATTGCCTACATGCGCACCGCCAAGCAGGGTAGTCTTCATGAGGCCGACGAAAAGATCCAGTCGGCACACGCACAGGCTGAGTCCCTGATCGGCGATGCAAAGCGTCAGGCCGAGACCCTCAAAAAAGAGGCTCTGCTCGAGGCTAAAGAGGAGATCATCAAGAACAAGCAGGCCGCCGAGGCCGAGGACAAGCAGCGTAAGAGCGAGATTCGTACGCTCGAGAACCGCGTGATGCAGCGCGAGGAATCCCTTGATCGCCGCAACGACGCTCTCGACAAGCGCGAGCATCAGCTGTCCAGTCAGGCCGGTCAGGTCGAGAAGCGCTCCCGTGAGCTCGAGGAGCTCTGCGCAAAGCAGACCTCCGAGCTCGAGCGTATCGCCGACCTTACCCGCGAGGATGCCCACAAGGAGCTCCTCGATAAGGTTCGCGGCGAGGTCACCCACGAGGCCGCCACGATCATTCGCGAGTCCGAGCAGCAGGTTCGCGCCGAGTGCCACAAGACCGCCCAGGAGATTCTGTCCCTGGCGATTCAGCGCTGCGCTGCCGACCACACTGCCGAGGTCACCGTTACCTCCGTGCACATTCCCTCTGATGACCTCAAGGGCCGTATTATCGGTCGCGAGGGTCGCAACATCCGCACCTTCGAGCAGGTTTCCGGCGTCAACCTCGTGATCGACGACACGCCCGAGACCGTCGTTCTTTCGAGCTTCGACCCGGTCCGTCGTGAGACCGCCCGTGTCGCCCTCGAGAACCTCATCGCCGACGGCCGCATTCACCCTGCCCGCATCGAGGAGATGTATCACAAGGCTGCCGACCTGGTTCAGCAGCGCGTGCGCGAGGCTGGCGAGCAGGCTGCCTTCGATACTGGCATCCACGACCTGCACCCCGAGATCGTCAAGACCCTTGGTGCCTTGCGCTACCGTACCTCGTTTGGTCAGAACGTGCTTCAGCACTCCCTCGAGGTCTCTGATCTCTGCGGCGTGATGGCTTCCGAGCTTGGCCTGGACGTTGTGACCGCCAAGCGCGCCGGTCTGCTTCACGACCTGGGCAAGGCAATTGACCACGACGTCGAGGGCCCGCATGCCGTCATCGGCGCCGAGCTCGCCCGTCGTTATGGCGAGAAGCCCGTTATCGTCCACGCTATCGAGGCTCACCATGCCGATGTCGACCCCAACACGGTGCTCGATGTCCTGGTGCAGGCCGCCGATGCTGTCTCAGCCTCTCGCCCCGGTGCCCGTCGCGAGTCTGCCGAGAACTACATCAAGCGCCTTGAGAAGCTCGAGGAGATCGCCAACTCCCATGACGGCGTCGAGCGTACCTATGCCATGCAGGCTGGTCGCGAGGTCCATGTCATGGTTCAGCCGGACAAGATCTCCGATGCCCAGTCCACGGTTCTGGCTCACGATATCGCCCATCAGATCGAGGAAGAGATGGAGTATCCCGGTCAGGTGCGCGTCGTCGTGATTCGCGAGAGCCGCGCTGTCGATATCGCTAAATAATATGAGCGACGCGAACGAGCTCATCTCATTTATCGCGTCGATGTCGGGGGAGGGCAACCTTCGCGTCGAGGAGAACCTTGGCGAGGGGTATGTCCGCCTCCGCGTTTCGGAGGCCGAGCGGCGCCAGGCAAAGCACGACATTCAGCATGTCGAGGATATCGTCATCGAAATGCTCCGTAATGCTCGCGATGCCGGCGCCGACAAGGTCTATCTCGCCACGACCAAGGAAGATGGCGTCCGCACGCTTGTCTTTCTGGATAACGGCTCGGGTGTTCCGCAGGATATGCAAGAGCGAATCTTCGATGCTCGCGTTACCTCAAAGCTCGAGAGCATGAAGATGGACCGTTGGGGCGTTCACGGTCGTGGCATGGCATTGTTTTCGATCAAGCAGAACACCGACGAGGCCCGCGTGGTCACGTCTGGTGTCGATCTTGGCTCAGCCTTTAAGGTGAGCGTTGCGGCCGACCGCCTCAGCGAGCGTGCCGATCAGTCCAGCTGGCCCCAGGCCGTCAAGGATGAGGACGGACGTTATGTCTGTGCTCGCGGTCCGCATAATATTATTCGCGCTGCCTGTGAGTTTGCGCTCGAGGAGTTGCGTGGTTGCGATGTCTATCTTGGTTCTCCGTCTGAGATTGCCGCGACCCTTTATGCTCAGGCGTCAAGTCGGCTCGATACGTCTCGTCTCCTGTTTATTGATGATGAGAGCGAGCTTCCGGTTGTCGATCGTTTAGGCCTTGCCTCTGATGCCGAGGACTTTATTCGTATTTGTTCGGGTTTGGGTCTTGAGATGTCCGAGCGCACGGCCCATCGCATTTTGGCAGGGCAGATTAAGCCCGTTCGCGGTGTGACTGCGCGTCTGCTGCGCGAGCGTGACTCATCCTCGCATGCGCCGGCTCCTGTCGATCTCGCGAAGGATCGTCGTGGGCTGCGTATTGCCAAGGATGACATGGCACAGTTTTCGCGTGCTGTGGAGCGCGACTTTAATGACCTTGCCGCCCGGTACTATCTCAATCTTTGCGGCGACCCAAAGATCCGTGTTTCGCGTGATCGAATCACCGTGACCTTCGATCTTGCCAAAGAGGAATAGTGCCTTTACCGAGTCCACTCGGTACGATAAAGTTATTGCAGTTAAAACGTACTTTTAAACGCAGGAGTTTCTTCATGGATTGCCTGAAGGTATCAAGCAAATCATCGCCCGCGTCCGTTGCCGGCGCCATCGCCGGCATGGTCAAGGATGGTGTACCCGTCAACATCCAGTGTGTCGGTGCCGGTGCTGTCAACCAGGCCATTAAGGCCGTTGCTATCGCGCGCGGTTTTTTGATTCCAACCGGTTTTGATATTTCCTGCGCGCCTGTGTTCTCCGACATCCTCATTAACGGGGAGTCGCGCACGGCCATCCGCCTTTCTATCTACGTTCACCAGATCAATCGAGCTGCTATGGATAACGTCGTCATGGATGATGTTAAGCCTGTGGCATAGCTTCTGCTTGCCTCGTTTCGCTCCCCATCGTTAGGACTTATGCACATGGACCAGCGTTCCGTACGCGATATTCTTGCCGGTAAAACCTACTTTATCCGCACCTTTGGCTGCCAGATGAATCAGCACGATTCCGAGCGCGTGAGCGGTCTGCTCGATTCGTATGGCTGTCTCATGGCGCTCGATCCCGAGCATGCCGATATCGTTGTCTTCATGACATGCTGTGTGCGTGAGGCCGCCGATACTCGCCTGTACGGTCAGTGCAATTCCTGCAAAAGCCTGCCGCCTTCGCCTTCGGGCAAGCGTGTGGTTGCCGTGGGCGGCTGCATTGCGCAGCGTGATGGCGAGGGCCTGCTCACCAACGTCGATAACGTCAATGTCATCTTTGGCACGCATTCCATCGCACATGTGGCCGAGCTCATTGCCGAGGCGTTCCTTGATGGTAAGCGTCATATCCGCACCAATGAGCATGAGGATACGGATGCCATGAGCATGCCGTGGCATCGCGAGACCCAGTATCACGCCTGGGTGCCCATCATGACAGGCTGCAATAATTTCTGCACCTATTGCATCGTGCCGTACGTGCGCGGTCGCGAAAAAAGTCGCCCCTTCGAGGAGATTGTCGACGAGGTGACCGGTTTGGTGCGCCAGGGCGTGCGTGAGATTACGCTGCTGGGCCAAAACGTTAACTCATATGGTCGCGATCTGTTTGGCAAGCCGCGTTTTGCCGATCTGCTGCGTGCCGTGGGCGATACGGGTGTGGAGCGCATCTTCTTTACGTCTTCGCATCCCAAGGATCTGCTCCCCGAGACCATCGACGCCATGGCCGAGACGCCTGCCGTTATGCCGCAGTTGCACCTGGCCGTCCAGTCAGGTTCGACACGGATCCTCAAAGAGATGAATCGCCGTTATACACGCGAGGACTATCTGGGCCTGGTCGATCGCATTCGCAACCGCATGCCCGATATCGCGCTCTCGACCGACATTATCGTTGGCTTCCCGGGCGAGACTGAAGAAGACTTTGAGCAGACGCTCTCACTTGCCGAGACGGTCCGCTATGCTCAGGCCTATACCTTCATCTATTCCAAGCGCGCCGGTACCCCGGCCGCCGAGATTGACGATCCTACGCCGCATGAGGTTATTCTCGAGCGTTTCAACCGCCTGGTTAAGGTTATCGAGACCACGGCACACGAGTATAACCAGGGTGAGCTTCATACTGTGGTTCCGGCGCTCATTGAGGGAACGAGTAAAAAGAACGACGCGGTCCTGCTGGGCAAGAGTCCCAAGAATCAGACCGTTCATGCGCCTATCCCCGAGGGTTACAGCATCGATCAGCTTGTTGGCAAGATCGTTGATGTTGACGTTGACGTTGCCAAGACCTGGTATTTATCCGGCTCCGTTGTGGGCGAGCCGCGCTAATGGTTTCTCCCGGGACAGGTCTTTCCGCCGTTGCGATCGTCGGTCCGACGGCGGTTGGTAAGAGTGATGTTGCCGACCGTTTGGCAGCTCGTCTTTCGTCCGAAGTGCTGTCGTGCGATGCGATGCAAATCTATCGCGGCATGGACATCGGTACCGCAAAGATGGCGCCCAATGAGTGTACGGCGCCACTGCGTCTCGTCGACATTGTAGAGCCGGGTGTGGCATATTCTGCTGCGCTTTATCAGGCTGACGCTCGCGCGCATGTTGAACGTCTCCTTGGTTCGGGTTGCCTGCCTGTTTTTTGCGGAGGTACGGGGCTGTATCTCAAGGCTGCCCTTGATGAGATGGACTTTCCCTCGGGTGAACTTGAGGACGATCGCCGTGCGGGCTATCAGGAGCTTGCCGAGCGTATTGGTGAGGAAGAACTGCATGCCCTGCTTGCCGAGCGTGATCCAGAATCGGCTGCTGTTATTCATCCCCATAACGTGCGTCGCGTGATTCGCGCGCTCGAAATGCACGATGATGGCGTCTCCTATGCGCAGCAAAAGTCGCAGTTTAGTGTTCCGCGCGAGCATTATCACGCTCTGTGGTTTGGTCTGACGCGTAATCGCGAGGTGCTCTACGAGCGCATTAACCTGCGTGTCGATCTGATGTTTGAGCAGGGCCTTGTCGATGAGGTCCGCGGTCTTATGGGCCAGGGGCTGGGAGATGCCCTGACGTCGATGCAGGCAATTGGCTATAAAGAGATCATCGATGCTTTCAATGGTGTGATGAGCATGGATGAGGCTCGCGAACTCATCAAGATGCGTTCGCGTCGTTATGCCAAGCGTCAGCTTTCGTGGTTTAAGCGCGATGACCGTATCGCGTGGTTTGATATGGATGAATGTACGATCGATGAGGTCGTTGAGGATATCCTGCATCGTATTGAGGCTGCCTAATGGCCCGTTTTCCTCTTGTTCCCACGGCACCCGAGCCCGAGCGTGCCATTTTGGTTGGTGTTGAATGGCGCGACAATGCATGGCCGCTCGATCGCTCGCTTGATGAGCTGGAGCGTCTTGCCCACACGGCTGGTGCCCAGTGCGTGGCACGCTTATCGCAGCGTTTGGTAAAGCCGTATCCTAAATCGTTTATCGGTTCCGGTAAGGTTGAAGAGCTGTGCGGCCTGGTACATCGCATGGATGCCGATGTCGTTATTTTTGACGACGACCTGACACCCTCGCAGCAATCCTATTTGGAGAAAGCCGTGGGCGAGCCGGTAAAGATTATCGATCGTACGGCACTGATCTTGGATATCTTTGGCCTTCATGCTCAGACGCGTGAGGGACGCCTGCAGGTACAGCTGGCACAGCTTCAATATCTGTTGCCTCGTCTGCGTGGCATGTGGAGTCATCTCGCCAAGGAACAGACGCGCGGCGGCATCGGCTCACGCTTTGGTCAGGGCGAAAGTCAGCTCGAGGTCGACCGTCGCCTCATTCGTAATAAGATCGCTGCGCTTCGCCGTGAGCTCAAGCAGGTTGAACAGCGTCGCGATGTTCAATCCAAGAGCCGCATTGAGTCACCGGCGTTTCGCGTCGCGTTAGCCGGTTATACCAATGCCGGTAAATCGACGTTGCTCAATCGTCTGACCGGCTCTACGGTACTTTCTCAGGACAAGCTGTTTGCTACGCTCGACCCGACGACGCGTTCGTATCGCCTGCCCGGCGGTCGCGGCATGACGATCACCGATACCGTCGGCTTTATTCAAAAGCTGCCGCATGGTCTGGTCGATGCCTTTAAATCGACACTGTCCGAGGTGTTGGGTGCCGATCTAATTCTCAAAGTCGTAGATGCGTCTGACGAGGACTATGAGCGGCAGCTGGAGGCTGTCGACCGCGTGCTTGATGAGATCGGTGCCGGCGAGCGTTTGACGCTTACGGTGTTCAATAAAATCGATCTTCTCGATAGCGTTGATCGATTGAGTTTCCGTCGTCGTTATCCTGAAGCCGTTCTGTTCTCAGCCCAAACGGGCGAGGGACTCGACGATCTCGTCGATCGCATTGCTCGCGAGGCAGCTGCCACCGATGTACTGCTTTCAGCCGACATTCCGTATCGTGAAGGTGCGCTCATCACGCTCGTGCATGAGCAGGGGACCCTTTTGCACGAGGAATATCTTGAGGATGGCGTTCGTATTGTGGCGAAACTGCCGGCTCGTATTGCACCGCGGCTCGAGCGTTATCGCACCGAGTAGGCGAGCTCCAAAATGCCCAGTATGATGGGCTGATGCAGCAGATAAAAGGTGAGTGCATGACGTCCAAGGCTGGCGAGCGCCGGCAGGGGGTTGGCGTAGGCCCAGCTAGGGACGGTCTTATCGATTCCCTGCGCTATATGTGCGGCGAAGTATCCTGCAAGATACATAAAGATAAATGGGATGATGGGGTAGTAATCACCTGAGACAAACCCAGGGCTCGGAAATCCCAGCCACGCCAGGTAGGGGACAGGGTAGATTGTTTTGGGGATGCTCCAGGTGAGGGCGAACAACATAAGGCATAGGGACATGCCCCATCTCGCTGATATCTTTTTAAGGACGGGATCGGTCAACGCCACGATGCCGGTACATGCGGCCATGCAGTAGATGATGCCAAAATTAACCGAATCATCGACTGAGACAAGTGTTGTTGCCAGCCAGACGACGAGTGCTGCTAAGGCGTATTTGGCGGAACGTTTGATATTGTTGCGCGAAAGGGTGCACATCCAACCCGCGATAAACAAAAATACCCAGCTGATGCTGGCGCGCCAGATGTCTTGAAAGACAGTCTGGGTAAACCAGGGCATATCCCAGTCGTACAGGTAGGCGAGATCGTAGCAAGCGTGAAAACCCGCCATTGAAATCATTGTAAACCCGCGGACGGTATCAAAGATGGTGATGCGTTTTTGCATTACGAGAACCGGCGCATCAAGCCGACGACTTTGCCCAAGATAACGGGATTCGTTGCATAGATAGGCTCCATGGTGTCATTCTCAGGCTGCAGGCGTACACGTCCCTGCTCCTTGTAGAACGTCTTGACGGTCGCTGAACCATCAATCATGGCCACGACAATTTCGCCGTTCATGGCACTCTTTTGTTCACGGACGATGATGTAATCGCCATTGAAGATGCCGACATTGATCATCGAGCTCCCATGCACCTCAAGGATAAAGGAACCCTGATCAGTGGCGATTTCGGTCGGGATAGTAAAAGTGTCCTCGATATTCTGCTCGGCCAGAATGGGAATCCCAGCCGCGACGCGACCAACGAGCGGTAGCGAGACCGTTCCGCGAGGTGCGGTGGGCTCGTCAGATTTAGAAATTGAGACAGAGGAACCGTCCTCGTTAAAGAGTTCCAGGGCGCGCGGTTTGGTGGCATCGCGCTTGAGTAGCCCGCGCGCCTCCAGGGCAGATAGATGGGCGTGCACGGTGCTGGGGGAGGAAAGGCCCACGGCAGAAGCCATCTCGCGCACGCTGGGCGGATAACCCTTCTCCTGCTGATATTCCTTGATGAAGTCGTAAATTTGCTGCTGACGCTTGGTAATTTTGCGAGCCATCAGGGCATCCTCTCTACCCATGTCAAACAAATGTTCGAATTTTGCTTGACAGGAACAACTGTTCGAAGATAATAATAACCGAACATTCGTTCTCGCGCTAGACTTTTTTGTCCGCGCGGCTTGATAAAACTGTTCTCAGCAAAACACGCGAGAGGAGAACATGATGTACGCAACGAATATGGTCCAGGGAAACCTTGCCCTTAAGCTCGAGACGCCTGCAGAACCCACTTTTACGGTTGTTCAGGGTGGCCGCTCCGGCTTTCAGCCTTTGACCGTAAAGCCTGCTCGCAATCAGCAGGCTGTAGTCGCGCCGGCTCGCGTTGCCCTGAAGGTTCCGACGATTGTCGCCGTTGCCGTTGCGCTTACGCTCTTCTTTGTCCTCGCTACGTCGGTCTTTAGCGCTCGTCACGCCGCGTATGCCGAGTCCGTTTCCAACGTTACCTACGAGACCATTCGCGTTCAGCCTGGCGATTCTCTTTGGTCTCTTGCCGAGGAATATCCAATCGAAGGCCTTTCCACGCAAGAGACTTCCGACATGATTCGTAACGTCAATCATCTGGAGCATGGTTCGCTCGCCGCCGGTGCGCATCTTAAGGTTCCTGCTCGTTCGTAATCATTATCGCGCTGCGCATGGTACCCTTGTTATCGTTTAAGAGGAGGTACCATGCGCTGTCCCAAATGCGGCAAGGCACATACCCGCGTCGTTGATTCCCGTATGCAGGAGTCAAATAACACCATTAAGCGCCGTCGCGAATGTTGCTCGTGTAACTACCGCTTTACAACGTTCGAGCGATGCGAAGACCCAATCGAGGTCATTAAGTCAGACGGAACCAAGCAGCGGTTCGATCGCAATAAGCTGCTCGTCGGCTTGATGCGCGCCACCATCAAGCGCGATATCGACACTAAGAAGCTCAATGAGATTATCGACGACATCGAGGTCGAGCTGCGCTCTCGCACGCTGACGGCCGTCACGTCCCATGAGCTGGGTGACATGGTGCTCAAGCGCTTGGCCAAGATCGACAAGGTGGCGTACATCCGCTTTGCCTCGGTCTACCGCGATTTCAAAGACGTCGATGAGTTTCTGCAAGAGCTCGACAAGCTAAGGTGATTCCATGTCCAACATTTCCGTCAACATAAAGCGTCTCGACCCCACCGTCGAGCTTCCCAAATACGCCCATCCCACCGATGCCGGCTTGGATCTGCGCTCCAACGAGGACTGCGTCCTGAAGCCCTTCGAACGCCGTCTGGTCTCTACTGGGCTGGCCATCGCCCTGCCCGATGGCTACGCCGGCTTCGTCCAGCCCCGTAGCGGTCTCGCCATCAAGCAGGGCCTGTCTATAGTCAATACGCCTGGCCTCATCGACGCCCACTACCGAGGAGAACTCAAGGTTATCCTCATCAACCTGGATCCCTCCAACAACATCCATATCAACAAAGGCGACCGCATAGCCCAACTCGTCATCCAAGAAGTCCCCACGGTTAACCTCATAGAAGTAGAAGAACTAGACGAAACCGACCGAGGCAACGGAGGCTTCGGCTCCTCCGGCGTCGCCTAGGGGCGCTCGTATCCCTCCCGCCCGCCTCTCACACATATCATTCCATGCTCAAACATTCTCGCTTCGCTTCGCTCGCTGCGAAACTGCGCGTGGAACGATATGTGTGAGAGGCGGGCGGGCGGCTACTCGCTTGAAACAATATTTACTTTTCTAGTAAGCCGACGCTACAAAGGGACCGTCCCTTTGTAGCGTCGGCTTACTGTATTTATATTTTCTGGTTCCCCTTTGCAGATTTTACTGGTGGGGAATCTGGTATAGCTGCTAGTACGTTAACGCAGCTAGCCTGCGGGAGGCCCTATATATCGTCCCGCGCGCAGTTTCGCAGCGAAGCGAGAATGTTTGAGCACGGGATGATATATAGGGCCTCCCGCAGGCTAGCGGACATTAAGACCCTAGCGAATATGCGCGGGTTTATCGCCCCAGTAGAAGCGGCAGAAGGCTCGTTTGCGCTTTTGGGGTTTGCCTACGAGCTCCATGGTTGCGATGGCGATGTCCTCGGCTGCGTGGGGGCGGCGTAGTACTTCGCCGTTGATGAGTAGGGCTTTGAGTGATTCGGGATGGTCGTGCAAGTGACGTAGGGTTACGATGAGTTCTCGTGCGGTGGTGACGTGCATGCTGGCGCCCATGCCGGTGAGCATCGTTGTGTTGGCCTTTTCCTGGCCATATGATTTGCCCAGCAGGATCATCGGCAGATGCGCGCACAGGCACTCAGTGACCGTGAGTCCGCCCGATTTGAGGATTGCCAGGTCGCAGCCGTGCATGAGGGCCGCCATGTCGTCCACGTAGTCCAGTACCGTGACGTTGTCGAGCTTCATGGCGTCGAAGAGCGTCTTGAGGCGGGTGGCGTATTCCTCATCCTTGCCCGGCAAAAAGACAAAGTGCATGTCCTCGAAGCTGCGCAGGAAGGGGAGTGTGCGGTCCATCTCCGCGCGAAAGCGAACGTACGGTTGAGGCAAACTGGCACCGGCCATCACCAGCACAATGGTCTTGTCGGTGGGGAGATTGAACTTCTCGAGTTCTTCCTCGCGATTGTAGTCCGTATCAAACCCGGCTCGAATGGGGATGCCTGTAATGCGGATTTTGGTCTCGGGAACTTTACGGGGGCGAAGTGTCTCGGCCATAAATTCGTTGGCTACGCAGAACAGGTCGGTGTCCTTGTGGGGCCAAAAGCCTTCGACTTCATAGTCTGTTGGTACGCAGATGACCGGATAATCGATACCCGTGATGACGCGGGCACCCACAGCGACGTTGGCCGCCGTGATGTGTGTTGCGACCACGGCTATGGGCCTGCGGGTGCGGACATATTCGTTGAAGGCAGGGAACATAATACGTGACCATGCCGTGCCTCCGCCCCAGAGCAGATGTCCCGTAAACGTGTATCGCCAGGTTAGGTCATATATGGGACGCGTGGCGCCGGTAAACGAAGCTGCTGTTTTATTACCATCGAACCTAATGCGTCCAAAATCGAGGATATCCAGGACTTCGATCTCAACATCCTCAGGGATTCCCTTGGTGCCGCGGATAAGGTCAAATGCTTGTGCAATCGCGTTGGCGGCGGCCTTGTGGCCCGAGCCGACCGAGGCGTGCACGATGGTCACGAGGGGTTTTTGCTGAGCCAAGAGCGAGGTCTGCTCCGATTGGGGAGTGCTGTGCGTGGGCAGGGGAGCGTCATTGCCCATCTGCGTTTGATCCATCGATAACTCCCCTTCAACTTAGTTTCGCAAGGAATCATTGTAGTGCATGAGTGTCACGTTCGTCTAAATTTGGGTATGAGCGCAAAGAACGCCAATCTTTCGACAGGAGGTCTTTTCATGACTACCCATCAGCCGATCGATGTTGCTATTATCGGCGGCGGCCCTGCGGGCTATGCTGCGGCCATTTATGCGGCGCGCTCCAACCTAACGACGACCGTGATTGAACAGGGCATGTCGGGAGGGCAGATCGCCACAACCAATGAGGTCGAGAACTATCCGGGCATTCCGCTCTTGAGTGGCGCCGAACTCGGCGAGCGTTTTCAGCAGCATGCAGAGGGCCTGGGAGCACAGGTTACATGGAGCATGGTTACGGGTATCGATTACGATGCCGATGCAGCGCTGTTTACGGTGCATCACGATATGGGCGATACCCTGGCTTCAAGTGTTATCGCTTGCATGGGTGCCACGCCGCGTCCGGCAGGTTTCGCTGGCGAGGATACGTATCGCGGTCGTGGCGTTTCGTATTGCGCGACGTGCGACGGCATGTTCTTTCGCAGCAAGCAGATCTTTGTCATCGGCGGAGGCAATGCTGCCTGCGAGGAAGCTCTGTTCTTGTCAGAAATCGCCAGCAGCGTGACCATCGTGCTGCGTCGCGACCAGTTTCGTGCGCCTGATGGTGTTGTTCAGAAGGTGCTCGAAAAGGACAATATTACAGTTAGGTACCAAACTAGTATTGTGGAGCTTTCGGGCGAAGCCATGCCAACGACGATCGCCTTTAAGGACAATGCATCCGGTGAGACTCATGCCGAGTCATTTGAGCCCGGCTCGTTTGGCATCTTTGTCTTTACCGGGACGCAACCCCATACCGAGCTTGTTGAGCATCTAGTCGATCTGGCGCCGGACGGCGGTATTGTTACTGATGATTCAATGGTGACCCGCACGCCAGGTCTATTTGCCGCTGGCGACATCCGTTCCAAACGTTTACGCCAGGTTGTGACCGCTGTTTCTGATGGAGCCATAGCGGCAACAAGCGCATATGCATTTCTCCGCGGATAAGTACGATAATATATCTTATGTAAGGTTGTTATCTATTAACTAAATGGCGGGACAGTGCATCAGTGCACTGGCCCGCCATTTTTCTTGCCGGCTATGTGGTATTCAAAACTAGATAACGTAGAATACAATATAGAAAATGAACGGAGGACCTTTATGAATCACGTTAAACACGTTATTCCGATGTCTGATTCGTCGGTTAGCATTAAGCCTGAAGATATTCAGCCCACTGTGCTGCCCGATGCATTTATTCAGTCCGATATCGTGCGCAAACTCAATACGTTGAGTCTGCCGCGCTATGACCAGTTGCCCAATGTGACGCTCTACCGCGACCAGGTCATTGAGTATGTTGCACTGTGGATGGAGCCGCTGTCCATTTGCGTTGAGCAGCCCGTCATTACGCCATCGATGATCAATAACTACGTAAAGGTTGGCCTGGTGCCTGCTCCGGTCAAAAAGCAATATGGCCGCGAGCAGATTGCCCGCCTGATCGCTATCTGCATCTTTAAGCAGGTGCTACCTATTGCTGCGGTGCAGGCACTCTTTAACATTCAGCGTTTGAGCTACGATGCCCCGACGGCCTTTGATTATGTGGTCGATCAGCTCGAGGCATCGATTCGTGCGGCGTTTTCCGTCGAGCAGACTCCCGTGCCCGATACGGCGCATCAGGTAACGCGTGAGTCGCTGCTTGTGCGTAGCGCGGTATCGTCCTTCGTTTCGAAGGCTTACTTGATGAGCTATCTCAAGTTCAACGGGTTTAATAGCTAGCCGACGTATAAAACGGGCGGGACAAAGAGCCATCTGTCGCTTTGTCCCGCCCGTATTTTTGCTTGGTTGGACTTTATTTGCCCGAAGCTACGCCCATGCCGTAGCCGATGATGAGGCCGTGCATCTCGGCGTAATAGGAATCCAGGCCGTTGCAGGGCATGATGATGGTCTTGGAGCCGGGCCAATGCTCGACTATGCGGTCAGTGAGCGCCTGGGCTCCAGCTTCGTTCTCAACGTGATCTATGACGACCTCACCGCCCGTAAAGCCCTCGGCTTCCATAGTGTCGATGATCTTGTTGAGCATCTTCTTTTCGCCACGCGTGTGCCCGACGAGTTCGATTTTACCGGCCTCACTCGCTGTGCCCAAAATACGGATATTGAGCTTGTTGGCAATGACGCCGGCTGCCTTAGGGATACGTCCGGCTTTGGCGAGGTTTTCGTAATTGCACAAACTGAAGAGGATTTTGCTGTTCTGTTCAAGGCTATCGAAGTATGCGCAAGCATCCTCGAATGAGACATTCGGATTGCTTGCAAGATAGCGGTCGAACAGCAAGAAAATGAGGTCCATTTTGCCGCCAGCTGCGCGTGAATTGACTAGATGAATCTGTCGGTCGGGCTCCTCGGCAAGAACCATATCGCGAGCCGTGGCTGCCGCGTTGTAGCTGCCCGACACGCCCTCAGAGATCGGCATGCAGATGGTCTTGTCTGCCAATTTGAAGAGCTCGGCCCACTCCCCTACGCTGGGACAAGCGCTCGAAGAAGCGTTCGTCTCCGCCTGAACAGCGCAGTTGAGCTCATGAACATCGAGCGAAAGGTCATCGACGAATTCATGCTCCCCCACTCGAATTTTGAGGGGCGCAAATGCAAAGGTGGTATGGGGCGCGGTCGGTTGCCAATCGCGGAGGTTGCAGCTTGAATCGGAGATAAGTGCCCAGCTCATAGAGGGTCCTTTCTAATCGTTCCCATTCAATTATAGCCATCTTGCAGACCGATTGGGCCGCTATCTAGTATTCAAAACTAGATAGCGGACTGCACTAAAGGCAAAAGAATGGACCCCATGACTCAAAGCCACGAGGTCCATATCCGTTTGCTTTATCTGAATACTTAGTAGCGCACGAAAATGTAGTTGTTGTTCATGCCGGCGGCAACGGAGCTGATGATAACACCCGTGTTGTAGTCAGAAGCATGAATCATCTGACCACCACCGATGTAAATGCCGGTGTGGTACGAGTTGACTACAACGTCACCGGGCTGCGGATCGGACACACGCGTCCAGCCCATAAAGGTGCCCGTGGTGCCCAGGCGGCAATAGCGACCAGTAAGGCAATAGCTTACAAAACCAGAGCAGTCGAAGCTGTTCGGGCCAATTCCGCCCCAGGAATAGGCGCAACCAAGCTTGCTGTATGCACGCGAGACAACAGAACCGCCGTCGACGGACTGGCTCGGAGCAGAAGGCGTCGGAGCCGGAGCAGGCGTGGAGGGCTGCGGCGTCGGAGCAGGTGCCGGCGTAGGAGCCGGAGTGTTGCCGCCCTGGTTGTTGTTATTGCTGGTCTGGCCACCGTTGTTGGTGTTCTCGGTCGTACCGGCAGTCTCGTTGCTCACCGTGGCCTTCTCGGCGGTGCTGGCGTTGATGCCGGCCTGCAGCGCGGCGTTGGCCTCGGCCTCGGCGGCAAGCTCGGCCTGCAGCTGCGAATCCAGGGAGTTTACGACGTTCTGGGCTTCAGCCTGCTGGGCGTTAAGCTCGTCGACCTTCTTTTGCGTGGCGGCGACGTTCTTCTCCTGCTCGGCCTGCTTATCGGTGAGCTGCTGCTTAAGCTCCTTGACCTCTTGAATGGTCTGAGCTTGCTTATCGGAAACTTTGCCGTAGTAGAACAGACGGTTGAGCATATCGCTCAGGTCATCGACACCCGTCAGAACCTGAAGCAGGCTCAGACCGCCGGTTTTGTACTCGCCGGCGACATAGGTTGAGAGCTTAGCCTGACCATCGGCGATCTCCTGCTGCTTTTGCGTGATCTCGCCGGCAGTCTGATCGAGCGCCTGCGTCTGCGTGGCGAGCTCATCGTAAATCTGCTGAGTTTGGGTACCGATCTGCTCGAGCTTCGTACGAGCAGCGGCAAGGTCGGATGCGGTATCGGCGTAGGCAGGAGCCGCGAGGCCCAAGCCCAAAACACAAGCGAGGGTTGCCGTAGCAGCGCAGCGTGCCATGTTTTTGTGCGTGTTTGCTGTGCGCATGTAGCTTCCTTTCCAGTAACTAAGGGTAACGGCTAGTCCACCGTCACCAGGCTAAAGAGCTCCACATCGTCATCAGACGGCGTGAGCTTCTCGCGCGGGTTGAGAAACGCAAGCTCAAGGATACAACCGTAACCGATAAGCTTTGCGCCCATATCTCGCACCAGTTTACCTGTTGCCTCGACGGTTCCGCCCGTCGCGACCAAGTCGTCCAGAATCAACACGGTATCTTTAGAGCTGATAGCGTCGGCATGGATCTCAATGGAATCCGTTCCGTACTCGAGCTCGTAGCTCTGGCTCACAGTCTTGCGCGGTAGCTTGCCCGGTTTACGTGCGGGAACAAAGCCGGCGCCAAGGGCTACAGCTACCGGTACGCCAACCATAAAGCCGCGAGCCTCGGGACCCACGACCTTGGTGATTCCCATGCCGGCAAAGTGCTCGGCGAGGGCATCGGTCATGGCTTTGAGCGCCTCGGGATTGCCAAAGAGCGGCGTGATGTCTTTAAAGATGACTCCGGGCTCGGGATAGTCGGGGATGTCGACGATTTGAGATTCGAAGTCGTACATTGCATGACCTTTCAATGGGTTCCCGAAATTTCAGCAGCGGTTATTTGCCCGCGGTGGCGGTGCCGGATTGCGAAGGGGGGACGACCTTGAGCGGCTTGACGAGAGAATCCTTGTGCGAAGCCGGCGCGGCTATCTCTTCGTTTTTGGTCTTGGTGGACTCGGAGCGAGTGATTTCCTCATCGAGTGCATCGATGTCGGCGTCCTCGACCACGGCGTTGAGCGACTCAAAAACGCGGTTCTTGAGCAGCGCGGTGTGCACGCCCTCCGTCAGGTCGTGAAGCTTCTTAAACGCACGCTCGAGCTTGGCGTCGCGCTCGTCATCGGAGGTATCCATGCCGAGCATGCTCACAAGCACCTGCTCAAACATCGAGGACTCGCGGTTGGCGGAAGACACGTACTGACGCAGGTTGCGCGGCTCGATATGGAAGCGCGACAGCTCGGAGCAGTAGCGGATGATCGGAAAATCGCGACCATCGACAAGCTCGCGATTCTGCGGACTCTTGATGATGCGAATGAGGTCGTTCTCGGCGAGCGAGCGGATAAACGAAATTTCGACGCCCAACATATCGGGAATGGTCTCGATGGGATGCAGCTTTTGCTTAGTCTCCTTGGGCTCCGTCTTGAGCGGAACGTCGGACAGCAGGCCCACCTCGTAGGCGAGCGTAGACAGGTCCGTGGCGTTTTCCAGGCGCTGCTTGATCACGTTGAGCGGCATGTAGCGAGTCTTCTGCAGGTGCAGAATGACCTCCAGGCGGTCAACGTCCTCCTTGGAGTACTGACGATAGCCCTTAGGCGTGCGATGAGGGGTGATGAGCCCCTCATCTTCGAGAAATCTAATTTTTGAGTTCGAAAGATCGGGGTATGCGCCTCGAAGTAGATTGACGACCTGGCCGATACTCAGATAGTTGCGTTCGGCCATGCCCTACTCACCGGTTTCGATGCGCTCCGGCGTGCTCTCGTGATAGATGAGCGTAAACGTACCGATCTGGACGGAAGAACCGTCGTGCAGCGGGGCGCCGTTGACGATAGCGCCGTCAACCCACGTACCGTTGAGCGAGCCCAGGTCCTCAATACGGGCACCCAGACCCTCGCGAATAATGCGCGCGTGGCTACGCGACACGGTCATGTCGTTGAGGAAGATGCCGTTAGCGGGATCGCGGCCGATGGTGGTCACATTATCCTCGAGCTCAAAGGCTGCACCGGTTTGCGGGCCTTTGACGATAGACAAGACGGGTGCGGTGATGTGCACATTGGCCATGAGGTCGGGAACGGTGACATCGCTCGAAGGAACGCGGAAAACGCAGGTGGCGTCTGAGGCCTTACCGTTCTGAGGCATATTGTTAACCATGTTGTCCATGACAACCCCTAACTTAACGCGGACATGCCGCAAAGAATGAACTGAACGTAATCATACCCCAATGGCTTAGTCTTCGATTTCGGGGTTAAGAAAGTCGATGTCTTCGTCCTCGGGATGCGCGACAGCCTGTTTAATGGCCGCTCCGCCCTTAATGGAATAGATGACGGCGGTGAGCATGGAGAAGATGACGCCGCCGTACACAAAGAAGATGCCAAGCGGTACCGGGCTGCCGTTGAGGCCCGGGAAGGCCGTGAACGTGGCGGGCAGCAGATGCCAGCCGTCCACAGTGGGAAAGCCTAGTAGCATGAGCGAGAAACCGGTCATGAGCAGCGCCGTGGCAATCTTGCCGGGAAACACAACGTCGATGGGACGGCGGTGATAGTGGCGCACGATAAGCGTGCCGATTCCCAGATAGATATCGCGGCCGATGATGAGCACGCAGACCCAGATGGGAAGCTCGCCGCGAACCACGAGACCTAAAACGCCTGTAAATAGCAGCGCACGGTCGCAAATGGGATCCATAACCTTGCCGAGCCACGAGACCGTTTTGGTCATGCGAGCAATCTGACCGTCCATCCAGTCAGTGGAGGCCGCGATGGCATAGATGATGATCGCGACGACGCGATTGTTATCCGTCACAAACAGGTACAGAAAGACCAGCGTGAGTATCAGGCGCGTGAAGGTAATGAAATTGGAGATCGTAAAGATCTTATTCGACGGGTAATCGGAGGTGCCGATAAGCTCCTTTTTGATCTTCTTTTTGATGCCCACAGGACTCCCCCGCTGGTAAACGACAAAACTTTCGATACTATACCCGTTCTGGCGATGTCTATCCAGCGCGAGCATAGAGTGTCCAGACATATATAAGACCTCAACGACCGTTACGGCTTCGTTAGAAACGCGCTTCACCATGGATTGTGAACCCGAAAGGTAAGGCGCGCGGGCACGGCGACTCGGCCTGCGCGCCCGGAAGAGAAAGGAAGAACCCATGGGTTACATGCTCGAGACGCGCGGGCTCACCAAGCGCTTCGGCCGCGGCGACCAGGCGCAGGATGCCGTGGCCGACGTGAGCCTTCATATCCGCGAGGGCAAGGTGTACGGACTGCTCGGCCCCAACGGCGCCGGCAAGTCGACAACGCTCAAGATGATCTGCGGGATGCTGCGGCCGACGGCCGGAGAGATCCTCTTTGCCGGACACGCCTGGCGCCGCGAGGACCTCTACGCAATCGGCAGCCTCATCGAGGAGGCGCCGCTCTACCCCAACCTCACCGCGCGCGAGAACCTGCGCGTGCGCACCACGCTGCTGGGCCTTCCCGAGAGCCGCGCAGATGAGGCGCTCGCCGCCGTGGGCCTCGCGGACACCGGGAAGAAGCGCGCCGGGCGCTTCTCGATGGGCATGCGGCAGCGCCTGGGGCTCGCGCTGGCGCTGATCGCCCGGCCACGCCTGCTCGTGCTCGACGAGCCCACCAACGGCCTCGACCCCATCGGCATCGAGGAGCTGCGCGACCAGATCCGCGGCTTCGCGGCGGCGGGCACGACGGTGATCGTCTCGAGCCACATCCTCTCCGAGGTGCAGCAGATGGCGGACACCATCGGCATCATCTACGGGGGGCGCCTCGCCTACGAGGATGCGCTTCGACCCGGGCAGGACCTCGAGGAACTCTTCATGAGCTTCTGCCGGGAAGGGCGACGAGCGCGCGGGGAGGTGGCGGCATGACGGGCGAGAAAGGCGGCCTACTCGCGGGCCTGCGCGCCGAGGCCCTGAAGTCGCGCCACGCGGCACCGGTTCGCCTGGCCGTGCTCATGGCGCTGCCGATGCCGCTGCTCGGCGCGATGCCCTACCGGGGCGTGCAGATCTTCAGCGCGTGGAACTACTGGTACGCGCTCTTCCTGCCCGTGGCTCTCTCGCTCGTGGTGGCTTGCGTCGCGCGGGCGGACGCGCGCACGCGGATGCGGGGGCTTCTAGGCCTGGGCTTCCCGCTCGGGCGCGCCTGGTGGGCCAAGGCGCTCTGGTGCCTCGCGCTCTGCGCGCTCTCGAACCTCGTGGTCTTCGGCATCTACCTCGCGGGATCGGCGTTCTCCTCGCAGGGCCTCACGGCCGCGGGCACGCTCACGATGCTCCTCTGCGCGCTCGCCAACACGGTGACCGCGGCGTGGATGATCCCCGCAGGGCTCTTCCTCACGGCGCGGCTCGGCATGCTCGCGGGCATCTTCTGCCCGCTCGCCGCGCAGCTCGTGGGTGGGTTCGCCTGGTCGCTGGTGCCGCTGCCGCAGCTCTTTCCGCCGTCGGCGAGCATGGTCATCCCCACGAGCTTCATCCCCGTGCTGCCGAGCGGCGAGCCACTCGCAGCGGACATGGCGCTCGGCGGGGCGCTCGCGGCGGACGGCATGCTCACGCTGGCGGGCCTTGCGGTCTGCGCGCTCGCGTTCGCCGCGCTCACGGCGGCGGGCGCGGCCTGGTTCGCGCGCTCCGAGGAGAGGTGATGGCCATGACACGACTCTCCGACCCGACGCCGCGCATGACTCTCTCGCGGGCCCTGCTCTCCGAGGCCCTGCGCCTGGCGCGCTCCCCGCTCGCGGCGGTGCACCTCGTCTGCGGCCTGGCAGCCGGTCTTGCCTGCGGCGAGTACTTCTCCGTAACCCGATGGGACCCGGCGCTGGGCGCGGACGCCTACGCCCAGTTCCTCGGCGCCCTCATGCCGCTCATGTCCGCCATCGTCTGCGGGCTCGCCGTGGACGAGGAGCGCGCTGCCGGGCGCCTCGCCAACCTCACGGCGGTCCCCTCGCGCGGGCGCGCCGTCGCGGCGAAGCTGCTCGCCCTTGCGGCGCTCGGCGCCGCCGCGTTGGCCGTGGCGCTCGGCGTGTTCGGGGCCGTGCTCGCCGTCGCCGGGCGCCTGCCGCTCGGGCCCGCTCCGCTTGCGGCCGCCTGGGCGGGCATCGTGCTGGGCAGCCTGCCCCTCTACGCGCTGGGGCTCGGCGTGGCCCTGCGCCTCGGCCGCAACGCCGCCATCGGCGCCGGCGCGGCGGGGATGCTCCTCGCGTTCTTCTCAGTGGGCGGACTTGCGCACGGCCTCATGACCGGCGAGCTCACCGGTGCCCTGGCGACGCCCCTGAGCTGGGTGCCGCTCGCCTGGCCCGCGCGCCTGGGGTCGCTCGGGGTGGAGGCTTTCATCGACGCCGCACGCGCGGCGGGCCCTCTCCTCACGACTGCGCTCGCTAGCCTCGTTCTCACCCTGGCAGCCGACGCCGTCTTTCTCGCCTGGTTCTGCCGCTTCGAGGACGGGAGGGTAGATGCGTAGGAGGCCGCTCGCCGCCATGCTCGTCCTCCTCTCCGCAGCGCTCGTCCTGGGCGGGAATGCCCTGCTCGACGCCGGCTGGGGGTCGGCGCTGCGCTCGATCGCCGACCGCGTGCTGCCCAACCCTGAGATCGCCATGTGGGCGCCCGCGCCCGAGCCCGGCAGCCACGCGAGCTCCTACGCCGACGCCACTGGGGCGGGGGCAAACTACGTCTACCTGGTGGACGCGGCGGACGACGGAGGCAATGTCCGAGAGCTCCAGCTCATCTTCTTCGGGCGGGAGTCGGACGGCGAGGGCTGGCTCGAGATCGAGGCGCCCGCGGCTGCGCGCAGAGCTCTGGACCGCTGAGTGCGGCGCTAGTACAATTCCGACGGAAGTTTCAGGAGGTCGAACATGGCGAGGATATTGGCAGTGGATGATGAACGGGCGATCCTCGACGCGCTCGCGCGCGTCCTCGGCCGCGACGGCCATGAGGTCGTCAGGGCGGCGGACCCGACGGCGGTCCCGGGGATGGACCTCTCGCGCTTCGACCTCGTGCTCTGCGACGTCATGATGCCGGGGCTCGACGGCTTCGAGCTCGTGCGGCAGATCCGCCCGGACTTCGACGGGCCCATGGTCTTCCTGACCGCTCGCGTGGCCGAGGAGGACGCCGTGGCCGGCTACGGCCTGGGCGCCGACGACTACGTTCGCAAGCCCTTCGGGGCCGCGGAGCTGCGCGCCAAGGTCGCGGCCCATCTACGCCGTGAGCGCCGGCCGCGCTCGCACGCCCTCTCCTTCGGGGAGGTGCGGATCGACCTCGGGGCGCGCGACCTCGCCGTGGGTGGCGAGGCCGTGCCGCTCACGCCCACCGAGTACGCCATCTGCGAGTACCTCGCCCGCCACCCCGGGCAGGTCATGAGCCGCGCGCAGATACGCGAGGCGGTGCTCGGCTGGGAGAGCGACGCCGACGACGCGGCCATATCCATGCAGGTCAGCCGCGCCCGGAGGAAACTCTCCGAGGCCGGCGCCGATCCGATTGCGACCGTCTGGGGGATGGGGTACAAGTGGCAGCTCTGAGGACCGGGGCGCGAGGTCGCCGAGGCATGCCGCTCTCCTTCGTCATCGCGCGCTACTTCGCCTACGCGTTCGCGGCGGTCGCTACGGCGTGGCTCGCCTCGTTCATGGCGCTCTCTGCGGCGATCAACGCGGGCATCGTCTACGAGGCAAGCTGGGGGCCGGCCAATGCGCGCGAGGTCGCGGAGGGTCTGGCACGCGACGGCGTTTGCGGGCAGCAGGACGTGCCGACGGCGTACCGCTACCTCATCCTGAACAAGGACGGATACGTGCTGATGACAGACCTCGAGGGCACGCGGCTCGAGGACGCGACGGAAATGGCCCGTGCGGCACTCGCCGCGGATCCGGGCACAGTGGAGATCGAGGGCGGGGGCTCGGGCCTCACCTACGCCGCGTTCCCGCTCAAGGACGGCGGGGCCTGCGCACTCGTCAGCGAGTACCTGCCGCAGTGGGTCTCGCGCGATCTCGCCGGCCTGCTTCCCAACCCGCAGAACCTCATGCTCGTCGGCGCCGCGGCGGGAAGCGCGCTCGCGCTCGCGCTCGTGGCGCGCCGCGCGAGCCGCGTGATCTCGCGCAAGATGGCGCCGCTCGCGGAGGCGGCGGGGCGCGTCGGCGCGGGGGAGCTCGACTTCGCGGTCGGCAGCACCAACGTGCGCGAGGTGAACGACGTCCTCGCCGCGATGGACGCCATGCGGGCCTCCCTCGCCGAGTCGCTCGAGGCCCGCTGGGCCGCGGAGCGGGGGCAGCGCGAGCAGGTGGCGTCGCTCGCCCACGACCTCAAGACGCCGCTCACCGTGCTGCGCGCCAACGCCGACTTCGTGGCGGAGGAGCTGGAAGACGAGAAAGATGCCGACCTCGCGGCCGCCGCGCGCGACATAGCCGGCAGTGTCGAAAGGCTCGACGGCTACGTGCGTCTGCTCATCGAGGCCTCGCGCGGGTCCGGCGGGGCGGAGAGGGCCCCCATGCGGCCGGCCGAGCTCTGCGAGCAGGTCCTCGCCGAGGCCGCCCAGATCGCCCGGGCGCGAGGCGTGACGCTCGACGCAGCCACGGGCCCCGCTGTCGCGGGCACGCCCGAGGCCCCACTCGACCGAACCACCCTGGCGCGAGCCGCCGCGAACCTCGTGGCCAACGCCGCCGAGCACGCGCGCTCGCGCGTGGTGGTCTCCTGCGACGTCGCTGGTGGATACCTCGTCATCGAGGTCGCCGATGACGGACCGGGCTTTTCTCCCGCCGCCCTCGAACGCGGCTGCGAGCGCCTCTTCACAGACGACTCCTCCCGCTCCTCGCGCGACGGAGGCCGCCACTACGGGCTCGGCCTCCACGTCGCCTCCGAGGCCGCGAGCGCCCACGGGGGCTCCGTTTCGCTCGCCAACAGCCCCTCGGGCGGCGCGGTGGCCACCATCGCGGTCCCCCTGTGAGGGCCTGACGAATCAGGCCCTCACACTGGCATGCCTCGCAACCAAACGCTTCCCGGATAATTCATGAGGCCGTACTCGTATTCGAGCCTGTCTATCTCGCGGCGATGGCCTCCGTTATGTAGAAGTTTTTCGTGCGGCCCGTCGACTTCGCCAGGCGGTCGTACCTGTTCGCGAGGTCCTTGGGGATTCTCAGGGCTGCGGTGGCGGTTGCCATGACGCACCTCCCGGTTAGATGTAATACGTGTATTACTTTTTATCACATCACCCGAACCCCGCATCGGCGTACGGCCGCATCTGCTTTTTTACCTTACATTATGTCAACCGGGCCGTGCTCGGCTTGTTCAGCCGGATTAAATCAACCGTTAAATCAATCCAGGCCTGCAAGGGGCGGTGGAAATCCTTCGAGGACTGAGGGCGCCGTCCCCAGGCCGGCTCCTCGATGGCCGCGGCTGAATTCCCCTGACATCGGCTACGTGGGTTCCGGCACGGGGTTCTGGCACTGCCCCAACGGGGCGCAAGGCTCGGCTGTCGGTCGTACCGGACGGCATACGTTTTGAGACCGGCAAGCTGTTGCCGGCTCGAGGACAGCGGCCCGGTGCACCGGGCCGATCGATAGAGGACTCAGGTTCACAGCGCAGTTTCTTGGGGCTCGCATATATAGGAAGACTTGATCGGCAATCGATTTTAATGAAGTCGACAGCGCATGTCAGAGTTTTCAACAAATTTAACATGCCACCCTTTATATCCGCACGCGCGTAATTCAACTCATAAGGACCGGCTATCCCTTACCTGTGACACAAACTCAAACGCACAGAACAGAATCATCAGTCCAATCATCGCATAAGAGGCAGCCGAACCTTCAAGCACTATTCCACAAAGAACAATCTCCGCGCCGCCAATAAGAACTGTTATCAGGCGCTCTGCCTTTTTGCTCTCGCCGCTCGCATAAAAAGGCGGCAAAGC
>CABURR010000019.1 GCA_902493985.1 uncultured Collinsella sp. | reverse complement strand
GGGGGTTAAGTTTGCTGCTCTACAGTCCTGCGCAAGACGGAAAGCACATTAAGTGCTTTCCTTTGCGTGCGGAACTCGCGACAAACTTAACCCCCGCCCTCAGCCCCGGAGACCCTCCCTGCCGTCACATTGTTCGAGCCGTTGTTGTTGCTCGCCGCTTCGCGGCTCGGCGGCCCCGTTCTCCGCAGCGGGGTTGTCTAAGGATCTTGTTGAACTTCCGCCTTTGGCCCAAATGGAAACGGGGGACGCATCTGCATCCCCCGTTTTTGTTGCGGTTAGTCCAAGTCAATAAACTTGGTGCTTATGACATGGCCGTCTTTTACGAGCATTCTGGCCATGGTGGGGCCTCGGGTGCCTCTGGGATAGCTGGCGCTGCCTGGGTTGAGGACCAAGCAGCGGCCCACTTGGGCTTCTTTGGTTACGTGGGTGTGGCCGTTGATGGCTACGTCTACGGATCCAACCGGGAGGTCTTCGCGGTAGTGGGCTACGGCGAACTTGAGTCCTTCGTAGGTAAAGAGCGCCAAGCGGTCCACATCGGGGCCGTAGTCGCGGTAGTAGTCGTTATTACCCAGCACCGCTCGCACGGGGGCGATAGTGCGCAGGTGCTCGTAGTCCATCTCCGACGTAAGGTCGCCGGCATGGATAATCAGATCCGCACCCTTAAGCTCGTCTAGGAGCGCAGGCGAAAGATAGCCGTGGGTGTCCGAGATAATGTCGATACGCTTGGCGCTTGCACTGTTCATGGGATCCCTTCCGCAAAACGATTTGGTGCATTCATGCAAAAAGCCCCACGGCTCCGCAGACGATTTTGGTCTACAGGGCTGCGGGGCCAATGTACTAGAGGCTCAGAGCCTTTTTGAGTGGCACGACGCGACGGCGCGAAACCGGTACGCGTTCGTCGACGCCCGTAATACCCAGCTGGATAGCGCCCGAGGGAACCGTCTCGACATCGGTGACACACGCCAAGTTGACGATATAGCGGCGGTGAACGCGGAAGAAGCCAAAGTCACAGAGCTTGGCCTCGAACTGTGCCAGCGAGGTCGTGGACAAAAAGCGGTCATCGACCGTATAAATACAGGAGTAATCGTCCTTGGCCATAATAAAGCGAATGTCGTCCACGGGAATGAGGACCTTGCGGCCGCCCTTTTCCACCGGGATGCGCTCGATGGTCACCTTGCTGTCCGTGACAGGCTTGGCGCGTTGCATAACCTTATCGATCGCTCGATCCAGGCGAGCTTCCTCGACCGGCTTCATCAGATAGTCGACGGCATCCACATCAAACGCCTCGACCGCATGATCGCTGTACGCGGTTACAAATACGATCGCCGGCGGATTCTTGAGCTTATGCAGCGCCTCGGCAAGTTGCAGACCCGAGGCACCAGGCATCGAAATGTCGAGGAACACGACATCGACGCGACTCTCCATAAGCATCTCGATGGCGGAGCGAACGCTCGACGCTTCTGTGATCGTGCCGATCTTGCCCGTCTGCTCGAGCAAGAAGCGAAGTTCCGAACGGGCCGGGGCCTCGTCATCCACAATCATCGCACGCAGCATAGGGATAAAACCTTTCGTCAACTAACTACGTCGGGCATCCGCCAACTAGCGTTAAACCCGCAACCTATCATTTTACTCTTGAATGTCGAAGATACTCTCCGACAAATCGAGATGCAGGAGCACTTTAGTGCCCTTGCCCGGGGCCGATTCGACGCGCGTATAGGAGTGCGGTCCATAAAAGCGATGGATGCGCTCCGAAATATTGTGCATGGCCACACCGGCGCCGCCGCCCTGCGGGGAGCTGGCGTCGGGACGGGCAGAGCGCTCGTCAAACAGTCTGGCAGCGGTGCCTTCATCCATGCCCACGCCGTTATCGGCCACGGCAATCAAGATTGCATCCTCGCCGTCTTGGTGAACGGTCACGTCGATCCTCAGGGCGTCGTCATCGCCCATACCATGACGCACGGCGTTCTCGACAATCGGCTGGATCACGAACGCCGGCACCAGCGTATCTTCCACGTCCTCGGACACATCGAACGTCGCAAGCACGCGGTCCTCGCCAAAGCGGGCCTTCTCAAAGGTAAGGTAGCGCTTGGTCTGTGCGACCTCGCGCGAGACCGGAATAAGCGATCCCGAGTTGTCGAGCGTGGCACGATAGAACGATGAGAACTCACGAAGCAGTTCGCGGGCCCGCAGCGGGTCGGTGCGCGTAAACGATGCAATGGTGTTCAGCGTGTTGAACAGGAAGTGCGGGTTAATCTGCGCCTGCAGCGCACGCACCTCGGCGCGCGCCGTGAGTTCCTTTTGCACCTCGAGCTCGTGGATGGCGAGCTGCGTGGACAAGATCTCGGCAAAGCCCGAGGCAAGCGCATACTGGGTACGGTCGACGGCGCGGGGGGTCTTGTAGTAGAACTTGAGCGTGCCGACGGTACGATCGCCTACCTTGATGGGGGCGATAATGCCGGCGGGAACTTGGTTGTGCGAGCCGTCCGAGCCCACGACATCCACCATACGGTTGAACGACTGCACGATGCCATGTTCGATAACGTAGCGTGTGGCAAGCGTGTGGATGGGAGAATCTGGCAGTAGTTTTTCCTCAAACTCTCCCGCGCAGGCAAGCACGTTGCCCTCGTCGGTGATGGCCACCGTCATGGCGCGCGTCTCGGGCAAAATGCGCCGGCACACCAAACGCGCCGACTCCTGCGTCAGACCGCCCTTAATGTCCTCGAGCATGGCCGAGGCCACCGAGAGCGTCTCCTCGGTGTACTGGGAGCGCACCGAATCGGGATTGAGCGTCAAAAAGATAAAGATGCACAGAAAGATGCACAGCAGCGCGCAGGCAATCACCGTGGCGATCGGCTCGATACCGGTCACCAAGGCAAAAATAAAGTACACCAGCACGCAAATGGCGCAGGCAACGGCAATGATGCGAAAGATTGATATTGAACTATCGCGCTGGGCGCGGCGGTCGATCATTCGGCCCCCTCCAGGATACTGATCAGTTGTGCGTCACGCCAAAGCCCGTCCATGATCTTGGGCCAAAAGCTCTGGAAACGCGGGTAGCTTGCAGCGTTTTGGCGCGCATAGGCCTTTGCCTCGTCGATACCATGGCGCCAGATGCGCAGGTAGCCCTCATGCTCGCGGGTAAACACGCTGCGGACCATAGCGGTCTTGCGCACGCGGTCGTCGAGCTCGCGCGAAATCCACGGGCCCGGGTAGGGCATGAGCGATGCCGCCGTAACGGGAATGAGCTCCTTTTGATGCGCGGCGAATGTCAACTTGGCCCGTTCGTAGTACCAACGGTATACATCCTGCATAAAGCGCGGTGAGCGCTTTTCGGACTCCGGAGGCAGATGGCGCACGGTCCACTCGTTATCGAACCACACGTCGTAGCCAAACATGCGCATGTTAAAGAGGTAATCCAAGTCCTCGCCGCGGGTGATAAACGGGTCAAAGGCCACACGCGTAAAGGCGCGGGCGTGCAGGGCCATCAGGCCGCCGCACACGTAGTTGGAGCGCGAGATGCGGGTGCCCGAGAGCGCCTTTTTCATCCAACGGTTGAACTCGATGCGCTTGGTCCACCAACGATGGCAGATGCCCGCCTTGTCCGTGGGAGCCAGCGGCGACCCGTCGCGATCGTAGAAATAGCCACTCTTGACCAAGATCGGCAAGCCCTGACGCGTCTGCTGCCCCAACGCATAGGTCGCGCGCTTCATAAAGTCGGCGTCGATGACAGTCTCATCGTCATCCAAAAAGATAACCGCGTCATGCCCCAGCACAGCGGCACAGGCTAGCCCCATGTTGCGGATGGCACCGTAGCCTCGCAGGCTCACGCACTCGCCCGAACCCTTGGGCGCGATCTGAGCAACCCGGTCTGCAATGCGCGAGGCCTGGGTGTTGGTGACAACGGTGACCTTGAGCGCGGGATGCGCGTCGACAATCTCGTGCACGCGCAGCGACACATCGGCTGTGGCAGAAACGGGACAGACCACCAAAAGGATGATGCGCGGGATGTCACGTACCTGCTCAAGCGAGGCCAGGCAGCGGTCGAGTTCGGGATTGTCGGCGTTGAGTCGCGTCGAATGGTCATAGGTGCCAGGGGCGTTTGCGCAAGCGTCATCGCCCGCCCAATACGTTGGAATCACGACCGTGGCGTTCATGCCTTACCCTCCCTGCAACACAAAAACGGGACGCCGCCAAACACAGGCGACGCCCCGCGACCTAGCTGATTCCATCATACCCACTTGGGCAAATCATTGCTCGCAAGTCGCAATGTTTATTGCGGATAACCCCAAAAGAGTACCGTGGACAGGCACAATAGCCGCTCGCTCCTATGCGGCATGCTCTGCCGCCCGAGTCATGCGGGACAGGCGGACCAGCAGCATAAAGCCAACGATCAGCAGCACACCAATGGAAAGGACGCCCAGCGACGGGTTGCCGGTCAGCGAGGTGACGACCGACACTAGGAAAGTGCCCATGACGCTTGCATAGCGACCGAAGATGTCAAAGAAGCCGTAGTACTCGTTGGACTTTTCCTTGGGGATAATGCGGCCAAAGTAGCTACGGCTAAGCGCCTGCACGCCGCCCTGGAACAGGCCGACCATAATGGCAAGCACCCAAAATTCAAAGGCGGTCTTTAGGAAGAACGCGGCGAACAGCACAATGCCCATGTAGGCGGCGACCGCCACCAGGATCATGTTGAGCGTGCCCACGCGTCCGGCGAGCTTGCCGTAGATGATGGCGGACGGAAAGGCCACGAACTGCGTAACGAGCAGCGCCAGCACCAGCTGCGTCGAATCGATGCCCAAAGCCGAGCCGTAGCTGGTAGCCATGGAAATGACCGTGTGGACGCCATCGATATAGAAGAAGAACGCGATCATGTAGACCAGCACGGTCTTGTTGTGGGCGATCTCGCGCATGGTGTGTCCGACCTCGGAGAACACACCGCCCACGATGTGGCCGATGGTGTCCTCGGGACCGCGCTCGCGACCGTACTTTTGCTTATAGGTGCGAATGAGCGGCAGGGTAAAGATGAGCCACCAGGCACCGGTGATGATAAACGACAGACGCGTTGCCAGCATGGTGGGGACGCCAAGAGCGGGGCCGCCCATGATGAGCGCCAGGCAGATGATGAACGGCACGGTGGAACCGATGTAGCCCCAGGCATAGCCCGAGCTGGACACGGCGTCCATGCGCTCGTCGGTGGTAATGTCGGGCAGCATGGCGTCGTAGAACGTCATAGAAGAGTTAAGGCCGATGGTGCACAGCACGTACACGGTCAAAAATGCCATGGCGGACATTGGGATAGCCTGCGCCAGACAAAGCACCAGGCCCGTGAGGAAGAAGCCCAAGAAGAACTTAATCTTGTTGCCGGCGTAGTCGGCAAGCGCGCCCAGAATGGGCATGAGCATGGCGATGACCAGCGAGGCAATCGTCTGTGCGTTGCCCCAAGCGACCACCAGGTCGGCCGAGGAAGCACCGGTATTGATGGCGTTAAAGTAAATGGGCACCACCGAGGTATTGAGCAGCACGAGCGCCGAATTGCCCACATCGTACATAACCCAGTTACGCTCGAGCTTGGTGTATTTCATGGACAGGGACCCTTCGTATTCGCCCGATATGCAGTTAGTTCATCGTACCCCAATTGTCCAGAACCGCCGGTAAGGATTCGGCAAAGGGGCACGCACGGGCCCTATTCCTCGCGGTCGAACTCCTCATCGGCTTCGAGCACGCGACCGCTGTAGTTGACGTGACTGGTCACGGCATCCATGTCACCGGTCTCGATAAAACGTGCGACCGTGCACTCGTAATCGACCAGCGCGCGATCAAAGACCTCGAGGAAACTCTCGTTCGAGACCTCGTCGGTAAAGGGATTCTTCCATGTCAGATGGCCCAGGTTACCGGTACGCTCGGGCAGCCCCGTCGTCACGCGATGGGCAAGGCCGTCGAGCAGCGAGTAGTCGTGCACCAAGCCCTCAACCAGCGAGATCGCGCGCGTCTTTACGGAGCCGGCCGGCTCAATCGCGCGGTAAAGTCGCTGCATATTGGCAACGGCAGCACCGTACTCCCCCGCCGGAATGTCAATGCCGTACACGCGTCCGGCAACATAGCTCATCAGCACGCCGGCCACGCGATTGATGCGATCGGTGGTGACGATCTCGCCCGCCGGCGGATAGTCCTCGACCGTGGCACCGTCGCGCTTGAGCTGCAGCATCAGCACGTCCAGGTCGCTTTCGAGCACGGCGTGTACTTGGCTGCCCGAAGCCTCGAGCTCGGGATCGGAATCTACAATGCCAAACTGCTGCTCGTAGACAAAGGGGTGGGCATTGCGGTCGAGCACATAGTGCGACAGCAGGCCCAGCGCAAAGGCGCGACCCAGATTGGCATCGCGCGGCTGCAGGTGCGACACGCCGTCGCGCAGGCACGAGAACTGGCGCGACATGCGCGAGCGGTGCATGACCTGAGCAAGCAACATACAGTCGGAAATGCGCGGCGTGAGCATGTGGAAGAAAAACGGGTCGGGACCTTGGTTTCCCAGGATAAAGGCGATGCGCTCCTCGTCGGACGTAATAACGCCCTGCGGAAGACGGTCGATGCTTTCCTCGCCAAACAGATGATGCGTAATGAGCGCGGGCATAATGATCCTTTCGATTTCATTCGATGTCACCCATTATGCCCACCGCACGGTCATGCCAAACCTGCGGTGGTAAACGGCGCATCGCATGCTGTATGCGACGACCATTCCCCTTCGCCGCAAAAACAGAATGAAAGCTTAATATCATCCCGCTCGTGCGCCGAAGCAACTGTTTGCCCGTCGATGCGGTAAGGCATTAATGGTCTACTATTTCAATACACGCGTCTTCATGCTGTATCAATGAGAAGATCACGTATATCGCAAAGCAGTTCAAGCAACCCGGCGTCGTTCGGAGGCATCCATGATTACCGTTGCCGACATTTTGGCCTTACCGGCATTCGAGCGGATTGATTTAGTCGCACCCATCGAAGATGCCGGGGAGCACCGCGTCTACAACGTTGGTATCTTAGACTGCCCTCCTTCAATCAACGACTACAGCGCATACATGCCCGGCGAGTTCATTCTCACCAATCTTGGTTTTTGCTATGAAGACCCCGACCTATCCGACGCGTCGCTCATTGCCATGATTGAAAGGCGTGTCGCAGCCATTGCCGTTAAACGTGTGTACTCGCCATGTTTTACCGATGCAGTCGCCCAAGCAAGTGTACGCATGGGCGTCCCGGTATATCTCTATTCCGGCGCTTACCATGAGCGCGTCGCATTCGAGTCGCTCAACCTCTTGCAGCGCGATCTCGACGCATCCGACAAAAGCGACGCAGTCGACACGCTCCTATCGGGAAAGCCAAAAGCCCAAGTAAGACAAGAGATCAACAAGTTGGCGGGCCTTACCGGATCGACGATGCGCTGCATTGCCATCTCTGCCGAAAAAGATGATCGCTGCTCACTGTACGCAATTCAAGACACCCTCAACGATTTTCTGGACTCGTTTCGACAGCGACACGAGGGTGTCCAAAACGCATGCGCGTTTCGCTACCACGATGCGCTGCTCGTTTTCGTCTCGTATGCCACCGATAAACAGCACGAGGGCGTCTTCTGTGACCTAGAAAATGCCATTCGAGGAGTTGGCGTCAACTACTGCGGCATAGGCGACCTGGTGCCCCTCGGCGAGGCAGATATCTCCATTCGTCAGGCAACAATCCTTCTCAATGAAGCCCATCTGAGCGGAACGCGCAGACTTGAGTGGTCGGATCTGTCCATGGGCGCCTTCTCCTATGCAGCGCAGACCAACCCCATGTTCGAGCGCACCGCGCAAGGTTTTCGCCACCGCATCGAAAGCTACGACACACAAAACTCTACCGAACTGGTCCAAACGGCACGTGCCTTTGTGCACTGCAGCGGCGACATCATCGACACCGCCGATCGCCTACACCAACACCCCAACACCGTCCGATATCGGTTGCGGCGTATTCGAGCACTCCTCGACATGGGCGATTCACACGACCGCGAGCTGCTCGTATTCCTTTCCCTCACTTTCCTCAGCAGATAGTGCGAGTTAACTCGAATCGTCATTTTTCACAAAACAACTCCGAATACGCTCGGACAATTGGCCTTGCAAGCCGCCAATTGCTCACGAATAACAATTCATTTGTAAAAAATAACAAATAGACCCCCGGAAGGCTTTGAGTTGGTACCAAACACATGGCATCTGGGTGCTCCTAGACTTTGAGTCATGGTTTCGGCGTGCCGCTGCACCGGCGCCCGACTACAGGTATCGATGCCCCATCCGGGGCGAACGAAACGCCTGACCTGTCTGGAGGGGCCCACGTGCGGGGCGTCCGTCGGGGGTAGGCAAGAACCGACGAAAGGAAACATGACTATGACTGATTCGGTTTTCCAGGGTCGCCACCTGCTCTCCACGAGGGACTACACCAGGGACGAGCTCATGTGGCTCATCGGCTTCGCCGAGCACCTCAAGGACCTCAAGAAGCAGAACGTCCCGCACCGCTACCTCGAGGGCAAGAACGTCGCGCTGCTCTTCGAGAAGACCTCCACCCGCACCCGCGCAGCCTTCACCACCGCCTGCATCGACCTGGGCGCCCACCCCGAGTACCTGGGCAAGGGCGACATCCAGCTGGGCAAGAAGGAGACGGTCCTCGACACCGCCAAGGTGCTCGGCTCCATGTTCGACGCCATCGAGTTCCGCGGCTTCAAGCAGGAGCACGTCGAGCAGCTCGCCGAGCACTCCGGCGTGCCCGTCTGGAACGGCCTCACTGACCGCGAGCACCCCACGCAGATGCTCGCCGACTTCATGACCATCAAGGAGCACTTCGGCAGGCTCGAGGGCCTCACGCTCGCCTACTGCGGCCAGGGTCGCAACAACGTCCAGAACTCCCTGATGATCACCTCCGCCATCCTCGGTGTGAACTACGTCAACGCCACCCCCAAGGAGCTCGAGCCCGACCCCGAGATCGTCGCCCTCGCGCAGAAGTTCGCCGCCGAGTCCGGCGCGACCATCCGCGTCACCAACGACCCCGTGGACGCCGTCCGCGGCGCCGACGCCGTCTACACCAACGTCTGGGCGGCCATGGGCGAGGAGTCCCAGTTCGCCGAGCGCGTCCGCCTGATGTCCCCGTTCCAGGTCAACGCCGAGCTCGTCTCCCACATCGAGAACCCCGACTGGATCTTCCTGCACTGCCTCCCGGCCTTCCACAACGCCGAGACCGAGTACGCCGCCAAGATCAAGGAGGAGCACGGCATCGAGGCCATGGAGTGCACCGACGACGTGATCTACAGCGAGCACTCCCGCTGCTTCGAGGAGGCCGAGAACCGCATGCACACCATCAAGGCCATCATGGCCGCGACCCTCGGCAACCTCTACATCCCGCGCGTCTAACCGCGCCACGGACCGACCGCACGCCGCGGCCCGCCCCTCCGGGCCGCGGCGCCTCACGTAAGGAAATACACCATGGCTGAAGAAATCAAGGAAAAGCCGGCGAGGAAGAAATTCCAGATGCCGAACACCTATGTGATCCTGTTCGCCGTCATCGCCTTCATCGCCCTCCTGACCTGGTTCGTCCCCGGCGGAGCCTACGAGCTCTCCGAGGGCGGCGACGCCATCGCCGGCACCTACCACGTGGTCGAGAGCAACCCCCAGGGCCTCTGGGACATCTTCATGGCCCCCATCACCGGCATGCTCGGCGGTGGCACGGTCTCCGGCGCCATTTCGATCTCCCTCACCATCATGCTGTTCGGCAGCTTACTCGAGATGATGGATCGCACCTGCGCGCTCAAGACGGCCATCAAGCGCATCACTATCGCCAATCAGAACAACATGCATGCGCTGATCGCCATCCTCGTTATCCTGATGGCGTTCTTCGGTACGCTCGAAGGCGCCTATGAGGAAGGCATCGTCTACTTCCTGATGTTCGTGCCCGTCATCCTGGCCCTCGGCCTCGATACGGTCACCGCGATCATGATCGTCGTCCTCGGCACCCAGATCGGCTGCCTCTCGTCGATCATTAACCCGTTCTCCACGGGCATCGCATCGGGTATCGCCGGCATCTCCCCTGGCGAGGGCATGATTCCCCGCATCGCGATGTTCGTCATCTTCACCGGCCTCGTCATCCTCCTGATCTGCCGCTACGCCGACAAGATCAAGGCGCATCCCGAGAAGTCCGTCCAGTTCTTCCGGCGCGAGCAGGACCTCAAGGAGTTCCCCGCCGCCGACGACGAGGACCTCACCCTCACCGGTCGCCAGAAGGGCGCGCTCGCACTGTTCGTACTTACCTTCGTCTTTATGATCGTCGGTCTGACCCCCTGGACCTCCCTCAACCCCGAGTGGACGTTCTTCGAGGACTTCGTCGCATGGGTCGCCGCAACCCCGGGCCTGCGCAACGTCCTGGGCACCGACATCACCGCCTTCGGAAACTGGTATTTCCCCGAGCTCTCGATGATCACCCTGATCATGGTCATCCTCATCGGCGTAGTCATGCACTATGATGCCGACACTATCATCGATACGATTCTCAAGGGCGCCTCCGGCCTGGTCTCCACCGCCTTCGTCGTGCCGCTGGCACGCGGCATCCAGGTCGTCATGGACAACGGCCAGATCACCCCGTCCATCCTCAACATGTGCGAGAACGCGCTGGCCTCCCTGCCGCCCTTCGCCTTCGTCGTCGTCGCCCTGGTCTGCTACTTCCTCATCGCCTGCCTGATCCCCAGCTCCACCGGCCTCGCCGCCGCCACCATGGGCATCATGGGCACGCTGTCCACCTTCGCCGGCGTCGACGTCTACATCATGGTCATCATCTACCTCATGGCGCTCGGCCTGGCCAAGATGATCACCCCGTGCTCCATCGTCGTCATGACGTGCACGGCCGCGGCGCACATGAGCTACGGCGACTGGGTCAAGAAGATCGCCCCCATCGTCGCCGTCCTGTTCGCCGCCTGCTGCGCCTTCCTCTGCGTCCTCGTGATGCTCTAGGTCTAGGCGCTACTCCCCCGCGGGAATCCTCGCGCGGCGGGCAAGCCCCTCCGTTTTTCCCGCCGCGCGCATTCCACCTAAGGTATGTAGGTCTTAAAGAAAGGAACCTGCCATGTCTGAAGAGAAAATCTACGTCTCCAACGCCACCAATCCGCTCAAAAAGGTCATGATGTGCTCGCCGAAGTACTACACCTTCAACGGCATCAACGTCATCACCTCCGAATGGATGAAGAAGGGCGATACCGAACAGAACGACATCATGGTCAAGGAATGGCAGATGCTCGTTGACGCCTACAAGGATAACGGCATCGAGGTCGTCGAGGTCGAGGCCAACCCCAAGTACGAGGTCATGACCTTTGCCCGCGACTATGGTTGCATGATCAAGGAAGGCGCCGTCATGGGCCACTTCCGTCATCCGGTCCGCCAGATCGAGGCCCAGTCCTATGAGGCAAAGCTTAAGGAGATGGGTGTCCCCATCGTCGCCCGCGTTAACGCAGGTTGCATGGAGGGCGGCGACTTCTGGATGATCGATGAGCATACGCTCGCCTGGGGCATGGTCGATCGTACCGATGAACAGGGAGTCGCCAGCCTCCGCCATCAGCTCGAGAAGTTTGGCTATACCGTCGTCGGCGTTCCCTGCCCGCCCGACAACCTGCACCTTGACATGATCTTTAACATCGTCGCTCCCCAAGTTGCGCTCGCTTGCATTGACCAGCTGCCCTATAACTTCCTGCAGATGCTCAAGCGCCGCGGCTTCGAGCTCATCCCCGTCGCCAGTGAGGATATGTACAAGCACGGCTGCAACGTCCAGTGCATCGGCAACAACAAGGTCGTTGCCATCGAGAAGAACAAGCACATCAACGACAAGATGCGCGCTCTGGGCATCGAGGTCATCGACGTGCCGCTCGACCAGATCCTGCACGCCGGCGGCGGCCCGCACTGCCTGACCCAGCCGATCGAGCGTCCGTAGTCCGAACGTTTCGCCTGGACAGTATTTGTCCGAGCCTCTCATGGGGCGCCGCTCCGCTGGATTCCGGCGCTGCGGCGCCCCTTTTTACCCACAAGCCCCTCAAAGGGGAAAGGAAGCACCCATGAAGATCTTGATCAGCGATTATGCCGAGAGCATGATGCCCCAGCACGACCTCGAAACCGAGACCCTCAAATCTCATCTGGGTGAGGATATCGATGTTGAGGTTTACGCGTATACCGATGAGGCACGCGAGGAGTTCTACGAGCATCTTGCCGATGCCGACGCTCTGCTCACCGCCTTCATCAAGGTGGACAAGGAAGCGTTCGAGCACGCTCCCAACCTCAAGGTCATCGCCATCAACGCCACCGGCTATGACAACGTAGACATGGACGAGGCAACTGCGCGCGGCGTGGGCGTCTGCCCCGTCGGCGAATACTGCACCTGGGATGTCTCCGAAAGCGCCATCGCCTATATGTACGCGCTCAACAAGAACTTCAAGTTCTACATCGGTCAGATTGAGCAGGAGCACCGTTGGGATTACGCCGCGGCTCCCGAGGTGCCTCGTCTTGAAGACCAGACCCTCGGCATCTTTGGTTTTGGCAAAATCGGCAAGTGCACCGCCCGTAAAGCCAAGGGCCTTGTCAAGCGCATCATCTCCAACGACCCCTTTATCGACCAGAACCTTTTTGGGCAAAACGGTGTCGAGCAGGCCGAGATCGACGAGGTTTTGGCCGAGGCCGACATCATTATCAATCATATGAATCTTAACGAGACGAACTATCATTACTTTGACGCCGAGAAGTTCGCCAAGATGAAGAAAAAGCCCATCGTCATTAACCTGGGCCGTGGCCTCTGCATGGACGAACCCGCTCTTATCGAAGCTCTCGATTCTGGCCAGATTCGCGCGTTTGGCGCCGATGTTCTGTATGACGAGACGCCCGACCTGGCAAACCACCCGCTCGTTGGCCGCGACAACGTGATTATCACGCCGCACTCTGCGTTCTATTCGTCTTCGTCGCTACGCGACCTCATGATCTTCCCGTGCAACAACATCGGACACTTCCTCAAGGGCGAAAAGGACCAGCTCTTCAAGTTGGTTAACGACGTTCCTGTCGTAAACGTGTTGTAGGAGCTTAAACTGCTTCCAGAACACGTGGCTCAACGGGATGAAGGCCTATTCTTCATCCCGTTTTATTGCTCCCCCTATCGTCTAAGCGACGTGCAGTCGCCGCGAACCAAAACAGCAGGGGCCACCAGACCAACAGAAAAGGGATCACTAGGGACCAGTCCTTAAAAATACCCGCATCTATATGCGACAACGTATATCACATTGTACGTTTACCGATAGGTCGGCTCGTTTGCGGAATACATGCCACCATAGATGTCCTCACATACTCACCGGATGGTATTATTGATATGTGATGCACGCTTTATTAAACGCATTACTTCCCCGACTTGAAGGGTGCAGCTTTCAAGTCGACAACAGAGTCAAGACCTTATTGATTAACGAGAGCCCCGTCTCCCATGGCGGAGGCAGGGCTTTCCGTGAAGGAGCTTTGTATGTCGGATAAGGCTGCCGCATCTGGCAAAGAACGTAAGCCACGCCAGATGCCCTCATCTTTTACCATTCTCTTTGGCTGCCTGTTGCTCGTGGCCATCGCCTCGTGGGTCGTCTCGTCATTTAGCCCTGACGTGCAGGCCGCAACGCTTGGCAACTTTATGGCTTCTCCCTTCTTGGGCTTTGAGAGCGCCATGCAGGTCTGCGTGTTCATTCTTGTGCTTGGCGGTTTCCTGGGCGTAGTCCAAAAAACGGGCGCGCTCGACACCGGCATCGCCGTGCTCGTCCGTAAACTAGGCGGTAATGATCTATTGCTCGTTCCTGTTCTCATGCTCGCCTTTGGCATCTGCGGATCCACGTACGGCATGCTCGAGGAATCCGTCCCCTTCTACCTGCTCCTGGCATCGGTCACGTTTGCCATGGGTTGGGATCCGCTCGTTGGATGCATGGTAGTTCTCATGGGCTGCGGCCTTGGCGTTTTGGGATCGACGGTCAACCCGTTTTCGACCGGACTCGCGCTTGATGCTCTCAAGGCAGCCGGCATCCCCTATGACCAGGGACTCATGATCGGCATCGGTCTGGTTATGTTCGCCATCGCCGAGATTTCGGGCATCATTTTTGTCATGCGGTATGCCAAGCGCGTCCGCACCGACCGCGCCGCCTCATCGCTCACCCCCGAGGAATGGGAGACCGCCGAGCGTCTCTACGGCGACAAGGACGGCGATTCCGCCGAGGACGCGCACGTCGAGCTTTCCAAAATTCAAAAGCGCGTCCTTGTTCTCTTCGCCCTCACGTTTGTCGTCATGATCATCGGCTTTATTCCGTGGCAGACATTCGGAGTTGGCCTATTTGATATCGGCGCCAAGGGCGATGACCTCAGCACCGCATGGAGCGCACTTTTGACTGGCCTGCCACTTGGTCAGTGGTACTTTACCGAATGCGGCATCTGGTTCTTCACCATGACAATTATTATCGGCAAGGTTGCCGGTATGCAGGAGAAAGAACTCGTCGACACCATCCTGCACGGCTGCGCCGACCTTGTTTCTGTCGCGCTCGTCGTCGCCGTCGCCCGCGGCGTCTCCGTGCTCATGTCCATCACCGGACTCGATGTGTGGATCCTCACCAACGCCGCCAACGCGCTCGCCGGCGTATCCGCCACAGTCTTTGCCCCGCTCTCCTATGCGCTCTACTTTGCCCTGTCTTTCCTCATCCCCTCGAGTACGGGCATGGCAACCGTCTCGATGCCTATCATGGGACCGTTGGCGGCATCCTTAGGCTTTGCCCCCGAAGCCATGGTCGCAATCTACCTCGCCACACACGGCGTTGTAGCGATGATCACTCCCACATGCGGGTCCATCATGGCTGGCCTCGAGCTTGCCCAGGTAAGCTACGCGACCTACATCAAGACGGCCGCCAAATACATGGTCCTGCTTACCGTGATTACCGTTTCGTTTGTCACCGTGCTGATGCTCGTTTTGTAATCGGCGGGCGCACCACAAATCACATCTTTTGAAAGGGGCCCAAAGAGCCCCTTTCTCTTAGCTCGAGGAGGGCGTCGCTTTATAGCGCCAAACTCGCCCCCGTTCGTGCCGTTTACCGAGCTTTTGGCGCGCGCACGCATTTGTTGTACATCTTTTTTGTAGGATAGACGGGTTATACATGAGGCAAGGCGGTTTAAATGGCATATGGTTTTAACGACGGCGATCAACGGCGACAGAGCGTTCGCCTTGCCGGTCGCGCTACGCCGACGCCCGGAAGCTCGTCTTCTTCCACCGCCGCCAGCCCGCAGTATCCAAGCAGCTCGCAACGGCAGCCCCGCCCTACGCCTCGGCAAAACACCAGCGGTTCTGAGACTCGAGGGCAGGCTAGTACCGCTGCGACTCGCAGACGCGACGGTGCCGTCGCTTCGAGCAGATCCAACGCTAAAACCGAACGGCGCAGTCGCAGTACCGATCAACGCCAAAGCACGCGCTCTTTCACGGGCACGCGCCAGCGCCAGACCGATGTGCCGCAACTGCGTCGCAACGGTCGCCCCCAGCCCGGCATCTTTGTCCGCCGTTCTTTTTCGCGCCCGCAGAACGGACGCAGCGGCCTGAGCTCTCGCCCGGCATCTCGAGCCGGCTCCGGCGCTCCCGCTCTACCCTTCCGCCGCGCACGCATCGCGCTTTGCTCCATCGTCGCGTGCCTGCTCTTTTTATTTTTAGGCTCGTGTATCTCCCACGGATCAGCCGGTCTCGAGCCCACCGCCGAGGACAAGCTGCTCAAGGCCCCCGTCGCGCCCGGTTATTCTTTCGCCTTTTCGACCCCGCGCTCGCAATGGCAAGCCGGCACGATGCCCCATATCTATCAGATCGACCCTGCATGGTCGGAGCTGCCTTACGCCGGCGGTACCATCCGCCAAAATGCTTGCGGGCCTACGTGCCTCACCATGGTCTATATCTTTAAGACGGGACGCACCGATATGACTCCCGTCGATATGTGCGCGCTTTCCGAGGCAGGCAATTACGCCCCCACCGGTGCAACCGAATGGTCGTTTATGACGAGCGGTGCGTGGCAGTTGGGACTTAACGGAACGGAGCTTCATAACGATCGCGACTCGATGACTCAGGCGCTGCGTTCGGGAGCGCCCGTCATCGCCGCCGTTCGGCCGGGCACCTTTACCAACGTGGGCCACTACATTGTACTTTACGGTATTGACGACGCCGACCAGATTGAAGTCTTCGATCCCAACTCGGCCAGCCGCAGCGCCCGACGCTGGGGCGTCGTAGAGGTCCTCAACGAAGTCGAAGCCATGTGGGCCTACTACTAGTCATTGGGCACTCATTGGGGACAGCACTCATTGGGGACAGACTTAAATGAGTAGCCCCAGGCAGCCAGAAACTGCCGACACGGAAAGCGCGTCCCATTTTGGAGCTCAATAGCGGGATGCACTTTCCGTTAGCGGCCCGTTTGGGAAACTACGTTCCACTTTCCGGCAACATTCCGGGATGCATTTTCCAGTTGAGGGCCTCAAGGGAAACCGCGTCCCATGCTGGACGCTCATTCTGGGATGCGCTTTCCGCAGTTGATCGGTGCCACTCATTTAAGTCTGTCCCCAATGACCAGCCCTAGGCTGCCGGCAGGAAAGGAACGTCCCCAAGTGCCGGGTTGAAACAAAAGCCCCGCAGTCGGAGCGGACCGCGGGGCTCATGAAGAGAGGCTAGTTTGTGGGCGCTTTGCCTGGCGCCCACGGGAGAGGCAACGGAGTAGGGGCTACTCGTGGATGCGGGTACCGGAGAGGCCGGCCATGGTCTCGGCGGCCTTGTCCAGGGCGCCGATGATGCAGGTGCGGCCCTTGCGGGAGCGGGCGAACTTAATGGCGGCGCGGACCTTGGGCTCCATGGAACCCTTGCCGAACTGACCCTCGTCGGCCAGGCGCTCGGCCTCGTCGGCGGTGAGGTCCTCGAGCTCCTCCTGGTTGGGCTTGCCAAAGTTGATGGCGACGTGCTCGACGGCGGTCAGCAGGAACAGGACGTCGGCGTCGCAGTCCTCGGCCAGCAGCTCGCCGCCCAGGTCCTTGTCGATGACGGCGGGAACGCCCTTGTAGCAGCCCTTGTTCTCGTAGTCGCGGACGACGGGGATGCCGCCGCCACCGCAGGCGATGACGATGAACTCGTTGTCGAGCAGGTTGAGGATGGAGTCGGCCTCGACGATCTTCTTGGGATCGGGGGAGGCGACGACGCGACGCCAGCCGCGGCCGGAATCCTCGACGAAGACCTTGGAGGGATCCTCGGCCATGAACTCCTTGGCCTGCTCCTCGGTGTAGAAGGGGCCGATCGGCTTGGTCGGGTTCTTGAACGCGGGATCGTCGGGATCGCACTCGATCTGGGTGACGACGGTGGCGGCGTGCCAACGCTTGTAGCGCTTGTGCATCTCGCGGCCGATGCCCTGCTGCAGGTGATAGCCGATGTAGCCCTGGGACATGGCGCCGCACTCGGGCAGCGGCATCTCGGGGGTGCCGATGGCGTCGTGGGCGGCGGCGAAGGCGTTCTGGATCATGCCGACCTGCGGGCCGTTGCCGTGGGTGATGATGATCTCGTTGCCCTGCTCGATGAGGCCGAGGAGAGCGTGGGCGGTGTTGCTCACGGCCTCGATCTGCTCGACGGGGTTGTTGCCGAGGGCGTTGCCGCCGAGGGCGACGACAATACGATCGGGCTTGCCAAGAGGCTTAGACATTGCTGGAATCCTTTCTGTAAAAGGCCTACAACCCATTAATAACCCGCGTCCGTGCGATACGCGAGTTTATTAGGGTTTATATTCTCTTTATCGCTCATTTTATTCATTTTGAAAATACCTAAGCGGCGAACGGTCGATTTTACCCGCTCAGCGTAAAGAAGCCCAGTTCAGGTATATCTACGCCATTTACGTGCAACTTTATTTAAATAGAGCAGGGATTAGACCAGATTATGCAAACTATATCTTTGCTAAACACAAAACGGACAGCGCAATATCTTACTCGCACTATACGCGATTCTATACATTAATTTGACGAGTATGCATCCCTGCAAAAACATGGGGCTTTTCATCCAACATAAGGGATAGCCGATCGCGCTTCACCCCGCGGCAAGCGACTGCGAGTTCGCAGTATGGAACTTTACCGTCGGCTTCTGCATGAACGCTGCCGACGCCCTTTCGCTCCTGCGCGCCCAAGCAGCCGAGAACGCTAACGGCGCCACTGCCAACCTGGCCACCCTCAACAACGGCGCCGCCAGCCTTTTCGCAAAGTACCGTGCTGGCTCGCTGGCTTTGAGGCCTAAGCGAGCTTTGCTATTTGCCAATTTTTGTATGATTTGGGTCAAATCTATCTGCCAATTTTTGTATGATTAGGGTCAAATCTATTTGCCAATTTTTGTCATTGAGGGGTTTTAATGCTACGCCGTAAGGTCACTGACAGGCTTTTGAGCTGGAAGAACAAATCCAATAAAGCGTTGCTTGTTACTGGCGCGCGTCAGATTGGCAAGAGCTATGCAATTCGCGCGTTTGGAAAGAGCAACTACGCTTCGTATTATGAGGTCAATCTGCTACTCGATGCCGAGGCAAGAGACGTACTTGTTGGCGCTAAGAACTCCATTGACTTCATCAACCGTGTGGCCCTTCTTGCGGATGCACCGCTTGTTGAAGGAGACACGCTTATCTTCGTCGATGAGATTCAGGAGTATCCGCAGATCGTTACACTTATGAAGGCGCTGGTCGAGGACGGACGCTTTAGCTATGTCTTCTCGGGGTCTATGCTTGGGACTGAGTTTAAGGGGATCTCTTCTTTTCCGGTGGGGTATGTCGAGCACATTGTTATGCGACCGATGGATTTTGAAGAGTTCTGTTGGGCAAACAGCATCAGCGAGAATGTGCTTGCAGACATTCGCAGCTGCCTTGTCGAGAGACGTCCCGTCGAAAACTATATTCATGAGGCGATGCTCAAAAACTTTAGAGCCTATATCGTTTGCGGCGGCATGCCAGAGGTCGTTCAGAACTATATCGATTCGGGCTATTCGCTCGTGAGAACGCGTGAGCTTCAAATTCAGCTAGTCGATCAGTACAAAAGCGATATCTCTAAATATGCATCGACTCGAGCGTTTAACGTTCGCTCCATTTTCGAGCAAATTCCCGTTCAGCTTGAGGCGGAGTCCCATCGCTTTATCGTCTCGTCTCTAGGCGAGGGAGCTCGTCTTCAAAAATACGAGCAGGATTTCCTATGGCTGGTGAACGCAGGCGTTGGATTGATGGTCCCCCAGGTGACGGAGGCCCGGAGTCCTCTTAAGAGGACAGAGAAGGCAGCCGCCTTCAAACTATACGAGTCCGATACAGGAATGCTCGCATCGCGATATCCCGGTAGCACGGCACGCGCTGTATATCTAGATATGAAAACCCCCAACCTCGGCGGTCTCTATGAAAACGTGGTCGCGCAGGAGCTTGTTGCCCTCGGAGCAGATACGTGGTACTACCAAACACGTGAGGTCGGTGAAGTCGACTTTGTAATCGAAGGCGCCCGAGGACATGTTGTCCCAATCGAAGTCAAATCGGGCAAGAAAGTTCGAGCACATGCGGCCCTCGATCGCCTGATGAGTGTGGGCGAGTACAAGATTCCCGAGGCCGTTGTGCTGAGCCACGAAAACCTTAGCGAAGAGGGCAAGATCCTGTACGTTCCAATCTATATGACATTCTGCCTCGATGAGTTTATGGAAAAGGACGACCCCAACAACGATTTCTCATTTGCACCCATATCTCTCTAGATCATCTGAACCAACAACCAAGCCCCCTCCATAACCAAAGTAACGCGTGGTTTCGCGGCCGCGCCGCGAAACAGCGACGGGGACAAAAGGCCCCCACAACCACGTCCCTCATGCAGCCCCACAATCCGAGGACGTAGTCGTAGCAGGATCTGAGGGCTGACCTTCGCGGACACTCCGCAGGACGAAAGAACCCCCGCCGCACGTAGTGCACAGCGGGGGTTCTTTCATGTCCGAGGACGTCCGCGAAGGTCAGCCCTCAGATCCTGCGGTGGGAGACCTAGGCCTCGTTGTACACCGTCTTGAGCTTCAGCAGGTGCTGATAGCGGTCCATAGCGGCCTGCTCATTCTCCTTGAAGAGCTCCTCGGCGCGCTCGGGGAAGGAACGCGTCAGCGAAGCGTAACGGGCCTCGTTCATCAGGAACTCCTGATAGCCGCCCGCGGGCTCCTTGGAATCGAGCGAGAACTTCTTGCCGGCAGCAGCCTCGGGGTTGAAGCGGAAGAGGTTCCAGTAACCGCACTCGACAGCCTTCTTCATCTCGGCCTGGCAGTTCTGCATGCCGCCCTTCTTGATGGAGTGCATCTCGCAGGGGCTGTAGCCGATGATGAGGGACGGGCCGTCGTAGGCCTCGGCCTCGTGAATGGCCTTGAGGGTCTGAGCCGGGTTGGCGCCCATGGCGACCTGCGCCACGTAAACGTAGCCGTAGCTCATAGCGATCTCGGCCAGGGACTTCTTCTTGGTCACCTTACCGGCAGCGGCGAACTGAGCGACCTGGCCCAGGTTCGAGGCCTTGGAGGCCTGACCGCCGGTGTTGGAGTAGACCTCGGTGTCGAAGACGAAGACGTTGACGTTGTGGCCGGAAGCCAGGACGTGGTCCAGGCCACCGAAGCCGATGTCGTAGGCCCAGCCGTCGCCGCCAAAGATCCAGAAGGACTTCTTGGTGAGGTAAGCCTTGTCGGCGAGGATCGCCTTGGAAGCGTCGCAGCCGCACTTCTCGAGCTCGGCAACGTAGGCAGCAGCAGCGGTCTTGGAGGCCTCGGCGTCGTTGACGGAGTCGATCCAAGCCTGGCCGGCAGCCTTGAGCTCATCGGACGGACCATCGGCAGCGATGATGTCCTGGGTAGCGGCGATCAGCTTCTTCTGGACGGCCTCGTAACCGACGGCCATGCCCAGACCGTGCTCGGCATTGTCCTCGAACAGGGAGTTGTTCCACGCCGGGCCGTGACCGTCCTTGTCCTTGCAGTAAGGAGCGGTGGCAGCGGGGTTGCCCCAAATGGAGGAGCAGCCGGTGGCGTTGGAGATGAACATGCGGTCGCCGGCGACCTGGGTCACCAGACGTGCATAGGCGGTCTCGGCGCAGCCGGCGCAGGAGCCGGAGAACTCCAGGTAGGGCTGCTTAAACTGGCTGCCCTTGACGTTGGCCGCGATGAGCTCCTTCTTCTCGGAGACGTTCTCGACCATATAGTCCCAAACGGGCTGCTGGTCCATCTCCTGCTCGGTGGGAACCATCTCGAGGGCGCCCTTGGGGCAGACCTTGACGCAGTTGGTGCAACCCATGCAGTCGAGCGGGGACACAGCCATAGTGAACTTCATGCCCTTGGCCTTGGGGCCCATGGCGTCGAGCGTGCGGGTAGCCTCGGGCGCGGCGGCAGCCTCGTCCTCGGTCATCGCGAACGGACGGATGGTGGCATGCGGGCACACATAGGCGCACTGGTTGCACTGGATGCACTTGGTCTCGTCCCAGTGGGGAACGACCACGGCGACGCCGCGCTTCTCGTATGCGGAGGCGCCCAGCTCAAACTGGCCGTCAGCGCAATCGACGAAGGCGGAAACAGGCAGGCTGTCGCCGTCCATGCGATCGATGGGCTCGAGCAGGTTCTTGACCTGCTGGGCGATAGCGGACTTGGTCTCCTCGGAGAGCTCGACGGGAGCGGCATCCTCGGCGGTAGCCCAGTCGGCCGGAACCTCGAACTTACGGAAAGCGGTAGCGCCGGCATCGATGGCCTTGTGGTTGGCGTCGACGATAGCCTGGCCCTTCTTCATGTAGGACTTGGTAGCCGCGTCCTTCATGTACTGCAGGGCGTCCTCGGCGGGCAGGACCTTGGCCAACGCAAAGAAGGCAGACTGGAGCACCGTGTTGGTGCGCTTGCCCATGCCGACCTTGGCAGCCAGGTCGATAGCGTCGATCAGGTAGACGTTGACGTTGTTGTTCGCGATGTAGCGCTTGGCCACGGCGGGCATGTGCTCGGCGAACTCCTCGTCGCTCCACTGGCAGTTGACCAGGAAGGTGCCGCCCGGCTTGACGTCGCGGACCATCTTGAAGCCCTTAACGATGTAGCTGGGGTTGTGGCAAGCGACAAAGTCGGCCTTGGTCACGTAATACGGCGAACGGATCGGGGAATCACCAAAGCGCAGGTGCGAGACGGTGACGCCGCCGGTCTTCTTGGAGTCGTACTGGAAGTAGGCCTGGACGTACTTGTCGGTGTGGTCGCCGATGATCTTGATCGAGTTCTTGTTGGCGCCGACGGTACCGTCGCCACCCAGACCCCAGAACTTGCACTCGATGGTGCCGGGGGCTGCGGTGTTGGGCGCATCCTCGGCCTCGGGCAGGCTCAGGTTGGTCACGTCATCGACGATGCCGATGGTGAACTCGCGCTTGGGCTCGTCCTTCTTAAGCTCCTCGAAGACAGCGAACGCGGACGCGGGAGGCGTGTCCTTGCTGCCCAGGCCGTAACGGCCGCCGACGACCTTGATGCCCGTCTTGCCGGCCTCGTAGAGAGCGGAGACGACGTCCTGGTAGAGCGGCTCGCCGATGGAGCCCGGCTCCTTGGTGCGGTCCATGACGGCGATCTTCTGGACGGTCTCGGGGAGAACGTCGACAAAGTGCTTGATGGAGAACGGACGGAACAGGCGAACTTTGACCAGGCCGACCTTCTCGCCGTGAGCGTTGAGGTAGTCGATGACTTCCTCAAGCACATCGCAGAAGGAGCCCATGCACACGACGACGCGATCGGCATCGGGAGCGCCGTAGTAGTTGAACAGGCCGTAATCGGTGCCGAGCTTCTCGTTGATCTTCTTCATGTAGCCCTCGACGACGGCGGGAAGCTCGTCGTAGACCTTGTTGCAGGCCTCGCGGTTCTGGAAGAAGATGTCGCTGTTCTCGTGGCTGCCGCGGGTGTGCGGGTGCTCAGGGTTGAGCGCGTGGTCGCGGAAAGCCTGGACGGCGTCCATGTCGCACATCTCGGCCAGATCCTTGTAGTCCCACATGGCGACCTTCTGGATCTCGTGGCTGGTGCGGAAGCCGTCGAAGAAGTTAAGGAACGGGGTCTTACCCTCGATGGCGGCAAGGTGAGCCACCGGCGAGAGGTCCATGACCTCCTGGACGTTGCCCTCGGCGAGCATGGCGAAGCCGGTCTGACGACAGGCCATGACGTCGGAGTGATCGCCAAAAATGTTCAGGGCGTGGGAAGCGACGCAACGCGCGGAGACGTGGAAGACGCCCGGGAGCTGCTCGCCCGCGATCTTGTACATGTTCGGGATCATCAGGAGCAGACCCTGAGAAGCCGTGTAGGTGGTGGTCAGAGCACCGGCGCCCAGCGAACCGTGAACGGTACCGGCTGCACCTGCCTCGGACTCCATCTCGACGACCTTGACCGGGGTGCCGAAGATGTTCTTGCGACCCTGGGCCGCCCACTGGTCGACATGGTCGGCCATCGGGCTGGACGGCGTAATGGGATAGATTCCCGCTACCTCGGTGTACGCATACGAAACATATGCGGCCGCCTCGTTGCCGTCCATAGACTTAAACTTACGCGCCATATACCCCTCTCCTCTCATATAGGTATACAGGCCCCGGCGATCGCCGGGATGTTGGCGTGATGGGATTTACGCTGTTGCTTCCAATCATCTGGCAGGCAGGCTCAGCAGCAGGTACGTGGCGTGGAGAGAAGACATGCCGAGGCGAGGAGCAGCTGATGCGCCCCACAGACCCGACCGCCCGTCTTGCACATGACCGAGCGCCGCAAAGGCCGCATGCCGGATGCTCCCGGGCACGCCCCGGCGATGGGAAGCGCCCGCAACGGAAATCCGCATGCGGGCTTATTGTACCCCGCCGTCAAGTGTAATTTCGACAAATATAGGCGGGCGGTAAAGGTTTACCTCGAGTGACCATCAAGGACAAAATTGATCCTTCCGTCACCGAGGGACCAAATGGCAGCTGCGGTGAAATAGGAACTGTTTTTGCCGGCCGTAGCCTTAAACAGCCCCTATTTCACCGCAACTTATTTAGGAGATGAGTCAGAGGGCGCCGAGGAGGATGGCGTAGGTTGTGGATTCTCCGAGCTTGAGCTCGTCACCGGGGTTGAGCTGGACGGAGCGGCCGGGCTCGACCTGGGTGCAGACGTTCGTCGCGCCGTTTACCACCACGGTTCCGTTGGTGGACGACAGGTCCTCAACGTACCAGACATTTTGGTCATCGCACCACACGTGGGCATGGCGAGCCGAAACGTCATCGCCCACATCGGTGATGCCGCCCTCCCCCGTTGCCAGCGCGCCGATCTCAACGCCTTCCTCACTCGGCTGAATCCAGCGCGGGACGCTCACCACGTAGCCGTTTTGCACGCACAGCAGTCCCAGCGGATGCGCCGGCGCGACCTCGTGCTCGCCCGCGACCGAAGATGTGCTCAGCGAGCGCGGCGTCGACGTGTCGCCGCCACGGGTCGCATGAGCGCGGCGGCTCGCCCGACTTGGAACTAAGGCGGGCATGAGAGCAAACGGCATAGGGAACGAATCTTGCGGATGTACTCCTCGACGTCAGGCAGGTAAGCCCCACGAAGTCACCGGGGAGGCCCAAGCGGCCCGGCACCACTTCCAGATTCTGACCAGGGCGAGTCGTTCGCCGGTGGCTGAAGGCTCGCTCCCACCCAAAAGGGGAGATTCGCGTTGTTCCCCAATCGCTCTCGCATCTTTCATTTTGCTCGAGGTGGGCTATAAAAACTTTCCTGGTGAAAGGCGGCGATTGGTTTCCTTTCTTTCTAGAGGAGCGCGCCTGTAATCTGTTTTCATCCTAAATCAAGTTAAGATCGGACCTTCCAGAGGCAAGTCGACTCAAACTGCGAGGCTCCATGTTGGAATAAAGAGCGCTGTCGAAGTGCCAACAACACAAAGCTTGCCAGTCTCAAATAGAACCTTTTGGGAGTCCGATTGGGCCGCACACCGAATCCCCGCTGGTGGTTTTTTATAGCTGCGCAACAATAAACAAGGTTAGTGCCAGTCCAGCATGAAATTGAGGAACGTATGCATTTTTTCTCAGTAAGTGATCGTCGTTACTGCTTCGATGAGGTCACTCGCAATTGCTTTCAGGTTGACCAAGCATCAGAAGATGCGCTTCGCATATTTGAAGCATCGGGAAGAACGGTCAACTCGAAGTTGCTAACAAAGTCACTTGCTGCGAAAGGCTACGACCAAACGACCATAGCAGAACTTGAAGACGACATTGATGAGTATCAACGATTGTCTGAGCGGACTTTCTTAACAAAAGACACGCCTCGAAAACTTAGATCCATCGAACTCCACGTTTCACATGCATGCAACCTTGGTTGTAGTTACTGTTTTGCCGGTAAAGGAGATTATGGAACGTCTCCTCTGCTGATGACAGACGAGATAGCCTTCAAGGCGGTCGACTACCTCGTCGCAAGTTCATCGGAAAACGAAACGCTTGCGATCGTCTTTTTTGGTGGGGAACCCATGATTAACGAGCCGCTGATATGGAAAACGGTCGACTATTCAAAAAGAATATACCCCAATAGAAACTTTACCTATTCTATTACGACCAACGGAACGCTTTTGAATGACACTGCTGTGAATTCTTTCAAGGAGCACGGGTTTTCTGTTCTGATTAGTCTCGATGGTACAGGATGCAAGCACGATGCATCGCGCCCGTACAAGACGGGAGGCGGCTCTTTCTCCGATATCGACAAAAACGTTCGTCGTTTTTCCGAGTCGTTCCCCTTCGGCGCAAGAGCGACCTTAACAAATAATAACTGTAACCTTGTTGAAGACTATCTTCAGTTTAAAGAGATGGGCTTCAGAAGGATTTACTTCTCGCCCGTGAGCTCATTCGATGAGAATATCAAACTCGACGAACACTCATTAAACAAAATCAGGGCGGGCCTAATAGATTTGGCGGATCAATATCTCAAACAGATTGATCAAGGGGAAAAGCCCTTGTTTAGAACATTGAAAACTGCAGTTGATTTGATTATGAGCAACAGGATCGCCTTTGTCGGATGCGGGGCTGGCAGGCGTTTTATTTCCGTGACTCCCGAAGGGGACGTATACCCCTGTCACAGGTTTGTCGGGATGATGCGATTCAAAATGGGCAACATCGTCACCGGAATTGACGAAACTAGGTATATTGAAAACTGGAGTCAGGGTGTCGAAAAAAGAATTGACTGTACGGACTGTTGGGCTCGGTCTTTCTGTGGTGGGGGCTGTAGCTGGGAGGCTGCAGACGAGCACGGCTACTTGCCCAAGAGTCTACACCCTGCATCATGTGAATATAGAAAAATGTGCTACGAGATGGCTTTTGACCTTATTTCCCGCCACTCATCTTCGCAGGAGAAAAATCAACGAGAAGCTACTGTATCGGAATAAGCGGTTCAGCGCATTGCTGTCACCATTGTGGAGGTGTTCGTTCTTCTGATTACCGTCTGCGAAGCTTATTGCTACGTTCGCCGAAACCATTCTAGAAATATGGTGAACTAGACATCTTGGTTTGTTATACACAATATTGAGGTTTTCTGCACTCAAAGGGAGGTAGTCGTGAAGCATATTCATCCGATTAATCCAGGAAGTGGCGACGAGGCAGGCGTGAAGCCGATGTCTTTTGACTGCCTCTTGGGCATTACTGACATCTGTACTGTTTATGATAAAGCAGATGGCTGTGGTGCATACGATTACTGCGACTATGACATGGATGGCGGCAGCATCTGCGTTGTAGATCACTGTGGCATTGATCAAACGTAGTCTCTAATTGGATTAAGGTGAGGAGCTGTTATGAAACATATCCATCCTGTTGGTTCAAATGAACATCCTCCCGTTGAGCCTTGTTGTCTTGGAGTTGATATATGCAATTTTTACGACATCGCCGAGTGCCCTGTTGCGGATTGGTGCTATGTCGATAAAGAATCAAGCTGTGTTTTGCCAGCAGATTGGTGCGATCCAGTTGGCGAGTAGTTTTGTGGCTAGGAACTATTTGGTCCAATTCAGAATAAGATGGGAACAAATACCAAAATCTCGTGTCTGGGAGGAGTTATGCCATTATTGCAAGGTCTCGTTGGATTAGCCTTTATACTTGCGTTATATCTGGCACCTTTTTTAATTCTATTCTTCATTATCCGACTCTTTCTTCGGAGAAAATAGGAGTGTCACGCAAACATTAGCGTAGCTTTCTTCCAATATGAGCCGAGCATTGGCAAGTGGAATAAGAAGCCCGACCGTTCGCCACATGAAAGTGATCGGACGGGCTTCTCTATTTAACCCGGGCCGCCACCCATAGCGGCTTTCCAAGCGTATTCTCAGTGCAAAGCAATCGTCAGTTTAATCCTATGCGCTGATACCGCATTTCATTTGTTCGGCTCGAATTCTACGGCCTGGCAACCCTCGCACTCTCCGGCAAATGGATTGAACGCGAAGGCAGAGATGATGTGTGCGTGGACATCGAGGCTGCTGTAGGCAACATACTGGGACATGGACCCCCGCTGCGCGTGGTATGCGGCCCGGCATATTCATTGCCGTCCAACCCCGTGTAGTTGCAGCAAAGGGTGGAACCTCAATGCTCAGCTCATGTTGTCCGTGGGACACGAGAATCGTAAGTACACTTTGGTGCGATTCTCACGCTGATACTGAGCCACCTGGAATAAGATACGTCGCGACAACACTTCGCTTCACCTCTGTCTCGACAAGATGACGTAGACTAAAGTTTCCTTTAGTAAGAGAACGAGAACTATATCTGAAAGCGTTGCGATGGCGTGAAGGCACCAAGTCCGAACCGCCTGAATGCTACGTGCATCTGCATCGCCTTTTTGTTATCTCTGCCAGTTGGGTAGCACTACACTTGTCATCATTTACCCTGGTACATGCTGCCTAAATCCACTACCCCTTCTACCGCGCCGACCATCTCGTCATCGTGAGAGACAACGATGATCAGCTGGCTTTGCTTGTTGCGCTTAACATAGGCCGCAAGCTCGGCGCGGCTTACAGCGTCTAACCCAGTCGTGGGCTCGTCGAGTACCAAAACTGACGACTTGCGTGAAATCGCCGACCATAAGTACACTCGGCGCAGCTCACCGCCCGAAAGCGCGGAGCAACGTTTCCCGAGCAACTCCTTCACGCTGTTTTCCAGCGAAAGTAGGCCATCTACACCCCGGTGATAGGAAGAAAAGGGCGTGTCGAAATACTCTAACAGCTCTTTCACCGTTTCGTCCGGCGCGAAGCACGACTGTGGGCAGCACGATATCTCTCTCGCACGTATGTAATCCAAGTCGCATTCTTCGATTGGCACGCCGTTGTATTTTACTTTGCCTTTCGATGAGTATAGCCCGAGCATCAAGTAAAGAAGTGACGTCTTGCCTCTTCCGTTTTCCCCAACTATGCAATATGTACCAGGACCGGAAAACTTGAAAGAAAACCCGCCGAGGACCTCTCGGACAGATCCGTCTGGAAGGGCAACCGAGAATTCCAAATCAGATACCGAAATGTCATTTATTTCATCGAGTTTAGCTAAATCGGTCCGATTCCACCCCGATCTCTCCTTTTCTCTCGTCGCGATAGCCGTCCTATCCCATGATGCTTTGGCATCTTGATAGGATTTGAACAATGACATCATACTTTTCAAAGTCTTAAAGAGAACCGCGAAGTATGTACCGATGATAGTGTACTCGCCTATTGACATAGTTCCGTTAATGATTCGTACTCCGGAAACAACAAGTATCACCGCTTGAAACAACGCTGCGAAAAGACCATCGAGCGATGTCAGAGAATATGATAGCTTTCCGGAGCGCAAAACTTTGGGAAAATAGCTCTTAAACCCAGCGTCGAGCGCTTGTTCGCTCTTGCCGTACGAAGATGTCAGTTGAATGTTGAGAATCTGATTAAGCTGCGATGCAATTGCGGCGTAAAAGGCGCTGTCCGCCTCTTTCTTCTCATACGTGACCCTATACAAAAGTTTCCTCAACCCAGTAATTACACAGAAATACACGATGAGGAGAATGATGGAAAACACCGCGAGAGTTGAATCAATTGACCATATGATAAGCAATACGATGGGAATGGCTACAATGGACAGCGGCGCACTGATAAAATTCGCCAAAACGAAGGATGAGACCACGCTGGAGTCGGAAATAATCCGTTGCGTTGTATAGGCTGGATCGATGGTCCGACTCACCAAGTAATCGTCTCTTTCAAAACGCAAGACGGCCTCCCTGAGAAGATCAAAGGAAAGTCTCGTGGTTATGCGAATGGAAAGTGTTCCTGCAAAATAAGTAAAGAGGGTGGAGAAAACTCCTATTGACGCAACCAGGAGTGCGAAGAGTACGGCGTCTCTTTCGCTGCGGTTACCGAGAAGAAAATCTAAGAATTTCCCGTTCACGTATGGCATGGCATAGGAGAGAGCGGTTCCAATCACCGTGATAGCAATGAAGACGAAAGCCCCTTTTGCTCTGATGAACCTCGAGAGAACGCATCGAATCAAGGAAGGCCCCAATCTACCCGCCACAAAACATCAATCACTGATACCTTACACCTCAACACAACAGGAGCGAAGATTTGCCAATGAGACTGCTTTAAGATTGCCTTGGGCCAATACGATCTCAAGCTCTTCCTACAAGAGAGTCGGAATCGGACATCTCCTCCGACGAACCTGGCAATCGGGCGGTTGAAATATCTTTTTCAACCGCCCGATTGCCACAATAGATTTGAGCATCCGCCCACAAACGTCCGCGTTTTATACCCATCAAATCCTTTGCCTTTTGTCGTCTAGACTAGAAAAATCGCTCGAAATAACGCAACCGGCCTGCTCGCTTGAAGAAACCTAAGCCCGTAACGTAGATGTGCAAACTTCCGAAACGCCTTGCGCGGCATAGTGCGTATAAACTTCGTCAACCGCCTCAGAAATATCTGAGTATCGCGCCGGGTCAAAAGCATACGATGTCGCAGCTATACCCTGCACCCATTCGGAACGCGGATTAATTGAATAGCCACACAGCATCATCATACATGCATCTAGACCTGATTTCCCAAGTATCCGACGTATTGATGAGAGCATCGCGGGTCGCCCCTGCACCATCGTCGTCACCCCTATTAGCAGTATTTACCGTTTTTCTCTAAATGCGTATCGCCACCCTTAAGAATACGAAGTGTTTTATCCAGACCCGATTGTCCTCCATCTCAAACGAAGGGATAAGGAATCTCATCCGGAATCGGCAGTAACGGAGGATTCACAACGACAAGCGAAAAACATGAGTCATCTCTCAGAGGGGAGTAAAGGCTCCCCTCAAGCACCCTAGTTTCGTCATCCAAAGAGTTGATGGCAGTGTTTTTCTTACAAAGGTCGACAACAAAAGGGTTGATTTCTACAGATGTTACATCCATGCCACAGTTGGTAAGTATCAGGCCCTGTATTCTGGGGCCAGAACACAAATCGAGAGCCTTCCGTGCGCTCTGCGGTGTAAGGCGCCAATCTCAGCAAATCTGTCCCACAATACTGCGCTGAAGAACAAGACGGAACCCCTGAGCCAAACTCCCCTATACCTTATTAAGGCTAAGACAGGCAAGTTCACGCACCCGGCATATTCCAGAATAACATCCTATTGTTTTAGATGCTCTACAAGCATGAACAGCCGCGAATCGGAAAGATCTTCTAGTTTCGCCCCGACTGACCGCCAAGGGCCAAAATGGCCCCTCCATCCCCGGGCGACTGGCTCTGGCGCGCCGAGGAGTGTCCCCAAGTGCCGGCAGAAAAGAAACGTCCCTATCTGCCGGCTAGAGGGCACCGAAGAGGATGGCGTAGGTAGTGGATTCGCCGAGCTTGAGCTCGTCGCCGGGATTGAGTTGGGCGGAACGGCCGGGCTCGACCTGAATGCAAACGCGCGTGGCCCCGTTTACCACCACGGTTCCGTTGGTGGACGACAAGTCCTCGACGTGCCAGATATTTTGAGCATCGCACCAGATATGGGCATGGCGGGCCGAGACATCGTCGCCGACGTCGGTAATATCGCCCTCACCAGTGGCCAGCGCGCCAATCTCAACACCCTGCTCACTCGGCTGAATCCAGCGCGGGGCGCTCACGACAAAACTGTTTTGCACGCGCAGCAAGCCCAAGGGGTGCGCCGGGGCGGGTTCGCGTGCGCCCGCGGTCATCGACATGCCAAGCGAACGCGGCGTGGAGGTGCCTCCGCCACAGGTCGCGTGCGCGTAGTCGATGGCATAGTTCACCGAGGACCGCACATCCGCCGAACAGCCGACGGCGACAAACAGCACCAGCACGGCCTCGGCGCGCTCGGCAGGCATGAGTTCTGCCGCCTGGGACAGGCGATCGAGCGCGTTGCGATAGAGATTCGTGTCCTGGTGGCACTCTTCGAGCGCGCGTACCATCGGTTCACCTGCAGGACCGCACACCATATTGATCACAGCCGTGGAGTCCATGGGATTTCGCTGGCGCAGGGCCAGTTGCGACATAATACGCGCAGCCGAGGTACCGTATTCGGCAAAGTAGCGCTGCTGAAGCGTGCCGACCGGCGCGCGAACGATAAAGCGGGAAACCCAAGAGCGATCGGCGGCTCGGCTCTGCGGGCTGCGGCCGTCGGCGAGCGGACGGGACGAAAGCACCAGGCCGCACAGCTCGATATGGCTCAGATGCGCCGCGCGCTTAAAGATGTCAAACATGGCCCCGCATGGGGTGAGCTCAACTTGAGATGCCATGGCCTAGGCCTCCTTGGTCGTAGAAATAGAATCGGACGATACTTCGACAGGTCCGCCAAAAGTACGGGCAACTGCGGCTCCACCGGCAAGCGGAGTCGCCATCTGGGCTTTTGTGCGTCGCGGTGCCGAAACGGGAAGTTCAAAGGCAAAGCCCATCGCAAGCAAAAACCACGTAAGCGTATAGGTTGCAACCAGAGCGGCAACAAGGCCGCCCATCACGGCGCGTTGGGAAAATACGCTACATGCAGCCACAACCAGCACCGGAACCTCGCAGGCAGAAAGCGCAAGCACACCCTGCAGGAAGCCCGAGCGCCGATCGCGCGCAAGTGCCCCCGCGGCAACGCCGGCTATGCCTGGCAGCGCCAACGCCAGTGCGGCAATAATACCCGGTAGCGACCCAGACCACACGAGCGATCCCAAAGTCGCCGTCACGCGAGCGCCCGACGCCAGCAGCGCGGCCGAAACCACGAGCACAGCCCAAACCACGCCACAGACGACCGTCGCGCCAACCATCAGCGCGCGACGAGCCGCGCGGCCAGACGCATCCATGGGGCACGGCGTGAGCGGCTCGCCGCGGAGCGAACGACCGACATTTTGCGCATAGTGGTCACAAAACGCCGAGAGCGCCGCCTCGACCGCCGCCGGCTCGGGACGATCTTTTTGATGGCTGGACAGACAGGCCATCACCACGTCGAACAGCTGGGCATCGACAAACGCCAGTGCATCGCGTAGCTCTTCGGAATCCGGCTCAAGCCCTAGCTGCTGGGCCTGCTCGACCGCGGCGAGCGCCACATCGGGCTCACGACGAAGCAGCTGAGTCAAATCGCAACCGGGCGCATGGGCACCAATGGGATAGTCGGGCCGCGTGTCCATCTTAAGACGGTAGGGGCTCGCGATGTCGCGCGTCCTTTTGCGCGAACCCGAGGCGCCCGAAGTGCTCGGCGCGGCTTCGTATGGCGCGACGCCGGCAATGAGCTCGTAAACCGTGCTTGCCGCGGCATAGACGTCAATCGCCGGCGACATACGCAAAGCACGCAGGTCGGGAATATCGTCGGTGAGCATCTCGGGCGGGGCATAGGCAACCGTCGCGCGACGCAGCGTGGCATAACGCTCGGTAAAGGATGCCTTGCCGCCGGTACCGGCCACGGCCGACGCAGGCTCAAGCGCCAGCGATGAGCCAAAGTCAATCAGCCACAGGTCAAAGGTGCCCTCGGCAAGCTGCCGGTCAAGCGGTAGACGCGCCGTGCGCACCATAATATTAGCGGGCGAGATATCGCGATGGACAAAGCCCTCGCCCACCAGGCTCATACGGCAGAGCAGATCGAACAGGTCGCGACCCAGACGCGCCGCCACAAGCGGCGACAGGCGTCCGGCATCGTCCACGGCAAGTCGCGAACGCAAGCGGGCAAGCGTCTCGCCCTCGACCCATTCCATGACAATTGCAGGCACACCGTCGACCTCGCCCCAGCCATAGAGGCGGGGAAAGCCCTTGAGGCCCGAAAGGGCGCGATGGCATTCGTATTCCTCGCGAAACGCTGCCTTGAACTTGGCGACCAGCGCCTCGTGAGCGGCATCGTCGTCGAACTCATCGCGCGCCGGCAAGATGAGCTGCTTGAGTGCCACTGCCTCGCCTTGGGCGTTGACGGCACGCGTCACGCGGCCGATACCGCCACGGCGCATGGTGGCATCGTCGGCAAACAGCATCGTAAAACGACGCAGATAGGTAGGCAGTTCGTCCTGACCGAGCGCAATGGCCGGCTCAAACCCGTCGACACGCGCCAGGCGCAGGCCGACCATGGGATCGCGACCGAGCGATTGTGGTGTGGTGGATGCAAGATCGGTCATCATAGGGCAAGCGCCGCCACGTTATTGTTGAAGTTACCGAGCGCGACGTCATCATCGCCGTAATGGCCGACCCATTGACATAGGTTGGTGTAACAGCCCCACAGATTGGCATACTGCTGATACCACCTTGACCGGGGCGAGAATGTCTGACGACCGAACTCGGCTCGAATGACAAACATCTCCCCGACCAGGCTGTCGCACGGCCTGGGATCTCCCGTAGAGTTATAGGTCGAGACCACGTCATTGGCACGAGAAACATAGCCGTCGAGCATGTTGTACTTGGTCACAAGCCAACTGTGAATGCTCTCTTCCTCAGCAGCGGAAAGGCCGCCGGAGTTTGCATCGTTGTCAGTGTTGCCGCCCGTCGAGCCGCCGTTTCCAGGCCCTCCGGTAGAGGAACCCGACCCAGAGCCGCCGCCCGAACTCGATGAATCCGAGCCGGAGCCAGAAGTATCCGAGCTACCGGGCTTTCCGGACTGCTGGGCGTCCTGCTCCTTCTGCTGCTCGACCTTATTCACCGTTGCCGCCACGCTATTGTTGGACAATCGATCGATGATCTTGGTGTTGGTGAGCACGATGGTTTTGCCATTGGCAAGCGTGACTTCGTTGTCCGGGGCCTCGGCGCCGTCCGCATCGTCGGTGCCAAACACAATATGCCCGACCACACTTGCCCAAGCATATCCAGTCGTGGTGCCCAGATCGCTTTTGACCTCATGCCCCACGCGCGGTTCGCGTGCGGCATGCGCCTGCATCATGGACGGCACGGTCATGCCATAGGCAGAAACGCCAGCTATGACCAGCACCAGCGAGCACGATAGCAGTGCGTACGCCCGCGGCGCCAAGCCCAGTCGGCGTCGTATGCGCACCGCGGCGCCGCGCTTTGTCTGAGTGCCACCGGGCCGCATGCGTTCTCCTCCAACAAAAACACGCCGCTCGGGAGCGGCGCATTCATTCGAATCCATATTTGAGTGTATCAGCGAACCAAAAAGGTTGCGCAACGAATGGACAAATTAAGGATGCGAGCGGAAGCGTCCATGCGATAAGCGGATACGAAGCATCTTTGTTGCACAACAAACTCACAGTCGCACGGGGAAATTATGACTACCCCGTGCGTCGCGAGGAAAACATACGGCAGGAGCAGGCTCGCCACCTAAATCGCGCGGCGGGCCTCGATGGCGCGGCCAAGCGTAAGCTCGTCGGCATACTCCAAGTCGCCGCCCACGGGAAGGCCGCTTGCCAGACGCGACACCTCGACGCCCAACGGCTTGATGGTACGGGCCAGATAGCTCGCCGTGGTCTCGCCCTCAATATTGGGGTTGGTGGCGATGATGACCTCGTGGATGTCCTCGTGGCCCAAGCGTGCCAGCAGCTCTCGAATGTGCAGCTGCTCGGGGCCAATCTTGTCCATGGGACTGATCACGCCGCCCAGCACGTGGTAGAGGCCGTGGTAGCTGCCCGTGCGCTCGATCGCCTGGACATCGCGCGGCTCGCCCACCACGCAAATGCGAGTGGTATCGCGCATCGGGTCCTGGCAGATGGAGCACTCGTCGGCCGTGGCGTAGTTAAAGCAGCGGCTGCAAAAGTGGACCTCCTGCTTGACCTCCAGGATGGCCTCGGCCAGGCGGCGGGCCTCCTCGGCATCGGCCTCGAGCAGGTAATAGGCTATGCGCTGGGCCGACTTGGGACCAATGCCCGGCAGACGACCCAGCTCATCGAGCAGTTTTTGCAGACTGTGATTCGCGCTCATATATATGTGTGTCTTAGAACGGCATGCCCGGGATGTTGAGGCCGCCGGTGATGGCGCCCATCTGCTTGTTGGCGAGCTCGTTGACGCCGCGGACGGCCTCGTTGACGGCAGCCATGATCATATCCTGCAGCATATCGACGTCCTCGGGATCGAGCGCATCGGGATCGATGGTGAGGTTGACGAGCTCCATCTCGCCGTTAACGGTCACCTTGACCATGCCGCCGCCGGCAGAGGCGTCGACGGTCTGGGACTTGAGGTTCTCCTGCGCGGCGGCAAGCTGCTCCTGCATCTTGCGAGCCTGCTTCATCATCTGCTGCATGTTCATACCGGCCATGATGGCTCCTTT
>CABURR010000018.1 GCA_902493985.1 uncultured Collinsella sp. | reverse complement strand
TTCCCCAGATAAAACCTGCCAAAACAAACCTGTCCCTTTTTGGTAGGTTTTTGCCTTGGGAGCGGTACCATACAGGCAATGTTTAAACGAGAAAGGTGGGCTCCCATGGAACCTAAGCAGTACTACATCGGCATTGACGTCGGCGGCACTTCGGTTAAGGAGGGCCTGTTCGACGAAGACGGTAACCTGCTTGCCAAGGCCAGCGTGCCTACGCCTCCCATCGTTGACGCTGCGGGCTTTGCCGCGGTGACCGAGGCTATCGACCAGGTGGTCGCCAAAGCCCAGATTCCGCGTGCCTTTGTGGCGGGCATTGGCCTGGCCGTTCCGTGCCCCATCCCGGCATCGGGCGATGCCAAGGTCAAGGCCAACATTGCCATTAACCTGCCCGAGCTGAGGATTGCCATTCAAAAGCACTGCCCCGATGCGGTCGTTAAGTACGAGAACGATGCCAACGCCGCTGCCATGGGTGAGGCCTGGCTCGGTTCTGCCAAGGGCGTGCAGAACGTGGTGATGGTCACCATCGGTACCGGCGTGGGCGGCGGCGTTATCGTTAACGGCGACGTGGTATCGGGTGTTGTGGGTGCTGGCGGCGAGATTGGCCATATGTGCCTGAACCCGGCTGAGGAGCGCACCTGCGGCTGCGGCGGCCATGGCCACCTGGAGCAGTATTCCAGCGCCACCGGCGTGGTGAGCAACTACCTTGCCGAGTGCAAGAAGGCGGGCGTCGAGCCCATCGAGCTCACCGGCCCCTCAGATTCCAAGGACGTGTTCCAGGCCTGCCGCGAGGGTGACAAGCTGGCGCTGGCAGCTGCCGATACCATGGCCGACTATCTCGGCCGCGCTCTGGCGCTTATCGCCAACGTGGTCGACCCCGAGATGTTCCTGATCGGTGGTGGCGCGTCCGCTTCGGCCGATGTCTACCTCGACGCCGTTCGCGAGCACTTCCAGCGCTACGCGCTTTCCGCCTCGCGTGAGACGCCCATTAAGGTCGCTTCGCTCGGCAACGACGCCGGCATCATCGGCGCCGCCTACGTAGCTCTGCGCGCCGCCGGTAAATAGCTGGTGCAAGGGGGTCAGGTTACTTTGCACCAACACGGTGAAAAGGGACGGCCTTGGCCCCCGTGCCTGCCCCAAAATATGCCGTGGCCCTTCCGTCTGCGAAGGCTCGGCATCGGCGTGCTACCATAGCTACGTCCAAGTACACATATCAAGTGGAGGATATCCATGGCAAACGTTCTTGTCTTTGGTCACCAGAACCCCGATAACGACGCCATCATGAGCGCCGTCGTCCTGTCCCAGCTGCTCAGCCAGGTTGAGTATGCCGGCAACACCTACGAGGCCTGCGCCCTTGGTCAGCTTCCGGCCGAGTCCGCCAAGCTGCTCGCCGACGCCGGCATCGCCGAGCCTCGCGTGATCGAGTCCGTCGAGGCCGGTCAGCTCGTCGTCCTCACCGACCACAACGAGTCCGCCCAGTCCGTCGCCGGCCTTAAGGACGCCACGGTCTTTGGTGTCGTCGACCATCACCGCATCGGCGACTTCGAGACCGCCGGCCCGCTGCACTACATCTGCCTGCCCTGGGGCTCCAGCTGCACCATCGTCACCAAGCTCGCCGGCGTGCTCGGCGTTGAGCTTTCCGACGTCCAGGCTAAGCTGCTGCTCTCGGCCATGATGACCGACACGCTCATGCTCAAGAGCCCCACCACCACCGATGTCGACCGCGCCGTCGCCGCCAAGCTCGGCGAGCAGGTGGGCGTCGACCCGGTCAAGTTTGGCATGGAAGTCTTCCTCACCCGTCCGTCCGGCTCCTTCACCGCAGCCGAGATGGTCGGCAACGACATCAAGATGTTTGAGCCCGCCGGCAAGAAGCTGCTCATCGGCCAGTACGAGACCGTCGACAAGACCCGTGCGCTCGGCATGATCGACGAGATTCGCGAGGCCATGCGCGCCTACGCCGCCGAGAAGGGTGCTGACGGCATTGTCCTGTGCATCACCGACATCATGGAGGAGGGCTCGCAGGTCCTGCTCGAGGGCGAGACCGAGGCTGCTCAGAAGGGCCTGGGCATTGCCGACGAGCACGACGGCGTCTGGATGCCGGGCGTCCTCTCCCGTAAGAAGCAGGTCGCTGCCCCCATCATGGCCGCCTGCTAGGTTTAGTTCACTAAACGCCACGACCGGATCGCGGACGCCCCGCGCTCCGGTCGTTTTTTGTGCACGGCGCCGCGTCGTCTCTTGGACAGGCGTGCCCGTGCCGTTGGGCAAATAATGTTCAACCTGTGGTTCCGCTTTTCGGCCACGCCTGCGTGCTTGTCGTGCAGGGTAGGCTAGATGCAAGCGTAATACGTTAGAGCGCGGCGCCGCCACTTGGGCGGGCCGTGCTTTTTTAAGACGGGAGCCTTCCCGTGAAAGGAGCCGCCCATGGCAGCACCCGAGCAGCTGTTCAACGTTCGTGAGCGCAAGCGTTTTGAGCGTCACGACATCTGGGAGCGCATTGCCGAGAACGGCACGATTTCCGCCGCCGTCATGGTCTTCGCCGCCATCGCCGCCGTCATTTGCGCCAACACCGATGCCTACGAGGCCATCCATCACTTTTTGGAGACCCCGCTGTATGTGGGTCTGGGCAACCTTACGGCCGGTCTCACCGTTGAGCTTTTCGTCAACGACTTCCTCATGGCGATTTTCTTTTTGCTGGTGGGCATTGAGCTCAAGTATGAGATGACAGTTGGCGAGCTCAAGAACCCGCGCCAGGCCATGCTTCCCATGCTGGCGGCCGTGGGCGGCGTCGTCGTTCCCGCCTGCATCTACCTGATCTTTAACCATGCCGGCGCCCGCAACGGTTGGGCCATCCCCATGGCAACCGATATTGCCTTTGCGCTGGGCGTGCTGTCGCTTTTGGGCAACCGCGTGCCCAACGGCGTGCGCGTGTTCTTCTCGACGCTCGCCATCGCCGACGACCTCATCTCCATCGCCGCCATCGCCATCTTCTACGGTCAGAGCCCCAATCCGTTTTGGTTGGGCGCCGCCGCGCTTGTGACCTGCGCGCTCGTGTGGCTCAACAAGACGCAGCATTACCGCCTTGCCCCGTACTCGGTGCTGGGCCTGCTGCTGTGGTTCTGCATGTTCAAGAGCGGCGTGCACGCTACGCTCGCCGGCGTCATCTTGGCCTTTACCATCCCGGCCAAGTGCGGCGTCAAGCTCGATAGCCTCACCGATTGGTTGGGCGAGTGCCTGCCGCTGCTCGATGACCGCTACGACGACGAGGCACACATCCTGGGCCAGCATGACTTTACCGTCTCGACCACCAAGGTCGAGCGCGTCATGCACCGCGTGACCCCGCCGCTCATCCGCATGGAGCGTCTGATCTCCACGCCGGTCAACTTTGTGATCCTGCCGATCTTTGCGTTCGTGAACGCGCAGGTTCGTCTAGTGGGCGTGGACATGAGCACGCTGCTCACCGACCCGGTGACGCTCGGCGTGTACTTTGGCATGCTGCTGGGCAAGCCGATCGGCATCTTTGGCATGACGTTCGCCTTGGTCAAGCTCAAGGCTTGCGAGCTGCCGCACAACGTTAACTGGCACATGATTGCCGGTGTGGGCATTCTGGGCGGTATCGGCTTTACCATGTCGATTCTCATCAGCGGCCTCGCCTTCCCGACGGCCCAGTTTGAGGTTCTGGCTGCCAAGGCCGCTATTCTCGCCGGCTCTGTCACCGCGGCCGTACTTGGCATGATCTACATGAGTGTGATCTGCAAGCACCCCGCGCCCAAGAACGAGTAGGCGCGTAGAAACAGACGCCAGAGCCTGCTCGAGCGCGTGTAAAACGCGGTTTTGAGTGGTACTTGCCACCTGCCGGACACCCCAGTGGCCAAAAAACGCCGTTTGTGAGTACTGTCACAAACGGCGTTTCATTTTAGGCGCGAAAAATAATGTACAAATCTATTCTGTCTGTGCATTAACGATTGCGTGGCTGGACGAAAAATGCTGATGCATCCTTCCAAAACCGGACACAAAAGGCCAAGACTGGCCTTTTTAATTCAAAATCGCTGTTACTAAAAAAGTAACAGTACTCATATTTGCTATTTTTTGACCACAGGCCCCAATGACTAGGTTTATTCCACGGTGCCGTAGACGGCGCCCCAGCCGTGGGCGGCCAAGGCGGAGTTGAGTTGGTCGCAAAGTGACTGGCGGTCGTAATAGCCGGGCGGTAGCAAGTTGACGATTTCCATGAGATCGGGCGCCAGGTCCAAGATCTCGGCCTGTACGATCAGATCCAGGCGGTCGATGGCGTGGCGGTCGTAAAACAGTCCGTCGACCAGGCGCTGCAGGTCGCCGAATTCCTCAGCTTGGATCGATCCATATTCCATAGTGCCTCCTTGGGCGCACCACAGCATGCGCGCAGCGATGTCGTAATTCATTGCGATGAACTTAATCTATCACGGCTTCATAACGTTGCGGCGGTGGCGGTCTATACTTAGACGAACTGCAACGTACCGCTTCGCGAAAGGTCGCACCCATGCAGACGATCTACCAGAAGATGGAAACCACCGAACTCGATGCCGCCATCGAGGTGCTCAAAGCCGAGGTCGCCGAGGTCAAGGCCAAGGGCCTGGCGCTCGATATGGCCCGCGGCAAGCCGTCGCCCTCCCAGGTGGACATCTCTCGACCCATGCTCGATATCCTCAATGCCGATGCCGATCTGCACGACGGCAACGTCGATTGTTCCAACTACGGCTGCTTTGAGGGCATTCCCTCGGCACGCAAGCTGGCAGGGGGGTTCTTGGGCTGCCCCGCCGAGCAGACGCTCGTGCTGGGTTCATCGAGCCTGCTGATTGAGCACGATATCGCCGGTATGTTCTGGCGCTGCGGCTCGTGCGGCAGCGAGCCTTGGGAGGCTTACGAGGCCGCGCATGACGGCAAGAAGGTCAAGTTCCTGTGCCCTGTTCCCGGCTACGACCGCCACTTTGGCATCACCGCCGACCTGGGTATCGAGAACGTCCCCGTCGCGATGACCGACAACGGCCCCGACATGGACGAGATCGAGCGCCTGGTTGCCGCCGACGATTCCATCAAGGGTATCTGGTGCGTGCCCAAGTATTCCAACCCCACGGGCATCACCTTTAGCGAGGACACTGTGCGCCGCCTGGTCGAGATGCCCACGGCCGCGCCCGATTTCCGCATCTTCTGGGATAACGCCTACTGCGTGCACGACCTGTACGACGAGACCGACGAGCTCGCCAACATCTTCGATCTTGCCCGCGCGGCGGGCACCGAGGACCGCGTGGTGGCTTTTGCCTCGACGTCCAAGATCACCTTCCCGGGCGCCGGTATCGGCTTTATCGGTGCGAGCCCCGCGGTCATCGCCGAGTTCTCCAAGCGCCTGAAGGCCGGCCTCATCAGTGCCGATAAGCTCAACCAGCTGCGTCACGTGCGCTTCCTTCCCACCATCGAGGCGGTCAAGGAGCACATGAAAAAGCATGCCGAGTTTTTGCGCCCGCGCTTTGAGGCCGTTGAGCGCAAGCTCACCGAGGGCTTGGGCGATACGGGTTGCGCTACTTGGACGCACCCCCGCGGCGGCTACTTTGTAAGCTTCGATGGTCCCGAGGGCTCGGCCCAAAAGGTCGCCGCGCTCTGCGCCGACCTGGGCGTCAAGCTCACACCGGCCGGCGCCACTTGGCCCTATGGCAAGGACCCGCGCGACACCAACATCCGCATCGCGCCGAGCTATCCCACGGTCGAGGACCTGGAGGCCGCGCTCGATGTGCTGGTGCTGGCCGTTAAGCTCGTCGCTGCCGAGCTTGCGCGTGCCGAGCGCGCCTAACGCGCGGCTTCCCGTACTATCCGCACTTTCGATACGTAAAGGAGCGTATACATGGATTTGGGTATTTCCACCAACCCCACGCCAGAGCTCTACACCATTAAGGTAACCGGCGAGATCGATATCTCTAACGCCGATAGCCTGCGCAATGCCATCGACCTGGCGCTCGAGCAGCCCACCGAGGCCGTTGAGCTCGATTTTGCCCATGTGAGCTACATCGATTCGACGGGCATTGGCGTGCTCGTGGGCGCTGCGCACCACGCGGTCGACCACGGCAAGCGCTTTAGCTGCACCAATGTGCAGCCCCCGGTGATGCGTGTGGTCCAGCTGTTGGGTGTCGACCAAGAGATTTCGATCACCGCTGCATAATCTTTGCCCCCCAAAAGGGCGTGCCGTTTGGCATATGTTTGTGATGCGCTCGGACGTTTTGGCGTCCGGGCGCTATACTTGACCGAATGAATAGACGAGTTCCGGCCGAATGGCGCGGTGCGGGCTCGACTCACATCGAGCCTTGGAGGTATGTGTGTTTGGTATTGGAGAGGGTGAGCTCGCGATCATCGTGGTCTTCGGCTTTTTGCTGTTTGGCCCGGATAAGCTCCCGCAGATGGGCCGCACGATCGGCCGTGCCATCCGTCAGTTCCGCGAGACGCAGGAAAAGATGACGGCTGTTGTTCAGTCCGAGATCATTGATCCGGTAAGCGAGGCCGCGTCGGCCCCGGTCAAGCCCAAGAAGGCTGCTGCGACCGACGACGATTCCGATGCGGACGAGGATGCCGTCGAGACGGCTGCGCCCGCAAAGAAGGAGACCTTTGCCGAGCGCCGTGCCCGCCTTGCCGCCGAGAAGGCCGCAAGCGAGGGTGCTGCTGAGGGCGAGGATGCTGCCAAGGAGACTGAAGCCGAGGGTGCCGACGCCGGGTCTGCCGATGCCGCCGTCGAGCCCGAGCCTGCTGCAGAGCCGGAGCCCGAGCCCGAGCCGGCAGAGCCCACGACGGCCGACCTCTATGCCCGTCGTCCCCGCAAGCGCAAGGCCGTCGTCGACCAGCTTGCCCGCGAGCTCGAGGCCGAGGACGATGCCGCTGCCGATGCCCCGAAGGGAGGCGATGAGTAATGCCTATCGGACCTGCGCGTATGCCGCTCTTCGATCACCTGGGAGAGCTCCGTCGCCGCCTGACCATCGTGGTCGTCTCGGTGTTTGCCGCAGCCATCGTGCTGTATTTCGCCACGCCCGTGGTGCTCGACATCCTGGAAGATCCCATCCGCTCCTTTGTGCCGGATGGTAAGTTCTACATCACCACCACGCTCGGCGGCTTTGGCCTGCGCTTCTCGCTGGCCATCAAGATGGCCGTGGTCATGTGCACGCCCATGATCATCTGGCAGATTCTGGCGTTTTTCCTGCCGGCGCTTCGCCCCAACGAGCGCAAGTGGGTCGTGCCCACGGTGCTCGCCTCGACGGTGCTGTTCTTCCTGGGCGCAATCTTTTGCTACTTCATCATCATCCCTGCGGGCTTTGAGTGGCTCATCGGCGAAACCTCGGCCGTTGCCACGGCACTGCCCGATTTGGAGAACTACGTCAACATGGAGCTGCTCTTTATGATCGGCTTTGGTGTGGCGTTTGAGCTGCCGCTCATCATCTTCTACCTGTCCGTCTTCCATATCGTGTCCTACGCGGCCTTCCGCAGCGCCTGGCGTTACGTATACGTTGGCCTGCTTGTGGGCTCGGCTGTGATTACGCCCGACGGCTCGCCCGTTACGCTGGGCCTCATGTATGGCGCCCTGCTCTCGCTCTACGAGATTTCGCTCGCCATCGCCCGTGTGGTCATTACCGCGCGCGAGGGCAAGGAGGGCTTGTTCGTGAGTCGTCTGGACCTGTTCTCGGACGATGAGGACGACGAGGAGTAAATCGGTATGCACGAGGTTGCCATTGTCAACGGCATACTCGATACAGTGATTCGTGCGGCGCGTGGGGCGGGGGCCTCGCGCGCCGTTTTGGTAACGCTTCGTATCGGGGATATGACCGAGGTCGTGCGCGAGGCGCTTGACTTTGCGTGGGAGACGTTTCGTGACGAGGACCCGCTCACGCAAGGTTGCGAGCTTGCGGTAGAGGAGGTCCATCCGCAAAGCGAGTGTCTGGACTGCGGTGAGGTTTTCGATCATGACCGCTTCCACTGCCGCTGCCCCCAGTGCGGCGGCGCCAATGTGCGCCTACTGCACGGCCGCGAGCTCGACATCGCGAGTATCGAAATCGAGACCCCCGACGATTAGCCCGCTAGCCATCTGGGGACGGGGTATAAAGGGGCAGAAGTAAGGAGTGCCGAATATGGCCGAGAAAACGATTGATATCGCGTCGCCGATTCTGTCGCGCAACGAGCGCCTGGCAGATCAGCTGCGTCAGCGATTTCATGAGACAAACACCTACGTGATTAACGTGCTGTCGAGCCCCGGCTCGGGCAAGACCACCACGATTCTGGGCACCAACGAGCGCCTGCGCGACAAGGCCGCCCTGCACTGCGCCGTCATCGAGGGCGATATTGCCTCGGATGTCGACGCCATTACCATGAAGGAAGCCGGCATGCCCGCCATCCAGATCAACACGGGCGGCCTGTGCCACCTCGAGGGCAACATGATCATGGAGGCCGTTGACGCGTTCGACCAGGCGGTAGGTCTGGAAAACATTGACGTCATCTTTATCGAAAACGTGGGTAACCTGGTCTGCCCAGTCGACTTTGACCTGGGCGAGAACCTGTCCATCATGATCCTCTCGGTGCCCGAGGGCGACGACAAACCCATCAAGTACCCGGGCATCTTCCAACACGCCGGCGCACAGCTGCTCAACAAGGTCGACGTGGCTCCGGCTTTCGATTTTGACATGGATAGGTATACTAAGACACTCGATGACCTCAATCCGCAGGCGCCGCGGTTTGCCGTGAGCGCGCGCAAGGGCGAGGGCATGGATGCCTGGTGCGATTGGCTCATCGGGCAGATTGAGCAAGCAAGGGCGTAAGTCGGCCGCCATACGGGCGGGCGTAGCCGCAGAGATACGAGATAGGAGCCTCTTTTGAAGCTCATCATCGCCGAGAAAAACGACGCCGCGCGTCAGATCGCCGAGCGGCTGTCCACGGGTAAGCCTAAAAAGGACAAGGTGTACAACACCGCCATCTACCGTTTTGAGTGGAAGGGCGAGGAGTGCGTGACGATCGGTCTTGCCGGTCACATCCTTGCGCCCGATTTTTGCGACAGCGTGCTGTTCGATAAAAAGCTGGGCTGGTATTCGGTGACCGAGGACGGTGAGATGTTGCCGGCCGATATGCCCGATGGCCTGGCCCGCCCGCCCTACGACACCAAGCGTAAACCGTTCCTTGCCGATGGCATTTCCATCAAGGGCTGGAAGCTCGAGAGCCTGCCTTACCTCACCTGGGCACCCGTCATTAAGCTACCGGCCGAGAAGGAGCTCATTCGTTCGCTCAAGAACCTTGCCAAGAAGTCTGACAGCGTCATCATCGCCACGGACTTTGACCGCGAGGGCGAGCTGATCGGTTCGGACGCCCTCAACAAGGTGCGTGAGGTGGCGCCCGACTTGCCGGTTGCCCGCGCCCAATACTCTTCGTTTACCAAGGCCGAGATCACGCACGCCTTCGATAATCTCGTCTCGCTCGACCAGAACCTGGCCGACGCAGGCGAGAGCCGTCAGCACATCGACCTTATCTGGGGTGCGGTGCTCACGCGTTACCTGACGCTCGCCAAGTTTGGCGGCTTTGGCAACGTGCGCTCCGCCGGCCGCGTGCAGACACCGACGCTTGCCCTGGTGGTCGAGCGCGAGCGCGAGCGCATGGCGTTTGTGCCCGAGGACTATTGGCAGATTCGCGGCATGGGTGCCGCGCAGGGCGCTGCCGAGGACGACCGCTTTAAGATCGCACACAAGACGGCGCGTTTTACCGACAAGGATGCTGCCGAGACGGCGTATGGTCACGTCGACGGCGCCAAGACGGCGACCGTTGCCGCGGTGACCAAGCGCTCGCGTAAGCAGCAGCCGCCCACGCCGTTTGCGACGACCTCGCTGCAGGCTGCCGCCGCGGCCGAGGGTATCTCGCCTGCGCGTACCATGCGCATCGCCGAGTCCCTCTACATGGCGGGCCTCATCAGCTACCCGCGTGTCGACAACACCGTGTACCCTGCGACGCTCGATCTGGGCGCCGTGGTGAGCGACCTGGCAAAGATCAACCCGGCGCTGGCGCCTGTGTGCAAAAAGGTACTCGCGGGTCCCATGAAGCCCACGCGCGGCAAAGTCGAGACCACCGATCACCCGCCTATCTACCCCACGGGCGAGGGCGATCCGTCCACGCTCGACGGCGGCCAGCGTAAGCTCTACGACCTCATCGCCCGTCGCTTCCTGGCAACGCTCATGGGACCCGCGACCATCGAGAACACCAAGCTCGAGCTCGACGTGAACGGCGAGCCGTTCGTGGCCTCGGGTGACGTGCTCGTGACGCCGGGTTTCCGCGAGGCGTATCCGTACGGACTCAAGCGCGACGAGCAGATGCCGCCGCTGGAGCAGGGCGATACGGTCGATGTGTTCGACATTAAGCTCGAGGCCAAGCAGACCGAGCCGCCCGCGCGCTACAGCCAGGGCAAGCTCGTGCAGGAGATGGAAAAGCGCGGCCTGGGCACCAAGTCCACGCGCGCGAGCATCATCGAGCGCCTGTACGCCGTGCGCTACCTCAAAAACGATCCCGTGGAGCCGAGCCAGCTGGGTATCGCCATTATCGATGCGCTGTCGCAGTTTGCCCCGCGCATCACGAGCCCCGATATGACCAGCGAGCTCGATGGCGATATGACCCGTGTGGAGCGCGGCGAGGATACCGAAGAGCATGTCGTGACGCACTCGCGCGCGCTGCTGGCCGGCGTGCTCGACGAGCTGCTCAAGCATACGCAGGAGCTGGGCGACGCCATCAGCGACGCCGTCACGGCTGATGCGCGCGTGGGCGCCTGCCCCAAGTGCGGCAAGGACCTGGTTATGAAGACGAGCGCCAAGACCCGCGGCAGCTTTATCGGCTGCATGGGATGGCCCGACTGCGACGTGACCTATCCGGTGCCGAGTGGCGTCAAGGTAAGCCCTCTCGAGGGCGATGCCGCCGTGTGCCCCGAGTGCGGTGCGCCGCGCATTAAGTGCCAGCCGTTCCGCCAGAAGGCCTTCGAGATTTGCGTGAACCCCACATGCCCCACCAACTACGAGCCCGACCTTAAGGTGGGTGAGTGCAAGGTGTGTGCCGAGGCCGGACGCCATGGCGATCTGATCGCGCACAAGAGCGAGAAGAGCGGCAAGCGCTTTATCCGCTGCACCAACTATGACGACTGCGGCGTGAGTTATCCGCTGCCGGCGCGTGGCAAGCTCGAGGCGACGGGCGAGACCTGTCCCGAGTGCGGCGCCCCCATCGTGGTGGTCAACACGGCGCGCGGCCCGTGGCGTATCTGCGTCAACATGGACTGCCCGACCAAGGAGAAGAAGCCCGCCCGCGGCCGCAAGACTGCGACCAAGGCGAGCACGGCCAAGAAGGCGACGGCGGCCAAGAAGACGACGGCCAAGAAAGCAACTGCCGCCAAGAAGACGACCGCGAAGAAGTCGACTACCAAGAAAGCAGCCGCCGACAAGTAACGGCGCAGTCGAAACATTGCCCAAAAAAACGAGCGAGGACCCCACGATCCTCGCTCGTTTTTTATCCGGCAGTTAGGGACGTTCCTTTTCTGCCGGCAGTTTAGGAACGTCCCTTACTGCCGGCTCGGGAACGACAGAGCGCTAGTTCACCTCGACAGGCTTGGCGCTGGGATAGCGCTCCTCAAAATCTAGGCGGTACTTATTGTCATTGGTGCCCGCCACGTTGTCGCGCGACAGCGGCGCCACGATCTCATTCTTGTGGTCCTCAGGCTTGGCGTATTTCAGGCTGATCTCCCAGGCATCACAGATTGCGTCAATGCGGTGATCCAGGTCGTCGTACAGGGCGATGATGTCCTTCCAGGAGTTGTAGTTCTTGGAGCTCGTCGGGACGTCCAGGTCCTCGACGATGTCGTAATACTGCTCGATGGTGTCCTCTGTGCGCTCGGCGACGTCGGCGAGATTTTGGCGGGTGGTTCGATCCTCTTCCAGATAGCTGCCGTTGAAGTTCTGCGCGCAGCCACGGACGTAGTTGTCGAGGTCTTCTAGCAAGTCGTAGTATTCGCTCAGTCGGCGGTAGAGGTTCTGCTCGGAGAGTGTTGCTTCGCCGCCATCCTCGTCGTCATCGTCATCATCGTCGTACAGGCTGTTGGGATCGCCGAGAGGCTTTAGGTCATCGTCGTCGACGTCATGGTGCAGCTTAGCTACCTCGGCAGACGTCTGCGTGGCGGCGTTGTCGAAAGGCTTGATCACAAAGAAAACGACCAGGGCGATGATGATCGCCACCAGCACAACGATAACGGCGATAAGCGGCCCGGTGCCGCTCTTTTTGGGAGCGGGGGTCTGTGGCGAAGCGGGCGCGTATGCGGGAGCCGGCTGCTGTTGGGGCGAGTCGCTCGCGACGGGTATGCGCTGCGTGGTCTCGACGGCCGCGGGGCCTGCGGCGGGGTCGGGGCGATAGGCGAGGGGGTCGTCCGCCTTGACTTGCGGCGTATCAAGGGAGCCGGTCTGCTCAAAAGCGGGCTGGCTATCGCTCGCGGTTGTTTGCTCAACAGGTGCACCGCACGAGGTGCAGAACTTGGCATTATCTGCAAGAAGCTTGCCGCACGAGGCGCAATACCGAGACATTGCCACTCCTTTCGCCACATTTCAATGCAATACGACGATTATACCCAGCGTCCAAAATTCCCCATCATAAGTTGCGGTGAAATAGGGACTGTTTGGCGGTCTCAGAGCTTCAATCAGTCCCTATTTCACCGCAACTTTGGAAAGGCACCTTTAGCCATTGGGGACGCACCGAGCACTGGGGTATCATTGCTTGGTTGCTATAAATCGCATTTACGCGCCTTGTAGGAAGGGGCTGCGCCCATGGCTTTTGAGCCCGCTCAACATAGCTTTATCACGCTCGAGGGCGTCGATGGCGCCGGCAAGTCCACGCAGGCGCGCCTGCTTGCCCGCGCTCTTGAACTCGCTGGCTACCAGGTTGTGAGCCTGCGCGAGCCGGGCGGTACCGCCATCAGCGAAAAGATCCGTGCTCTGCTGCTCGACCCCGCCAACACGGCGATGGGCGACACCTGCGAGTTGCTGCTCTACGAGGCGGCACGCGCTCAGTTAGTGCACGAGGTCATCGCGCCCGCCCTCGCTGCCGGCAAGGTGGTCCTGTGCGATCGCTTCTACGATTCCACGACCTGCTATCAGGCATTTGCCGATGGCCTCGATCGCCAGATAGTGCGCGATGCCAACAACCTGGCCGTCGCGGGGACGCACCCGGCGCTCACTCTCGTCTACCACATCACACCCGAGCAGGCGGCGCTACGTATGGCAGCCCGTGGCGCGGCAGATCGCATGGAGGCCAAGGGCATGGCCTTCCAAAAGCGTGTCTACCAGGGCTTTTGCGCAATTGCCGCCGAGGAGCCAAACCGCGTAAAGCTCATCGACGCCACCGCGACCATCGAGGAAGTCTTCGAGAAGACGGTCGAGCAGGTTCGCGCCTACGGCCTCGACATTTCCCAGGACGCCGTCACCGCCGCGCTTGCCCAGGAGGCCGAGTAACATGGACCCCGCTCAGGCAAGCCTGCTGGCCAAGCTCGACACCCAAGAGCGTGTGCGCGACTTTTTGACCAATGCCGTCGCCAGCGGTCGCGCATCGCACGCCTACCTGTTTTTGGGCGCGCCCGGCGCGGGCAAGCTCGACGCCGCGTGGGCGCTCGCCCAAGCCTTCCTGTGTGAGCAGGATGGCTGCGGCTCATGCGATAGCTGCGTGCGCGTCGCCCGCCATACGCACCCCGACGTGCACTATTACACGCCCGAGAGCGCCACGGGCTACCTCATCGCCCAGACCCGCGAGCTGCTCGATGACGTGCCTCTGGCGCCCATCCGTGCCAAGGCCAAGGTCTACATCATCGACCGTGCCGAGCAGCTGCGCGCCAACACCGCCAACGCACTGCTCAAAACACTCGAGGAGCCGCCCGAGGGCGTTATGTTCATCCTGCTGGGCACCTCGGCAGACGTGATGTTGCCCACCATCGTGAGCCGCTGCCAGTGCGTGCCGTTTCGGCTGGTATCGCCCGCCGTCGCCGCGCAGGCCGTGAGTCGCGCCACCGGTCAGGACCCTGCGCGTTGCCGCATGGCCGTCGCCGTAGCGGGAAGCCCCACGCGTGGCATCGAGTTCCTCAAGAGCGCCGAGCGCCAGGACGCCCGCCGTCAGATGGTCCGTGCCATCGACTCACTCATTGCCGCCGACGAGGCCGACGTGCTCAGCCGCGCCAAGTCGCTCATCGTCGCCGTTAAGGCGCCGCTCGCCGAGGTCAAGTCCACACAGGAAAAGGTGCTCGAGCAAAACGCCGACTACCTGTCGCGTGGAGCATTGAAGCAGCTTGAGGACCGCAACAAGCGCGAACTCAACGCGCGCGAGCGTTCGGGTATCATGGAAGCGCTGGCGAGCGCGCGGACGCTCATGCGCGACGTGCTGCTGACGCTTCAGGACGAGGCAGCCGACGTGGTGAACGAAGACGTGCGCGACACGATCGGTCGGCTTGCCGCCGCGACCAATGTTGCGGGTGCCACCCGGGCGCTCGAGGCAGTCGCGACCGCCGAGCGCAACATCGCCAGAAACGTTACTCCCCAGCTGGCCATCGAGGTCATGCTGTTCGATATCAGGAAGGCACTGAAATGCCGTTAGTCGTACCCGTTAAGTTTACCTACGCCTCGCGCGACCTGTGGTTCGATCCGCAGGATTTGGATATCCTCGAGGCCGATTATGCCATTTGCTCCACCGAGCGCGGAACCGAGATCGGCCTGGTCACGGCCGATCCCTTTGAGGTGCCGCAAGACGAGATTGGCCAGCCGCTCAAGCCCGTGCTTCGTGTGGCGAGCGACATCGACCTGCAGCTTGCCGACGACCTGGCCATCCAGGGCGACGAGGCCATGGTCGACTTCCGCCGCCTGGTCAAGGAGCTCGACCTCGAGATGAAGCCGGTGGGCGTCGAGTACCTGTTTGGCGGCGAGAAGGCCGTGTTCTACTTTGCAGCCGAGGAGCGCGTCGATTTTCGCCAGCTCGTCAAGGACCTGTCCTCGACGCTGCACATTCGCGTCGATATGCGCCAGATCGGCGTGCGTGACGAGACCCGCCTGGTGGGTGACTACGCCCAGTGCGGACAGGAGCTCTGTTGCACGCGCTTTGGCGGACAGTTCGAGCCCGTCTCGATCCGCATGGCAAAAGAGCAGGACCTACCGCTCAACTCGTCCAAGATCAGCGGCGTGTGCGGCCGCCTGATGTGCTGCCTGCGTTATGAGTTCGAGGCGTACAAGGACTTTAAGAGCCGCGCGCCCAAAAAGAAGACGCTCATCGATACGCCGCTCGGCAAGGCGCGCATCCAGGAATATGACACGCCGCGCGAGCAGCTGGTGTTGCGCCTGGAGAACGGCAAAGTCTTTAAGGTCAACCTGGCCGACATGACTTGCTCTGAGGGCTGCAAAAAGAAGGCCGCCGAGCAGGGCTGCAACTGCCGCCCCGACTGCGTGACGCGCGATGTGCTCGAGCGTATCGAATCGCCCGAGATGCGCCTGGCGCTTATGGAGCTCGACCGCGAGAACGGCGTCGACGTGGGCGATGGCCTGTCGAGCGCCGACCGTCTGGCCGGCACGTCGATGCCCAAGCGCCGCCGTCGCGACGCGGACGCCGATACCCGTGCCGGTCAGAGCCAGAGCGAGGGTCGCGGCCGCGGTAAGGGTCGCGGCAAGGCCGAGGCGCCCGAGGCTGAGGAGGCTGCCGGTGGACGTCGTCGCCGCAAGCGCTCGGGTTCGGGCGATGCCGGCGAGGCCGCTCCCACAGGCAAGAACTCCCCCCGCGAGCGCGAGACTCAGCAGCCCCAGCAGCAAAACCGCGGCGGCGGCATGAACCCCACGCGCCGTCGTCGCCGTCATCTGTCGAGCGAGGAGCGCGAGGACGCCTTCCGCGCCGCAGCCGCTCGCGAGGCCGGTGCCGCCCCCAAGGGTGGTTCGGGTTCCGATACGCCTGCCGACAAGGGTGGCAAGCAGCGCAACGATGACGAGCGCGCCCCGCGTCCGCGCCGCCGCCATTCTTCGGGCACGCAGCAAAAGCCCTCGGTGCCCTCCGTGGCCGATCAGGTCTCGGACGGCGAGGTCAAGGTCACGCGCCGTCGCCCCGGAGATGGCGGAGGGGCGGCAGCCAAGGCCGCACGCGGCGCTGCTCGCGACGAACGCGAGTCGCGCGAAGATTGCGGTGGCGAGGGTTCGGCCGACCAGGGCCAGAAGCGCCGTCGCCGTCGTCGTTCCCGCAAGCCGCGTCAAGATGGTGGCGAGGGCTCGACTCAAAACTCGTCCGCACCGCAACCGCCCACCGGCGAATAGCGCCCGCAAACGGATTTAACCTGCCTGACCCCAAACGCGTCGGGGTACCATAGCGCTGAATCAACAACCCTCCCTGCGACCGAGCGTAGGGAGGGTTGTGTCGTGAAGAGACATTTGAATGTGTTGGGATGCCTGCAAGGTGCCGACATTCTACCGTTTGCGGACGAATTGCTACCGTTTGCCGAGCGGGCGGCGCACGAGGCGCTTGAGGCGTTGTCGCCCACGCGATGCGCCGGCTGCGAGCGCTCCGGCGCGCTTATTTGTCAAGACTGCTTGGCGGCGCTTGCGCTCATCGACCCACGGCATAGCTGTACTCGATGCGGCGCCCCGTTTGGAGACTTGCTGTGCACTGAGTGCTCGGTTGAGGGTACGTCTTCGGCGATGGCCGAAGCGCTCGACCGGTGCCTGGCATGTGCCGTTTACACGCATCCGCTCCCGAGGATCATTAAAGCGTACAAAGACGCGGGCGAGCGACGTCTGGCGCCGTATCTGGCAGAGCTGCTATACGACACCGCCTTACATGCCCAGGTCGCGGCACCCGAACGCTACGGCGGTGTGTTGTCCGGCGCCGATGCAGTGGTGTTTGTGCCCGCGACGGCGGCGGCGTTTCGGCGACGCGGCTTCGATCATATGGAAGCCATCGCGCGCCCATTTTGCGAGCTGTCGGGTGTTCCGCTGCTCGACGCCCTCGTTAAGTACGGCCATGGCGACCAGCGTGAACTCGGTCGTGAAGAACGCCGTGAACGCGCCCGAGGCATGTACGAGACCGTTGAGGACGTGCGGGGCCGCCGCCTGCTGCTTATCGACGACGTTATCACCACGGGTGCGACGATGGCTGCGGCTTCGGCGGAACTCAAGCGCGCCGGTGCTGCGGCCGTTGATGGCCTCGCTATCGCACGCGTCTGGTAGGGGTGATTCGTGTGGCGGTAAAGATTGAGCGGTGCAACGAGCCGACAGGCGAACAGCTAGCGGCTTCCGCAATCCTAACAGGCGCCTCGGCGCTACGCATGATGCGCGCCGAGCGCCGACAGATGGGCTACATCGGCTGGAAGGACCTTGAGCCCGATGAAGAGCGCCGCGTGCTGTGTACGTCATCGCCTTCGACCGAGGATATCAATCTTTCCGACTTGGTGCGAATTGGAGCCAAAAGCGGCGAGGTGCAAGAAGATCTGTGCTTGCTGGTGGGATCTGCGGCGCAGCGCCGACGCATGCCTGGTGTGGGCTGGTCCGTGTGTTCCGGTTTGCCTGCCGGCTCGATTCTAGAGGTGGAACCGGGGGTGTACAGCCTATCTCCCGAGGCCCTTTGTGTTGCCGTCGCCCGCGAGGTCGGCTGTATCCAGGCGTTTGCTCTGGCCCAGGAACTGTGTTCCAAGATTTCACTGAGCGATCGCGGGAAGTATCTGCCTCCCTACACCTCACCTGTTGCGAATAGACTTGCAAAGGACAAGGACCAACCGGCAGACGTGGGCTACTTTGAAGTCGAGCCGGTGTTGACGCCCGATCGCCTGACAGATTACCTCGCGGCATGCAAGGGGAGTGCGGCCAAACAACTGCGGCGGCTGTGTCCCTATCTGTCGGAAAACCTGCGCTCACCCATGGAGTGCATCATGCTTGCCATGTTTTTGCTTCCGTTTTCCTATGGCGGATTTGCCTGCGGTCCCTTTAAGACCGACTACAAGATCGAGTTCGATGACCGCGCGCAGGCAATCTCGGGGATGCCCCATGCAGTTTGCGATGCATATCAGGAGGCAGCCCGGTTTGACCTTGAATACAACGGTGAGCTGGGTCATTCCTCCCGGAGGGGACGTATCCATGATGAAAAACGCAACACGGGCTTGATTACTATGGGAATCGAGGTCGCGACGGTCAACAACGAAATGCTCTGCGACATGGAAGCGATGGAAGCGCTCGCATGGCGCATTTACCAACGTATGGGTAAGCGATATCGCAACCGTGTTGACGCTCGCAGAAAGAAACAAGAGGCGCTATTTAACACGCTGCGGGCGTGTTTTGGGCTTAAACCCGCCTAACAATGCTCTGAAACAGGGGGTTGGATAGATGCTCTGGACAAAAAATAGCAAATATGAGTACTGCTACAAATTCAGTAACAGCAAAATCAGGGATTTTGGGACTGGAAGATGGCGTAAAGTAGAAAGATATTAAACAAATGTGGAATATCCTGGCATCAATCTGATGTTATAGAGCGCGAAAACTGCTTGCAGATCCAAAAACTCCTGCTACTAAATTGGTAACAGTACTCAAATTTGCTATTTTTTGGCCACGGCACCCTGAGACGGGTGCCCCGGAGCTCCCCGTAGGGGAGCTCCGGGCTTCATGGGGACACGAATGGTCCGCTCCGACCTGCAAAATCTGTGCTCACGGTGCGAATGGCGCCCCTAACCTTAAACTTTAGCTTGAACTTAGCTATAATGCGCTACGTTCCTGCCAGGCTGTGGTTGCGGACGGACGAAATGTCCATCCTAGTCCAAGACAGACGCGGTCAAAGGGATCCACGTAAGCGACCGCGTGCGCGCGGCGCGATCATGGCGCGTCCTAGATGTAAGCCGCACCGTCCGTTCTACTTTCTTTGGGGCAATACCGCCTCGCGGGCGAGCGGGCCAGTCGTGAAGGTGGCTACGGCCTCCCGAGCAAACACCCCGGTGCGCAAGTGTGGGGTCAAATACCAGGTCAGCTGGTGGGAACACCCGTTATTCCGCGCAACGCACGGATTGTATACGACACAGAAGGCAGGGTAGTGGACATGGTGAGGGGCAGCTTGATGCACGCGGCTCGGTTAGGTGCTGGGACCGCGGCGGTCATTGCCGTTTTGGGCCTGAGTGGATGCGCGTTCAATCCACTGTCCACGTTCACGACGCCTACGATCGACCAGATCGAGCGCGAGACCGTTACCCCTACGGTGTCGGACGATGCCCTGGTCACTCCCGGTACCCTGACGGTTGCCCTCGATACCTCCGATGCCCCGCAGGCCATGCAGGGCGCCGATGGTAACCTCACGGGCTACGCGGTCGACGCTGCCCGCGCCCTTGCAAGCCGCATGGGCCTTAAGGTTGCCTTCGTCGATGCGTCTTCTGCCGATTCCGCGCTTGGTGACAAAAAGGCCGACATCTTCATTGGCGACATCAATTCCACGGATGGTGACATCAGCACGCTTGGTACTTGCCTGTACGACGCTGCGGCAGTGTTCGGAAAGACGAGCGACGGCGAGTCGCTGAGCGTTTCCACCGAAACGCTTAACGCCGCTACCCTGGGCGTTCAGACCTCTTCGGCCTCGCAGGAAGCGCTCGCCAAGCAGAGCATCACGGCCAACCAAAAGACCTTCTCCAACATCAACGAGTGCTTTGAGGCGCTCGAGTCCGGCGAGATCGACTACGTGATTTGCGATTCCACGGCCGGCGGCTACCTTGCGCGCCTGATGAGCCAGATCTCTTACGTCGGCGCGCTCGAGACACCCTCGACGCTCGGCGTCGCGGGCCTCGCGGCCAACGATGAGCTATGCCGTGCCGTGAGCGATGCCCTCGACGGTATCACGGTCGATGGCACGCTCGAGGCGGTCCACTCCGTCTGGTACGGTACGATGCCCTATGACCTCACCACCAAGACGGTCTCGGGCGCCGACGTGCAGTCGACCGACACCGGATCCAGCGAGTCCTCATCCTCCGATTCGAGCAGCGAGGGCGCAACCTCCGAGGATAAATCGTCCAGCCAGGAGGGCACTATCACCGACGACGACATTAACAAGCTCAATAGCTAGTTATTGCTAGGGGTGGCGTCTCCCATGCGCTAGGAGAGAGGCCTCTTCATGGTTTCAACACGCATTGCCGGGCTTTCCCAACAGGGGAGCCCGGCTTTTTCATCCCAATAAAACCAGCAGGTCAAAGCCAATTTTCGGGACCAAATACAAAGTCGCCGTCGCCTTCCTATAGCGCACTTTGCCACAGAAAAGTGCGAGACTTCGGTATGCGGTACCAAGCAATCGTTATTCGGGTCTTTGGGAATCCGCGTGATTAAATGCACGGCAATGGGTACATAGCCAGTACAGTAAGTCCCCGAGGTAGATTGGAGCCACGTATGGATATCAAGGTTTCTGGACGCAAAACGACGGTAACCGATGCTCTGCGTGCGCATGTGGATGAGAAGATCGGCGAGGCGCTCAAGGTTTTCGATATCGAGCCCATGACGGTCGACGTTGTACTTCGCTATGAGAAGAACCCCTCGAACCCCAACCCGGCAATCGTCGAGGTTACGGTTCGTGCCCGCGGTTCGGTGATTCGCGTTGCCGAGCACGGTGCGGATATGTACGCCGCCATCGACCTCTCCGCCGATAAGGTCACCCGCCAGCTGCGCAAGTTCAAGACCAAGGTCGTGGACAACCGCCAGGGCGGTGCCAGCGCAGCGGATGTCGCGCCGGTCGAGCGCGTCGAGGATCTGGCCGACCTGCTGCTGCCCGAGGAGGACGACGACCTGCTCGTCCGCGAGAAGGTCATCGATGTCACCCCGATGACTGAGGAGCAGGCGCTGGTGCAGACCGATCTGCTGGGCCATGACTTCTACGTGTTCGAGAACGCGACGACTGGCCTCATCAATGTGGTGTATCACCGTAAGAATGGTGGATATGGCATCATCAAGCCCCGTATCGAAACACTTGACGAGTAAAATACGTTAACTTGCATGAGTTAACGGTTGGCGGCCATCCCATGCGGATGGCCGCCTTTTTACGTAAGGAGTCGCTTTGATGGACAAGGCTGCATCTACCGGCCATTCTGACCGCTGCCGCATCGTCGTCGATACCTGCTGCGACTTTAGCCCCGAGGTCGCCGCGAACCTCGATGTCGATATCTTGGGCTTCCCCTTTATCATCGATGGCGAGGAGCGCACGGACGATATCTGGTCGAGCATGAGCCCTAAGGAGTTCTACGACCGCATGCGCGCCGGCGCTCGCGTGTCTACCTCCGCCGTGTCGCTCGGTCGCTATATCGAGTTCTTTACCGAGTGTGCCAAGGAGGGCACGCCCACGGTCTACCTGTGCTTTACCTCGGCGCTGTCGTCGAGCTACAACTCCGCGTGCCAGGCGGCGGACGCCGTGCGCGCCGAGTATCCCGATTTTGAGCTGTACGTGGTCGACAACGCTCTGCCCTGTGCGACCGGCGCGCTCTTGGCGCTCGAGGCCGTGCGCCAGCGTTCGGCGGGACTGACCGCCAAGCAGCTGGTCGATTGGGCAAACGAGGCAAAGACCTACGTCCACGGTTACTTTACGCTCGAGAGCTTCGACGCACTGGCTGCCGGTGGCCGCATTCCGCCCGCGGCGGCACAGCTCACGGCAAAGCTCGATGTCAAGCCCGAGCTCTCCTACGACCTTGCCGGCTCGCTGTCGCTGATCGGCGTCAACCGCGGCCGCAAGAAGGCGCTCAAGTCCATCCTCAAGTCGTTCCGCGAGAACTACGTGCCCGACCGCACCATGCCCATCGCCATCATGACGGCCGATGCCGAAAAGGACGGCGACTGGCTCGAAGCCGCCATCCGCAAGGAGGAAGGCTGCGCCGACGTCACGATCATTCGCAGCTCCGTGGGTCCCACCATTGGCTCGCACGTGGGCCCCGGCATGGTGGCCTGCGCGTTTTGGGGCAAGAATCGCGCCGAGAAAGCCTCGCTTTCCGACCGCATCGCGCGTCGCGTGCGCGGCGAGTAGGTAGGCGCCACGATCACAGGCGTCCCGCAGCCCAAGCGCTGGCGCTGAGTATTCAACCTGGTAACAACACCCAACCCAAAAGGAAAGGTTTCATGGCAAACAAGCTCTCCGTCGCATTTATCGGCACCGGAATCATGGGTGCCCCCATCGCCGGCCACATCCTGGACGCCGGCTACCCCGTCACGGTCAACAACCGCACCAAGTCCAAGGCCGCCGCGCTTATCGAGCGCGGTGCCGCCTGGGCCGATACGCCGGCCGATGCCGCGGCGAACGCCGACGTCGTCTTTACCATGGTGGGCTATCCCTCTGAGGTTGAGGAGCTCTACCTGGCGGGCGACGGCCTGCTCGCGTGCACCAAGCCGGGCGCGGTCTTGATCGACCTCACCACGAGCTCGCCCGAGCTCGCCCGTGACATTGCCGAGGCCGCCCAGGTTTCTGGTCGCATGGCGTTTGACTGCCCCGTCACCGGCGGCGAGTCGGGCGCTATCGCCGGTACGCTCACGGCTATCGTGGGCGCTACCGAGAACGACATCGCGCCGGTCCGCGACATCCTTGCCACCTTTGCGGCCAACATCTGCTGCTTCGACGGCGCCGGCAAGGGCCAGGCTGCCAAGCTCGCCAACCAGGTGTCGCTGGGCGCCTGCATGGTCGGCATGGCAGACGCCATGGCATTTGCCGAGTTGAGCGGCCTTGACCTGGAGAAGACCCGCCAGATGATCCTGGGCGGCACCGGCAAGTCCGGCGCCATGGAGAGCCTGGCTCCCAAGGCGCTCGACGGCGACTACAAGCCCGGCTTTATGGTCGAGCACTTCATCAAGGACCTGCGCTTGGCGCTCGCCTATGCCGACGACCGCGAGCTTGCGCTGCCCGGTGCCGACGTGGCCTTTACGCTCTACGACATGCTCGACGCCATCGGTGGTGCCAAGCTGGGTACCCAGGCCGTCACGGTCCTCTATAAGGAGGAGGCCGACGCCATCGCCGCCGGTCTGGACTGGTCGCAGTATCGTCCCGAGGAGCATGGCGCTCACGAGGAAGGCTGCAGTTGCGGTGAGCATGGCGACGACCACGAGTGCGGTTGTGGCCACCACCATGGCGACGACCACGAGTGCTGCGGCGGCCACGGCCATGACGACGGCCACGAGTGCTGCTGCGGCCATCATCACGGGGAGTAGCGCACATGAGCTGGACGTTCGTGGTGCTTGCGCTGGTGCTCTTTCTCTTTGCGATCTACATTGGCTTTTTGTGCGGCCAGTGGGCGTGCGAAAAGAGTGTCATCACCAAGCGCGACTACTGGATTGCCAACTTTGCGGGAGCGGCGGCAGTCATCCTGCTGACCTGGGTGTTCTCGCTGTTCCCGCTGGTGCAGTTTGCGCCGATCGGCTGGCTCGGCGGCTTTATCGCCGGCCTTAAGATGAGCTTTGGCGAGTCCGTCGGTCCGTGGCGCAAGCACGACGAGGTCTTTAACGTCAACAAGGCTCACCGTGCCGCCGCCGACGCGGGCGACGCCGAGGAACGCCGCCGTGCGCGTCGCAATGGCGCGGCCGATCGACAGCTCATCTCGGTCACCGATGACAGCAAGGGTGCTGGCAAGCACGCTAAGAAATAGTAAGAAGAGGTAACTATGGCAGAAAACAAAGACGAACAGCTCACCGACGAGGAGCTGGCACAGCTTCAGCTGGCAGAGGAGAACGAGAACGCCGTCGACCGTCTGGTCAAGGAACTCGGCTGCCCCACGCGCCGCATCCGCCAGTTTGCCGCCCGCGTGCTGCACCTGCTTGCCGAGCGCGATCCGCAGCGCGTCGTGCCCTGCGTGCCCGCGCTGATCGAGGCGCTCGACCGCCCCGAGGCTCAGACCCGCTGGGAGGCCCTCGATGCCCTGACGGCGCTCGCCACCACCTGCCCCGAGCAGCTGGGCGATGCCTTTGAGGGCGCCGAGACTGCACTGTTCGACGAGATCTCCTCCACGTTGCGCTATGCCGCCTTCCGCCTGCTGTGCGTGTGGGGTGCCACGAGTGTCGAGCGTTCGCGCGAGGCTTGGCCCATCCTGGACGAGGCCATCCAGTGCTACCACGGCGACCTTGAGTATCGCGACATGCTCGGTTGCCTGTACGAGTTTTGCCAGGGCGAGATCGACGCCGAGGTTGCCGAGAAGCTTGCGCTGCGCCTTAAGTTCGATGCCGAGAACGGTAAGGGCAGCTATCTCAAGGCCCGTTCGAGCGAGATTTGCGAAATGCTTGTTAAACGTTTTGGCCTGGATCTCTCCAAAAAGAAGAAGCGTGCTAGCGTTAAAAAATCTGACGACGCCGAAGACGAGGAGTAACAGATTATGGCGCACGATGTAGTCCTGATTCCCGGTGACGGTATCGGTCCCGAGATTACGCAGGCCATGCGCCGCGTGGTCGAGGCCGCCGGTGTCCAGATCAATTGGAACGTCCAGGAGGCCGGTGCCGGCGTCATGGACGAGTTTGGCACGCCGCTGCCCCAGCACGTGCTCGATGCGGTCGCCGAGACCAAGGTTGCCATCAAGGGCCCCATCACCACACCGGTCGGCACGGGCTTCCGCAGCGTCAACGTGGCCCTGCGCAAGCATTTCGACCTGTACGCCTGCGTGCGCCCTTGCCTGTCGCAGCCGGGCGACGGCTCGCGCTTCCGCGACGTCGACCTGGTCATCGTGCGCGAGAACACCGAGGACCTCTACGCCGGCATCGAGTTCGATGAGGGCGCTGCCGAGGTCGAGGAGCTCTCGCAGCTCGTCGAGCGCTCGGGTCAGAAGACCTTCGCCGCTGATTCCGCCATCTCGATCAAGCCCATCTCCATCGCCAAGAGCCGTCGCATTGTGGAGTATGCCTTTGAGTACGCCCGCCGCTGCGGCCGCAAAAAGGTGACGGCCGTGCATAAGGCCAACATCATGAAGGCGACCGACGGCCTGTTCCTGCGCGTGGCGCGCGAGGTGGCCGCCAACTATCCCGATATCGAGTTCAACGATAAGATCGTCGACGCCACCTGCATGGGCCTGGTCCAGAACCCTAACGACTTCGATGTCCTGGTGCTGCCCAACCTGTACGGCGACATCGTCAGCGACCTGTGCGCCGGTCTGGTAGGTGGACTGGGTATGGCTCCGGGTTCCAACATCGGTGCCGACTGCGCCATCTTTGAGGCTACGCACGGCTCCGCGCCCGATATCGCGGGCAAGGATATCGCCAACCCCACGGCCGAGATCCTCTCTGCTGCGATGATGCTCGATCACCTGGGCGAGAACGATGCCGCCAATCGTATTCGCGCCGCCGTATCTGCCACGCTCGACGAGGGCGAGCAGGTTACCGGTGACGTGCGTCGTGCCCAGACCGGCTCCGTTGAGGGCGCGGTGGGCACGCAGGCCTTTGCCGATGCCGTTATCGCGCACCTGGTCTAAGGTATGCACGCTGCAAACGCCTAAATAGTACTTAAGTGTTTGCGTATAACCTAAGAATCAATACGCCCGGCGCTCTGCCGGGCGTATTCTATTGGGGACTATGTTTCCTAACAAGGAGTAACTGATATGGGTCTGATTCAAAAGAAGGACGAGAAGGACGAGATCGACGGCATCCAGATCATCGAGCGCGGCGAAGGCCCCGACGGTGATGAGGACGAGAAGATCGATTTGGTCGCCGGTACGTCTGCTGAGCACATTGCTGCCGGTACGACGGCCGAGGAGGAGGACGCCCGCCTGGAGGCTCAGATTGCCGCGGATGCCGCTGACGAGAACCTGATGCCCGAGGAGCAAGACGAGGACGACGACTCCGACGAAGACGACCATGCATCCAAGCACAAGAAGACGATGGTTGCCGCCTTCGTGGTTGCAGTCGTGATCGCTGCGGTGGTCGGCTTCTTTATTGGCAATGGAGGCTTTGGCGGCAAGGGCGTCGGCTCGGCGACCCTCACCGAGGACCAGCTTGATTCGACCGTGGCAAGCTACAGCTACAACGGCAAGAAGAGCGACATCACCGCGCGTGAGGCCATCGAGAGCCAGTACAGCCTTGATACCGTCAAGGATGGCGATGGTAACTACACCGCTCCTTCCGCCGACGTCATCCTGTCTTACGTGCGCAACAAGATCCTGCTCGATGCTGCCGAGGACGAGGGCATCACCGTCTCTTCTAAGGAAATGAAGAAGTACGCCGAGGATTCCATCGGCACTTCGGACTACAAGACCATGGCCACGCAGTATGGCGTGTCCAAGGACCAGGCCAAGCAGATCGTCCGCCAGTCCGCGACGTTGCAGAAGCTCTACAAGAAGAAGGTCGGTGACAGCTCCGCAAGCATGCCGACCGCCCCGACCGAGCCTGCTGACGGCAACGAGGAGACCGCGAGCAAGGACTACGCCGACTACATCATCAACCTTGCCGGCGACGAGTGGGATAGCGAGAAAGGAACCTGGAAGGACGCCGATGGCACCTACGCTAAGGCCTTCGCTGACGATGCCTTTACGGCTGATAGCGCTACCTACAAGCAGGCCATGACCGCCTATTACACCGCCTACCAGCAGTACTCTTCGCAGGCTTCGAGCGCCAGCTCCAAGTGGACCGAGTACGCCAACGGCCTCTACGCCAAGGCCAATATCAGCATCTACGGCCTGTTTGCGTAAGGTTTGCCTGCACTACTGCGCGTTAACCGATCTACCTGATTGAGCCCGCTAGAACGGACAACGTTCTGGCGGGCTTTTTGTTGCCGAAATCAATAGGATAGGCCTCGCGCCCGCGCAAGCGTTCCATCGCGTTTCCCTAATTCATCTGGGAAAACAACTGCAAACGATTGCAAGTGACCGGTGAACGGTCGAAAACTACCGTTCACCGATAATCTCAAAACTGGTTCTAACTGGTATTAAGTCAAAAAGACCAATTCACATATCTTCACAATGACCTGCAATTTTTCTTCACGCTATTTTTAGCCGCCCTGCGTTGTTTAGACACAGGAAAAGATCCGATCTTTTGCCAAAGCATTTCGAAACGGTTTCAAAACCGCAGGTAGAAGTATTAACGAGCGGTAAACGGTCGATTTATCACCGTGAGCGGTGCAAAAACGTTTTACCGTATGAATCAACGAAAGCGACCTCTTCTGGGGTGATATAGTGACAACAACACGTCACGTGGTTACTACCAGTTTAGAAACCACTGGTCTTCAAAGAACGCTTTCTAAGAAGCTTTAAGGGCGAGCGCCCGCTGGCTTCCGAAAATCATCGGACTCAGATCGTACACACCTTCGGAAGGGAAATTTGAATGGTTGGCTTTATTCTTACCGGTCATGGACAGTTCGCACCCGGCCTTGCAAGCGCTATCGCTATGGTTGCCGGCGACCAGCCTGCTTTTACCGTCGTTCCTTTTGAGGGCGACCAGGCCGCATCCTACGGTGAGGATCTCCGCGCCGCTATTACCGCCATGCGCGAGGAGTGCGATGGCGTGCTCGTCTTTACCGACTTGCTCGGTGGTACCCCGTTCAACCAGTCGATGATGATTGCCCAGGATGTCGACAACGTCGAGGTTCTGACTGGCACCAACCTTCCCATGGTTATTGAGCTTCTGTTCCTCCGCGGCAATGCCACGCTCGCCGAGCTTGGCGAGCAGGCCGTGACCGTTGGCCAGACGGGCATCACCGCCCAGACGGTCGCATCCGTTGCCGGCTCCGAGGAAGAGGATATCTTCGGCGACGAGGACGGCATCTAATGGCCGATTTCGGAGCCAACGTCCTGAGCTCCTCGGTCGCCCTTTTAGGCCTGCTTGTCATCATGGGCTTGATTTACACCATCTGGTCGCAAATCAACATGAAGAAGAAGCAGAAGTACTTCAAGGAGCTGCACACCGAGCTCAAGCCGGGTCAGGAGGTTCTTTTCGCCGGCGGTATCTACGGAACCGTAAAAGGCATCGAAGGCGAAAAGGTCCAGATCAAAGTCCGATCCGGAGCCGTCGTAGACGTTTCGCGTTACGCGATTCAGGAGATCAAGTAACTGTCGTCAGCAAATAACGAAAGGAAGCTGATCAACATGGCAGAACCCAACATTCTTCTTACCCGCATCGATAACCGACTGGTTCATGGTCAGGTTGCCACCCAGTGGAACTCCACTCTGGGCTCCAACCTCATCCTCGTCGCCAACGACGACGTGGCGACCAACACCATGCGCCAGAACCTCATGAAGATGGCCGCTCCCGCCGGCGTCGCTACGCGTTTCTTCTCTCTGCAGAAGACCATCGACGTCATTGGCAAGGCGAGCCCGCGCCAGAAGATCTTCATCGTGGCCGAAACACCGGAAGACGTGCTTACGCTCGTCAAGGGCGGTGTGCCTATAAAGAAGGTAAACATCGGCAACATGCACATGTCGGAAGGAAAGCGCCAAGTCGCCACCTCCGTCGCAGTTAACGACGAGGATGTCGCTGCGTTTAAAGAGCTGCAGGAATTGGGGGTGGAGTTGGAGATCAGGCGCGTTCCGAGCACGCCTGTTGAGGACACGAGCAAGCTCTTCTCGTAATCCTCATGATCCACGTTGTCAGGAATGAAAACCTGACATTCTGTACGTGAAATCCAAAGTGCGTACATACATTTTGAAAGGAGGAGCAAGATGGAATACTCGATCATCCAGGTCGCTCTGGTCTTCATCGTCACGTTCGTCGCGGCAATCGACCAGTTCAACTTCCTCGAGTCTCTCTATCAGCCCATCGTCACCGGCGCCGTCATCGGTCTTATCCTTGGCGACCTCAACACCGGTCTTCTCGTGGGTGGTACTTATCAGCTCATGACGATCGGCAACATGCCGATCGGAGGCGCTCAGCCGCCTAACGCCGTCATCGGCGGCATCATGGCAGCCATTCTCGCTATCGCTACGGGCCTCGAGCCCAACGCGGCAGTCGGCCTTGCCATTCCGTTCGCTCTGCTTGGTCAGCTCGGCGTTACCCTGGTCTTCACGCTTATGTCGCCGCTCATGTCCTCCGCGGACAACATGGCTCACAACGCTGACACCAAGGGTATCGAGCGTCTGAACTACTTCGCCATGGCTCTGCTCGGCCTGATCTTCGCTGTCGTCGTCACCCTGTTCTTCATCGCTGGCGCTACCATCGGTCAGACCATCGCTTCCGCCATCCCGACTTGGCTGCAGACCGGTCTGTCCGCTGCAGGCGGCATGATGCGCTTCGTCGGCTTCGCCGTCCTGCTCAAGGTTATGATGAACCGCGATATGTGGGGCTTCTTCCTCATGGGCTTCGGCCTCGCGCTCATCACCGTTGCCAACGATTCGCTGGCAACCCCTGCTCTGCTCATCCTCGCTCTCATCGGCTTCGGCATCGCTTTCTGGGACTTCCAGCAGCAGACCGAGCTGAAGGGTGCAGCTGTTTCTGACGGAGGTGACTTCGAAGATGGCATCTAATGAGTATGTGATCCCGGAGCACTACGAGGATCTCACTCCTGCTCCGCAGCTCGACCAGAAGACCCTCAACAAGATGGCTTGGCGCTCCTGCTTCCTGCAGGCCTCGTTCAACTACGAGCGTATGCAGGCCGCTGGCTGGCTCTACTCCATCATCCCCGGTCTGGAGAAGATCCACACCAACAAGAACGACCTCGCGGCTTCCATGAGCCACAACCTGGAGTTCTTCAACACCCACCCGTTCCTCGTCACCTTTGTTATGGGCATCGTGCTTTCGCTCGAGCAGAACAAGGTTGACATCCCCACGATCCGCGCCGTCCGCGTCGCCGCAATGGGCCCGCTCGGTGGTATCGGTGACGCCCTGTTCTGGCTGACGCTCGTGCCTATCACGGCCGGCATCACCTCCAACATGGCCATCAACGGCAACGCCGCTGCGCCGATCATCTTCCTGGTGATCTTCAACGCCGTCCAGTTCGCTCTGCGCTTCTGGCTCATGAACTGGTCCTACAAGCTTGGCACCAGCGCAATTGACGCTCTGACCGCCAACATGCAGGCCTTCACGCGTGCCGCTTCCATCATGGGCGTCTTCGTCGTCGGTTGCCTGGTCGTCACCATGGGTGGCACCCAGATCAACCTCCAGATCCCCAACGGCACCACCCGTGGCCTTGCCCCTACTACCGTGATCGTCTCCGAGAAGGAGGCCGAGAACTTCACCGGTATGGAGGGCATCGATACCGAGACCGCTGAGGCCGGTACCATCGCCATGACCGATGAGGACGGCAACGCCCTCACCGCCACCGATGCCGACGGCAACGAGGTCAAGTGCGGCGTCGCCGATCTGGGCAACGGCATGGAGTCCGTGACCTACGCTACCGTTACCGAGGATCCGGTCAACTTCTCTGTTGCCGACACCCTCAACACCATCGTCCCGAAGCTCGTCCCGCTTATGCTTACGCTGCTGCTTTACTACATGTTCGCTAAGCACAGCTGGACCCCGACCAAGGGCATTCTCCTGCTCTTCGTCCTTGGCATCCTGGGCGCTGGCCCGCTTGGTCTCTGGCCGAGCATCTGGTAAGGCTCTAGCTTGAGGGGTGTGTCCCTACGCGGCTCACACCCCGACCCCTTAAGCCATGTGTATGTTAAAAGCCGCGTGCTCGAAAGAGCGCGCGGCTTTTGTTTTCTTGATGATTCGGGTGTGGCAGACAGATAATGCTAAACACCCTAGGTAGTTAGCCGAATTCGAGCAAAAGGGAGGATAGGATGGCGATCGGAGCGCGTAAGCAACCGCTGTACGATCAGCTGGTCGATATTCTGACCGAAAAGATCGACCATGAATATCGCGCCGGTGACATGATTCCTTCCGAGCGCGAACTTTCGGAGCGCTATGGTCTCTCGCGCACCACGGTGCGCCTGGCTTTGCAGGAACTGGAGCGTTTAGGACTGGTGGTTCGGCAGCACGGTCGCGGTACCTTTGTGACCGACCGTTCGGCAAAAGCAACCAATCTCATGCAGTCCTACAGCTTTACCGAGCAGATGCGCGCGATGGGTCGCGACCCCGAGACCACGATTCTCGAGTTTTGCGAGATGGAGGCCGATAAAAAACTGGCCGAGCATATGGGATTGCGTATCGGTGATCGCATTTTTAAGCTTAAGCGCCTTCGTTCTGCCGACAACATGCCCATGATGGTCGAACGCAGCTATCTACCAGTTCGTCAATTTCTGTCCCTAAAGCGACCGCTGCTGGAGCGTAAGCCGCTTTACGATGTGATTGAGCAAGACTTTCAGCAAAAGATACGCGTGGCCGAAGAGGAGTTCTATGCGAGCATAGCCCGTCCCACCGACGCCCACCTTTTGGGAATTGTCGAGGGCTCGCCTGTGCTCGATTTGGTCAGGACTACGTATAACGAGTCAAACGAGGTTGTGGAGTACACACTCTCGGTTGCTCGTGCCGATCAGTTTAAATACAAGGTTTACCACCAGCGTAGTGATTAGTGTCCGCATCGTTTCCATATGATGATTCTTTGCATTTAACTGGTTACTACCAGATAACCAACCGAAGTGTATAATTGCACGTCAGAGGATTACTTCTATAGAGAGGTATTAAAAATGTTCGAGAAGAGTGTCGAGGAGCTCACCGAGCTCGGCGCCCAGATCACCACGGCCGAGATTGCTCAGCAGCCCGAGCTTTGGCGTGATACGCTCAACATCTATCGCGAGAACAAGGAGGCCATCGAGGCCTTCCTGGCCGAGGCTCGCGCTATGGGCGAGGGCCGTCTGTCCGTTGTCTTCACCGGTGCCGGTACGTCCGACTACGTTGGCGATACCTGCGCCCCGTACCTGCGTCACGCTGGCAACACTGATCTCTACGACTTTAAGCCCATCGCCACGACCGACATCGTGAGCGCCCCGCGCGACTTCCTGCGCGCCGAGGATCCCACGCTCGTGGTTTCCTTTGCCCGCTCTGGCAACAGCCCCGAGAGCCTTGCCGCCGTTGCCGTTGCCAAGGAGCTCGTCCACAACGTCAAGTTCCTCAACATCACCTGCGCTCCCGAGGGCAAGCTCGCCGTCGAGTCTGCCGATGATCCCAACGCGCTGACGCTGCTCATTCCGCGCGCCAACGACAAGGGCTTCGCCATGACCGGTTCTTATTCCTGCATGACCCTGCTCTCCACCCTTATTTTCGACACTGCCTCTGACGAGCAGAAGGCCGAGTGGGTCGAGACCATCGCCAAGATGGGCGAGGAGGTCATCTCCCGTGAGCCCGAGATCGCCGATTACCTGGCTGGCGACTTCAACCGCGTGACCTACTTGGGTTCTGGCTCCTTCGGTGGCCTTGCCCAGGAGAGCCAGCTCAAGATTCTCGAGCTCGCTCACGGTCTGGTCGCTACTTCCTACGACACCTCCATGGGCTATCGTCACGGACCTAAGTCCTTCGTCGACGATAAGACGCTCGTCTTCGTGTTCGTCAACAACGACGCCTACACCCGTCAGTACGACATCGACATCCTCAACGAGATCGGTGGCGACGAGATCGCTCAGCACACCATCGCCGTTCAGCAGGAAGGTGCTACCGTCTATGAGGGTGAGTCCTTCACCTTTAAGGGCTACGAGGCACTTCCCGAGGGCTACCTTGCTCTGCCGTTCGTGATGTTTGCTCAGGCTATCAGCCTGCTCAACTCCGTGCGCGTGGGCAACACGCCCGATACGCCGAGCCCCACCGGCACGGTCAACCGCGTGGTTAAGGGCGTGACGATTCACCCCTTCACCGCTTAATCGCGTCCCCCTGTAAGGGCGCCCGTCCGCTCATAACGGCGGGCGGGCGCTTTTTGTTTTTACATGGACCGGGTATAAGTATCACCACGGTCAACTGCTTCAAGAAGCAAGGAGTGCATATGAGCACATACGCAATTAAGGCTGACAAGTTCTTCTTGCCGGCAGGCCCGCAACTGGGCGGCTATCTTATGGTCGAGGACGGCGTCTTTGGCGCCTGGCAGGCCGACGAGCCCTCTTGCGAGATTAAGGACTACACGGGATCGTGGATCGCACCGGGTATGGTCGATACTCACATCCATGGCTTCTACAACCACTCAACTACCGATAACGATCCCGAGGGCATCGATATCAGCTCAACCGAGCTCGCCCGTCGCGGTACCACCAGCTGGCTGCCCACGACGTTCACCGATGGCGTCGAGCAGATCAAGGACGCCTGCGCCGCTATCGCCAAGGCGGACGAGGGCCGCGGCCCCGACTTCTGCGGTGCTCGCATTCAGGGCATCTACCTGGAGGGCCCCTTCTTTACCATGAAGCACGTGGGTGCGCAGAACCCCGCTTATCTTATCGATCCCTCCGAGGAGGTCTTCGATCAGTGGCAGGAGGCTGCGGGTGGTCGCATCGTTAAGAGCGCCATGGCGGCCGAGCGCGACGGTGCCGCTGCTTATGCGGCTGCTCTGAACGCCAAGGGTGTGGTGACCAGCATCGGTCACTCCGACGCCACCTACGATGAGTGCATCGCCGCCATCAACGCCGGTGCCAGCTGCTTTACGCATACCTATAACGGCCAGCGCGGGCTGCATCACCGTGAGCCCGGTGTCGTGGGCGCTGCCATGTCCACGCCCGAGACCTACGCCGAGATCATCTGTGACGGCAAGCACGTAAACCCTGCCGCCATCAAGGCACTGCTGCAGGCAAAGGGCTGGCAGCACACGGTGCTCATCACCGACTGCCTTGGCTGCGGCGGCATGCCCGAGGGCAGCTACACCAGTGGTGGCATGGACGTCATCATGAAGGACAACCTGTGCTGGCTCGCCGACGGCAAGAGCATTGCCGGCTCGGTGCTCACGCTTGCCCAGGGCGTCAAGAACATCGTCGACTGGGGCATCGCCAGCGCCGATATCGCCATTCGCATGGCAACCGAGGTGCCGGCACGCTCCGCGCACATCGAGGATAAGTGCGGCAGCATCATGCCGGGTCGCGACGCCGACTTTGTCGTGTTCGACCATGAGCTTACCCTCGTCGAGACGTATGTTGGCGGCCAGAGCGTCGGCAACGCCTTTACCGAGTAACGATAGAAAAAGACGGCGGGCCCGAATCTGCTCGGACCCGCCGTATGGGTTAAACGCTCAAAAGCACCTTAACAGTTACAGCTTGTTAGCGATCTTCTTTGCCGTGCGCTTAACGCCGGCCACAAGACCTCCCGCAGGATGCTCCTTTTCGTAGGCTAGACGCTTCTCACGCTTGGCGTACTCTTCGACGATGATGTCGCCATACTCGTCTTCGATCTTGTCGAAGAAGTCGACGGCGCCCTTAATTTCCTCGGCGGTCGGGTGTCCCTTTTGGACACCGCCGGCGAGCTTGAACGGTCCCCACGTATCAAAGCCGGGGCAGCCGTAGACACCCATAAAGATGGCCTGCCTCATGCGGCAGATGCCATCGATATCCTTGCCGTACCACTTGTTTTTGCCACCGTAGGTCATAAGGCCAAACACCTTGTCCTGCGGTTGCAGCACGTTAGTGAGCACGCGTGCCATGTCCTTGTCGATCTCGGAGTAATAGATGCCCGTGGCGACACCGATCAGATGATATTCGTGCAGGTTGGGATACTCGTTTTTACCGAGTGACTTCACATCGAGGGTATCGATCTCGGGGTGCGCCTCGACGATGGCGTCCACGAGCTTTTTCGTATTGCCGTGATGGCGCGAGGCGTAGAGGATGATGGTTCGCATAAGAAGGCCTTTCAGCTGTAATTGCATCAATGTCTGTATGGTACCCCGTTGCATGGCTGGGATACCGGACGTATCGATGAACGTGCGGGTCTGTCCTTTGGTCAGGGCCGAGACGGGTTCTTGCGAGCAAAAAAGCAGTTGTTCGAAAGGATGGGCAATGGAATACGCTCTCTCCAACGATTCGATTTCTATTAAGGTGTCCACGGCTGGCGGTTCGTTTACCTCGATCGAGGCTGGAGGCCGCGAGTATCTGTGGCAGGGCGATCCCGCCGTGTGGTCCGGTCAGGCACCGATTTGCTTCCCGATTTGCGGAGGCTTGCGTGACAACAGCGCCATGACGTTTGCCGGGCATCATGTAAAGCTCGCTCGCCACGGGTTTGCGCGCAAACAGGAGTGGAAGCTACTGAGCCAAGGCGAGAACGAGCTGGCGATGTGCCTGGCTTCGGAGGATAACGCCGCACTGCTGAGCGATTATCCGTACCCGTTTAAGCTTGTCGCTCGTTATACGCTCGAGGATACCGCCGTGCGCGTCTCCTATGAGGTGACCAACGAGGGAACCGAGGACATGCCGTTCTTTATTGGCGGTCATCCCGGCTTTAGGTGTCCGCTCGATGAGGGCGAGGCCTATACGGACTACGAGCTGCGCTTTGAGAAAGACGAGGCTGCAGAGCTCTGCACCGCCGTTCCCTCGACTGGATTGATTGACGTGGCAAACCGCTCCAAGAACCCCATGGTGGGAAAGACGCTGCCCCTGTCGCATGAGCTCTTCGATTTTGCGGAGACCATCTTTGACGTGCTCGAGAGTCGTCAGGTCACGCTTTCCAAAAAGGGCGAGGACAAGGGCGTCCGCCTGAGCTTTGAAGGCTTCCCGTATCTCATTGTGTGGAGTAAGCCCGAGGGTGATTTTGTGGCAGTTGAACCCTGGGGCGGCCTCTCGACCTGCTCCGATGAGGACGACGTGCTTGAGCACAAGCGCGGCTGCCTTATCGCCAAGCCCAAGGAGACCGTCGTTCGCTCGTTCACGATTGAGATTCTGTAATTCCGTTTTGTCGACTCGTATCGCGAGGCACAAGGAGCCTGCGAGATAAGGAGCTAAAAATGATCCTCACCGTTACGATGAACCCGTCTGTCGATACGCGCTATCAGCTCGATGAGCTCGTTATCGACGATGTCAACCGTGTGACGCCCGAAAAGACCGCCGGCGGCAAGGGCCTTAACGTAGCCCGCGTCCTTGGTCAGTTGGGCGACGACGTTGTGGCAACCGGCCTGCTTGGTGGCCATATGGGCGCCTATATGGCCGAGCTCATGGACGCTAACGGTATTAACAACGACTTTGTGCCCATCAAGGGCGAGACTCGCATTTGCCTCAACATCCTCCACGCCGGCAACCAGACCGAGCTGCTCGAGAGCGGCCCGACAATTGCCCCCGAGGAGCTCAATGCCTTTACTGCTAAGTTTACCGAGCTTGCGGGCAAGGCCGATGTCGTCACCATCTCGGGTTCGCTGCCCCGCGGCGTCGAGGCGGACTACTATGCCAAGATCACGGGCATTGCCGAGAACGCCGGCGCCAAGGTGCTGCTCGATACCTCGGGTGCCTCTCTCGAGGCTGCGCTCAAGTCCGAGGTCAAGCCCGAGCTGGTTAAGCCTAACCTGACCGAGATCAACGGCCTTCTGGGCACGAGCTTTACCACCGACGATGTGGACGAGCTCCGCGCCGCGCTCGCCTCTGACGCCCGCTTCTCCGATATCCCCTGGGTCGTCGTGTCCATGGGCGCTGCCGGCTCCGTTGGCTTCCACAATGGCCGTGCGTTCCGCGCAAAGACGCCCGATATCCCTGCCGTTAACGCTACGGGTTCTGGTGACTCCACTATCGCAGGCTTCGCACATGCCATCGCTGCTGGCGCGGATGACGAGACGGTACTTCGTACCGCCAACACCTGCGGCAAGCTCAACGCCATGGATCCCATGACCGGCCATCTGGTCATGGATCGTTGGGACGAGGTTTACAACGGCGTTATCGTGACCGAGCTGTAAGAGCCTGGGTGTCGGCCCCGGCATCGCTTACTAGCTCATGTCGACGACAAGTGCAGTAGCATTATGCCGGGGCGCGACGCCGGCTTTGTCGTGTTCAGTCCCGACCTTACCCTGGTCGAGACGTGTGTGGGCGGCAACAGCGTCGGCAATGCGTTTGCCGAGTAGCCGCCAAAGAAACGATCCGAGAGGGGATTTAGATGATTTACGGTGCATTGGGCGATATCGAGGAGTACCGCGGAATGCTCAAGGGCCTCGACGTGCTGATTGATTGGCTCGAGGAGAACGACCCGGCGGAGCTCGAGGTGGGCAGCCATCCGATTCTGGGCGACAAGGTCTTTGCGAACGTCATGGCTCCCACGACGCGTCCCGAGGCTGAGGCTCACTACGAGACGCATCAGCGCTATCACGACCTGCAGATCGACATTGAGGGTCGCGAGGCCTTTAAGGTTGCCACGGGCAGCCTGACGCTGGTTCAGGAGTTTGACGAGAAGGACGACTACGATCTGGTCGATTCCGACGCTTCGATCGCCGGCGATCTTGCCGACGACAAGTTTGCGCTGTTCGTTGCCGGCGAGCCTCACATGCCCACGCTCGAGTTCCCGGGCGATGGCGCACAGCCGGTCAAGAAGATCTGCTTTAAGCTGCTTGCAGACGCTTACTGGGAAGAGTAAAGAGCTGCTCGGCTGAGCTGTTCGTCTGCTGGCGTGATTCCCCTAGGGAAATCACGCCAGGACCCCGCTAAACGTGTTTTCCCTAGGGGGATCACGTTTGGCGGGGTTTTCTGTTTTTGAATAGGGAAGCTGTTTATTTGCGAAGAACATCGGCTAGCCGCAGGATTGAAATCATCGACCGATAAGTGAGTTCCACCTTTTCGCCCGCAAGCAGTCGTTTCGATTGAATCTCATCCAGCCCCACAAGCCGAGAGAACAACGAACTGCTCATCGTGCCCTCGTCAATTGATTCCCTTATGGTCTTCAAAACGTCCGTATCATGAAGCGATGCCGAGCTGTAGGGGGCAACACGAGCGGAACTCTCAATTAACGACGAGACAAAAGGATGGAGATGCTTTGGACATAGTCCATCAAACACCACATCCCCATTGTCGTTCGAGCCGACCAGGCGCCAAGTATAATGATCGACCCAGTCATCTCCGTCATATATGGCGTCCATGAGCAACTTCCCGTCTAGAGAGAGAAATCTATTTGGACATCGGGGCGCAAGACCGCAATCCATATCGGGCCTGCAGCAGCTCCAACCCAACGCACCACATAGGTTCCCTTTCGTACATGTGTATCAATCTGCCCCGAAATGCCGGTGAATGCAATTCCAGACCCGTTTGTCGGATAGCAATCGACGTATTTTTGTTTTCCGCTCACAACCTTGTATAGATATATCGTTCCAGCAAAAGAGAAGGTATTGTGGCTATTTTAAATCTATATGGCCAATTCGAGCCCTCACCATGGCAATTGTTGCAGCTGGGTTTCTTTTCATTAAAATTTCACTTTGGTAAATCCCCGCCCCCTAAGCATTAAATCCGAAGTCCACCGAGTGGGCGAATCGGCAACAAAAAAGCCGCCCGAAGGCGGCTATCTTGTGCAATGGAGCCAGCGACCGGGCTCGAACCGGTGACCCCCGCTTTACGAGAGCGGTGCTCTACCAACTGAGCTACGCTGGCGGCCATGTGGTGACGCAACTGA